>CALWOE010000017.1 GCA_944383035.1 uncultured Clostridia bacterium
TTGTGACACGTATTATATTACCATTTAAAATTCATTTTGTCAACACTTTTTTTATTTTTTTTTGAAAATTTTTTATATTTAATTTTAAATATCAACTAATATAACATCTTCACCAATTTTCTTTATTTTATCCCAAGGTATAGTAATATTATTTTTACTCATTATATTACCAAATAATTTACCAGTTTTAGCTACTATTATAGAATGAATTTCACCATTTTCGAAATCCGCTTGTACGTCAACCACAAATCCAAGTATCTTCCCATCACTTAAACTAATCACTTCTTTTTGTTTAAAATCTATACCTCTTGCCATATTATCACCAATACATTATATGTTAAATAAAAAGAAAAAATCACTTATTATTAAAGTGACTTTTCTATATATTTAATTAATTTATCTATTATTTCAAAAAATTTCAAAGCGTTTGATGCCTTAAAATATATAATATCATCTTTTCTTATTACTTTTTCTATATTTTGTAACATTTCCTCTTTACTATTAAACCATTTTGCTTTATCTTCATTAAAATACTGTTTACCTGATTCATATATATTTTTTGCATAATCTCCATAAGCAAATAAATAATTAAAATTTAAATTTTTAAAACTCTCTCCAACTTTACTATGTAGAGTATTTGACATTTCACCTAGTTCTAACATATCCCCTAAAACAGCTATTTTTCTTTTTGACTTTAAATTATTTACTGTATCAAGACCAGATAACATAGAGTCTATACTTGCATTATAAGTATCATCTATAATTAATATATCTTTTACATATTTTTTTTCCAATCTTTTATTAAAGTTTTTATAATTTTGTATACCTTTTATAATACTTGATACTTTTAAATTAAATATTTCTCCTACTCTTATAGCACAAAGAGCATTATTTATATTATGATTTCCAATTTGATTTATAACAATATGTTCTTTTTTATTATAAATATTTGTATCAAATTCAATATTATCATCAGTTATAATTATATTATAAGCTTGATCCTTGCCAAAAAACACTGTTTTATACTTATCATTTGATAATACATTTTTTAAGTACTTATCATCACTATTTAAAACTACTTTTTTTATACCTTTTATATGACTTGTTATTTTTAACTTTTCATTAAATATATTTTCTTGTGTCTTTAATGCAGCTATATGTGATGTACCAATAACTGTTAGTACACATACATCTGGTTTTAATAAATCAGATAACATTTCCATCTGATTAAAATCATCTATTCCAGCTTCAAATACACATACATCTTGACTATCCATTTTAAGTGTCATTATAGGAGCACCAATGCATGAATTAAAATTTTTCTGTGTTACAAGCACATTTTTCTCCATCTTAAGCACACTAGCTATCATTTCTCTAGTACTAGTTTTTCCTACACTTCCACTTACTGTTATTACCGGTATATTAATATGTTTTTCTCTATTATATTTTCCAGTTTCAAATAGTGCTTTTTGAGTATCCAAAACTTCTATTATGCAAATATCTTTGTTTATATTTATACTATCTTTTATAACTTCCTCTTTTTTATCATATTCTGATGATATAAAAAATCCAGATATTCCTGATTTAACACAATCTAATATATACTTATGTCCATCTGTGTTTTCACCAATAAGTGGAACAAAAAAATCTCCTTCATTTGCAAGTCTACTGTCTATAATATAATTTTTAGGAATATAATTTTTATCCCCATTTATATATTTACCATTTGTTGATGTTACTAATTCTTCTATTTTTAACATTCTTATCCCCTCTTTTGTAGTATTTTAGCACAAAACATCTATGATTTCAACTAACTGTTAAAATATTCATTTATACCTTTAACTATTGCTTTTGCTATATTTTCTTCGTTTTGCATTATCCATGCCGCATCTTCTTTATTATCATGAAATGCTACTTCTATTAAAACAGCAGGTGCTCTTGTTTTATTTAATTCATATAAATTGGTTGTATATTTTACACCTTTACCTAAACTTTTATCTGGATATATGTCTAATAAATTATCATATATAAAACCTGCTAATTTATCTGCATTACTCCCCTTAGTTCTAACGTATATTTCCGGACCTCTTCCTTGAGCTCCCGGACTACCACTTGCATTACTATGTATAGAAACATGTATTGCTGGATTTACATCATTACTTTTTTGCACCACTTGTTTTAAAGTATCCTCTTTATCATTTCTATATACAGTATATCCCTCTTGTTTTAATAAATTTTCAACATAATCAGTTATTCTATTCATTCTATATTCTTCTGTTCCATAATCACCATATCCAACATTAAATTGTTGTACTGATGGACTTAAAAAAATTGTTCTTGTTTGTTCCATATTTTCACCTCAATATTTTATATGAATTTTCTGCTTTTTTTATACATAAAAAAATAAAAGGTATTATCCTTTTATTTTGTCTTTGACATTTTCTTTTTAATTTTCTCTAATGCATTTTTTTCTATTCTAGACACTTGTGCCTGTGATACACCTAATTCATCTGCAAGTTCAGTTTGAGTTTTATTTTTAAAATATCTTTTTATTATTATACTTTTTTCTTTATCACTTAATTTTGATAACATTTGTTCTATAGCAATTTTATTTATTAAATCCTCTGAATCCTCTTTTTCATTTTTTAATTGATCTAATAAATATATATTATCACCACCATCATTATATACACTTTCATATATAGACATTGGTGATACCATACTATCTATTGCCAAAATCACATCTTCTTTTGAAGCATTTGTAAGTTTACATATTTCGTCTATTGTTGGTTCTTCATTTTTAGTTTTAATATATTTTTCTTTTTCTTGTGATATTAAATATGCCAAATCTCTTAATGATCTTGTAACTCTAAAAGCACTATTGTCTCTTAAATATCTTTTTACTTCTCCAATTATCATCGGAACTGCATATGTAGAAAATTGTACTTGCTTTTGAATATCAAAATTATCTATTGCCTTTATTAAACCAATAACTCCAACTTGAAAAATATCATTTATATTTTCTCCTCTATTATTAAATTTTTTTATTAAACTTAATACAAGTCTTAAATTTGCATTTATAAATTCATCTTTATATTCTGTTTGCCCATTTTTTATTTTTCTTAACATTTCCATTTGCTCATCTTGTGATAATTTTGGAAGACTTGATGTATCAAGTCCATTAATCTCAACTTTTATATTATTCATATGTTAAATCTCCTTTTTGTTAATATAATTTACATATGAATTACTTCTTATACTTCTTCGACAAAACTAGATTTTATTTTACTTTTATTACTTAACATATATTAAAATAAATACTACTTATTAACACATATATTATACTTAGTATTAATTAAATATTTTGTTAAAATTTGTATTTAATGCAAAAAATCTTTTTTTAAATTATTTATTACTTTTTTTTCTATTCTAGAAATATATGATTGAGATATACCTAACTTATCTGCTACTTCTTTTTGAGTTAATTCATCCAATCCATTAAAACCATATCTTAGTTGCATTATTGTTTTTTCTCTTTTATTTAATTTTTTGATTGCTTTTATTAACACTTTTTTATTATCTGACTCTTCAACATGTTTAAAGATGCTATCATTATCTGTACCTAATATATCAGCAAGTGATAAATCGTTTCCTTCACTATCAGTATTTATTGGTTCATCAATAGATATTTCAGCCTTTATTTTATTATTTTTTCTTAAATACATTAATATTTCGTTTTCTATACATCTAGAAGCATACGTTGCAAGTTTTATGTTTTTACTCAAATCATAACTGTTAATAGCTTTCATAAGTCCAATTGTTCCTATTGACACTAGATCTTCTATATTTACTCCTGAATTTTCAAATTTTTTAGCAATATATACAACAAGTCTTAAGTTTCTTTCTATTAATATATTTTTAGCTTCTGTATCTTTTTTCATTAATTTTTCTAATAATTCTTTTTCTTCTTCTGAATCTAATGGTTCAGGTAATTTATCAGAACCTGCTATATATAGCAAATCATTTTCATTTAAGCCTAACATTTTTAATATATTTAAATATACTTTTTTTATCTTTTCACTTATCTTCATCATAATTTTACTCCCCTCAAATTTTCAACATAGGTATTATATCCTAAGATACCACTATATTCTTCCTGAAAATTAAAAGTTCTATCAACGAAAACTACTGTTATTTTATTTATAGTACATATATATTTCTTATCTTTATATACATTAATATTTTTTAATATATATCCTTCTAAGCATTTATCATTATCAATAGTTGCGTAATTTATATATGTCTTTTTTTCTAAAGATATTTTTTCTTTTATTTTATTAAAATACTTTATATTCACAAAAATAACATCTAGATTGTTTATATAATCTTTTACTACATTGCCAGTATCAACAAAACATTTAATTTTTTCTCCTTCTATGTCAATAATATACGATAAATCATTATTTTTTATATTACTTTTCCACATTGTCCACAATTTTTTGTTTAATAAATATGTTATAATACCAGATATCAAATATATTATAATTTTAGTTATTATATTATTTATAGTTATATTAAAAAATAATGTAATAGCTATAATAGTACCAATATATACAAAAGAAATTAAATAATAGTATGTTATTTTTTTCATATACTCTACTAATGTTTTAGGAATAAACGCTATATATACACATATTGAAATTATAAACAACTTTATAATAAAACTATTTATGAAATTGTCATTGGTAATGTATAAAGCTGTAGCATATACAGATGCTATTACCCCTGCTATTACGTTATTTACATTTTTTATTCTATTTTTTGTAAATATATTTATTTGATAAATTATTATTAAATTCATAATTAAATTTTCAAAAAAAATATAGTCTAGGTAGATTGTCATTTAAATCACCTAGACTAATTATATTATATTTATATTTAAAATTTTGTAGAAAATTAGATATATAAAAAAAATCAACAAACTTTTTTGTTCATTGATTTTTTCAATATATTTATTCTCCTCTATTTCTTCTTAAAAATGGTGGTATATCCAAATCTATATCATATGTACTTCTTGTATTTGAAACATTTGATCTAGTCATTGGTTGAACATTTTGTACTTCTGGTTCTTCTTTAACTTCGCTATTTTCTACTGCACCTTTTAGAGCTTCTCCTACAATGTTATCAAGTTTTAAATCTTGAAATGGTGTTTTATTAAAACCAGTTGCAATAACTGTTATAACAATTTCATCTGTTAAATTTTCATCAATAACAGCACCAAATATAATATTAGCTTCTGGATCTACAGATTTTTGAACAAGTTCAGCAGCCTCATTAATTTCTAATAATCCTAAATTTCTTCCACCAGTAACATTAATTAAAACTCCACCTGCTCCTTCAATTGATGTTTCAAGTAATGGACTATGAATTGCTTGTCTTGCTGCTTCTTGAGCTCTACGTTCTCCTGAAGCTACACCTATACCAATGTGAGCTATACCAGCATTTAACATTATTGTTTTAACATCAGCAAAATCTAGATTTACAAGACCAGGTATAGTTATAAGATCAGATATTCCTTGAACACCTTGTCTTAAAACATTATCAGACATTTTAAAAGCTTCTGTAAGTCCAGTTTGTTTTTCTACAACTTGTAATAACTTCTCATTTGGTATAACAATTAAAGTATCTACATTTTGTTTTAATTCTTCTATACCAGCTTCTGCTTGTAACATTCTTCTTTTTCCTTCAAATGGAAAAGGCTTAGTTACTACAGCAACTGTTAGTATCCCCATTTCTTTTGATATTTCTGCTACTATTGGAGCGGCACCTGTACCAGTTCCACCACCCATACCTGCAGTCACAAATACCATATCTGCACCTTTTAATGCTTCTGCAATTTCAGCTTTAGATTCTTCTGCACTACATTTACCTACTTCTGGATCAGCACCTGCACCTAATCCACGAGTTAATTTTTCTCCAATTTGTAATTTCTTATCAGCCTTAGATGTGTTAAGTGCTTGTTTATCTGTGTTAACAGCAATAAATTCAACACTTTTTATACCAATATCAATCATGCGATTAACACCATTATTACCTGCACCACCTACGCCAACAACTTTTATATTAGCCATACCAACTTGATCGTTATCCATCATAATTTTCCTCCTCAATCTTTCTTATTTAATATCATCTATTCTTTTTGCTTTTTTAAATAAATTTGCGAAATTATTTTTTATTTTGCCAAACCCACCGAAAATCTTATCTTTTATAGTTGGATCTGTAATTATTGCAACATCACTATTAACATGTTTACTTACTCCTAAATTTGCAATATATCTTACCATACCATAAACTGTTGTATGTTGCGGTCTTATTATATTAATTAGTTTTGGACTACATATCCTTACTTGATTTATCTTTAAAGTAAGCGTTGTTAATTCTTCAGCACCAACTATATTACTAATCCCTTGACCAGTTAAAACAACACTTTCAACCTTTCCAATAAGATTATTATCAGACATCATTTTTCTTATAATCTGAAATACTTCTTTTACTCTGGCTTCAATTACTTGTACTATATCACTACATTTAACAATATTATTTTCTTGATCTGAAGCTTTTGTAGAAAGTTTTATTTCATGATTATTTGAAATCATAGCCATTATTGCCAAATTATATTGCTTTTTCAATTTTTCAGCTTCTTCTAAACTTATGTCAAAAGTAAGAGCAATATCATTTGTAATGTGATTACCACCAACTGGAATTGTTGTATAAAATTCAAGTTTAGAATTTTTATATACTGATATATCAGTATGTCCTCCTCCCATATCAACAAGTAATACACCATTTTCTTTTTCTTCAGGCATTAATACTATATTAGAAGTTGCTAATGTTTCTAAAATAAGTCCATCTAATTTTAAGTTTGCTTCATCTAAAGTTCTAAGTACACCATTTATATATTTACCTTTTGCTATTACAACTTCAACTTCCATAGAAAAGCTCTTACAAAAAGCACCTATTGGTTCCTCTTTATATACTCTACCATTAACTATATATTCATATGGTAAAATATCAATTATTTGTTCATCACTATCTAATCTAGTTGCTATTTGAATTTTTGAATACAAATTATATATATCATTAATAGTCATGCCATCATCTGGTTTTTCAACATCTGATTCCATAACTATTTTCTCTATTCTAACATTAATTCCTTTTATATTAACATAAGCTGAATTCACTGATAATTCAGATATTTCTTCTGCATAATTTATAGCTTCTCTTATTGATTTTGCAACACGGCTTGGATCTATTATCTGACCTTTTTTTATACCAGAATTGTTAGCTAATCCATGACCAATTACTTCTATTTCATTAAATTTATTAACTTGTCCTATTACACAGCTTACTTTTGACACGCCAAGATCTAAGCCAACAATAATATCACCAATAGCCACTTTCACACCTCCAATTAAAGCTATATATATGATACTATTTTTTTTGTAAAAAATCAAGTGTTTTTATTAATTTTTGTAATATTTTTGTAATTTGTTTGACACAAAATTTTAACATCATTTTTTATTAAAAATTTAGTGTTTTTTTATTAATATATTTTAAAACTAATAGATAAAATGAAAAGATTATAAAAGAAAAATTTTTTAAATAAATAAATATAAATATTGAGCATAAAATAAAAGCAAATATAAAAAAATTAGAAATATTATCCGTAATAATTGACGCTTTAACTTTATTTATTCCAAATACTCTAAACAATCTGTTTATTATGTTATATCCATCTAATGGATATATAGGTAAAAAATTTAGAAAAGCTAGAAAAATATTTATTTCAAATACAAGTTCAATTTTAAAAAATAAAAAAGATAGAAGTAAATTTGAAATTGGACCTGCTAAATAAACAGCTATATCTTTTAATAACTCTAATTTTGTAGTAATATTTCCTATTTCATACCTTTTTATTTTAAAACTTACACTTACACCAGATAAAGTAATATTTAATTTATCAATATCTTTCCGTAGTATTGAAGCTACAAATACATGCGATAATTCATGGAACAAAATAAATAAATAGCATAAATAAAAATTGCTTAATATTTTTGCTATTTTAGGTGATAAAATACAAACAAATAAAACTATTAAAAAAATATATTCTATATATATTCTAAAATATTTTAAATTAATTTCCATTAAAATCTAAAATTTCCTCAGGATCTACACTTCTGCCATTAATTCTTATTTCAAAATGTAAATGAGAACCAGTCGACATACCTGTGCTACCCATTAATCCTACAATATCATTTTGTTTAATATTATCCCCTTCTTTTACCCAAATTTCATTTAAATGCGCATACTTAAATGTAACTCCATCCAATTCTATTTCCACAAAATTTCCATAATACTTATCATTTTCCATTACTTTTGTAACTTTTCCATCTGTAGCACTCTTAATTTGTGTATTTAATAAATTGGCTATATCAACTCCAGTATGATATGGATTAACTCCTTCAAATATTTGCTCTCTATCGCCATATCCAGAAGTAAAAGTCCCTTCTACTGGTTTTACTATATTTAATTTTTTTAATAATATTTCATTTACATCTTTTTGACTTTGTGTTAAATTCTCTTCTATTAATTTTGCTTCTAGTGGTTCACCACCGCCAACTCCTTTATACAAATTACTAGAAGTTATAACACTATTAGTTTTATTTTTTGCTTCCTTACTAACATCACTATTTTCTAATGTGCTGTCTTTAATATTCATTAAATTTTTTGTAGTATCTTTTAAATTAAAATTTAAAATAAAAGGTTTGATTGTATTAGTATATTTTGTCTTTATATTATTAATTACTTCATCTGGTAAAATATATTTTAAACCAAGATATGCAGTATTTGAATATTTTTCAATAAAATCTATTACATTTTGTTTAGAATAATCATTTTTATACTCATTAATTAGCATTAAACAATATTTATTATTAAGTGCCACGTCTTTATATAACAATTTAACGATAAGTAAAGAAAATACTATTAATATTGAAAAAAAACATTTTAATAAAAATTTTAATTTTATCTTATTTATTTTTGTTTCTTTTTTTATAATTTCTCTTTTTCTTTTGGGTATAGTATTTACATCAATATCTGGATTTAACGCATATTTTTTATAATCTTCAGTTTTACTATTTATTCCTAAGTTACCTAAGATATCTGTAGCAGAATTATCAACTTTAATATTATTTAATACACTTTTTCTAAGCCTTCTAGCTGACATTGCATTTTCCATAATCTCTTCTCCTTTTTTGTACAAGTTTATATTAAATTATATTTTACTTTTATTTTTTTATTACTATTTATTAAATTTTTGTTATTGACTTTTTTATATTATAATGGTAGAATATGCATGTATTTTTATTTGACATATTGATATATTTATTCAATATGTTTTTTATCCTTATAATATAGGATATAATTATTACATAGGAGGTAAAGCTTTATGAATTTTAATGATGTAAGTGTTTATTCTTTAGACGATTTTTCTGGTAATTGCTTTAAAATTAACGAGCATTTAAAGAACGCAAAAAAAGTTTATTTTGAAGATATTCCAGACAAAATGCTAATCAAATTATTGCTTTGTGGATTTAAGAAGTTTAGAAATATTGGAAGACTTCATATCTATGTTGGGGCAATGATAAAGCATGAAGATTATTTAGATAGCGTTGATAAAAAAACTGATTATATTGTTACACTTGATAAAGAAAATAGACATATTCTATTTATCAATGCTAAAATTATCAAAGAAGATGAAGTAGAGATATTAAGAGAAAATGGATATACAAATCCTATTTTTGTAATACAAGATGATACTAACAAAAAAATTAATCTTACATTAAAACCGTACTCTATTAATACTAATTCATTAGATGATTTAAAACGAGAAGAATTAATATTTAATCTAAAGAAACATATTATTAAAGCATTAAATAATGTTCATTTAACTGAAAGTGAAACAAAATACATTGCTTATAACTTTGATATTATTGATTCAAAAAAACCAGATAATATTCCTAATCTAACAGAAGAATTTAAAAATTATTTTATTTCACTGTTATAGCAAAAAAGTAGACTTTAAAGTCTACTTTTTTTTATACAATTTCTCCTTTTAAATACCATAAATGTTCACTTGTTATTTTAATATTTTTTATTTTACCAACCATATCCTCTGCTCCTTCAAATACAACAACTTTATTTTGACTTGTTCTGCCTGTATATAAATTATCGTTATTTTTACTTTTTCCTTCAACTAAAACTTTATATATTTTTCCTATCATATTTTTATTGTTTTCAGGAAGATATCCTTCATATAGATTTTTTAATCTTTCTAATCTTTCAACTTTTTCTTCATAGCTTACTTTATCTTCCATAGTTGCAGCAACAGTACCATTTCTTTTAGAATAAATAAACATATAAATTTGGTCAAATTTTACTTTTTCAACAACATCTAAAGTATCTAAAAACTCTTCTTCTGTCTCTCCAGGGAAACCTACAATAATATCTGTCGAAAAAGAAATTGAACTATCTGCATTTTTTAATTTATCTACTAATTCTAAAAAATCTTTTTTAGTATATTTTCTATTCATTTTACTTAAAACATTATCATTCCCAGATTGTAGTGGCAAATGAATTTGTCTTGCTATTTTTTTAGATTTTCCTATAACTTTAATAACATCATCTTTAAAATCCTTTGGATGTGGAGAAATAAATCTTATAATCTCTATTCCGTCTATTTTTTCTATATCTTCAAGTAACATTGCAAAGGTATATTTTTTATCTTTAAAATCATTACCATAAGAATTTACATTTTGACCTAAAAGCATTATTTCTTTATATCCATTTTGTGCTAATTTTTTTATATCATTTAATATATCCTCTGGCTCTCTACTTCTTTCTCTTCCTCTTACATAAGGAACTATACAATATGTACAAAAGTTATTACATCCATATATAATACTTACACTAGCTTTATACTTATCATCAAATTTAATTGGAACATCTTCTAAAATATCCATACTATCTTCTACATATTCATAACTTTTTTTGTTATTTTTCAAAAGATTATACAACTTTTCTGGTAGAGAAAACATACTAAAAGTACCAAAAATAATATCAGTATATGGATATGACTTTTTCATTTTTTCTAATATATGTTTTTGTTGTGTCATGCACCCTACAACAACTATATATACATTTTTCATAGTTTTTTTCTTTTTCTTTAAAGCACCAAGTCTACCAAATAAAGTGTTTTCTGCATTTTCTCTAATACAACATGTATTAAATAGTACTAAATTTGCATTTTCCATACTTTCTTCTTTAAATCCGATACTTTCAAGTATCCCTTTATATTTTAAAGTATCATTCTCATTTAATTGACATCCCATTGTATCTATATGATAAGTTAAATTTTTTTGTTTTACAATATCTTTTAATTCTTGTTCATAATTATTTTTATATCTCATAATCTCACCTAATGAATTAATTATACAATAATAAATGCTTTTTTTCAACACACTTTTACATAATAATTTATAAATAGACAAAAAAAACAAATTTAAACTATAATAAATAATCTAAATTTGCTTTTATTTTTATACCGTAATTTAAAATAATTCAAATAGTAAATCTGAAATATTAATTTTTATTTCAATAATTAACATTTTTAAAATATAACGTATTGGATACTTTTTTATTTTTATATCTTTACTAAATTTTGTTCCAATTATATTTACATTGTTAAAATATACATTATCAAATTTTAAACCACGTACATTAGTATTATATAGTGATTTATCAAATATTTTTTGTGGGTCTATATTTGCCTTTGTATTTTCTAAATTGGCATTTACAATCAAAACACTTGAAAAATCTTTTTTTGATAAATCTAAACCACTTAAATTAGTTTTAAAAAGAGATTTACCTTTTACTTTTTGTGGATCTATATTTGCTTTTGTTCCTTTTAAATTTGCTCCTTCTATATCCACTCCTGTAAAATCTTTATTACTTAAATCTACATTTTCAAAATTACATGATCTAATTGATTTAAAAAATAATCTCTGTGGATCTATATTGGCCTTAGCATTAACTAAACTAGTACGATTCAAATACACACCATCAAAACACATAAAAGAAAAATCTAAACCATTAAATACTCCATTAGCCATATTTTTACCTTTTACTGATTGAGGATTAATTTTAGCATTTGTTCCTTCTAAATTTACTCCTTCTATTTTTACTCCGGAAAAATTTTTACAAGATAAGTTATTTCCCTTTAAATTAGTATTAAATAATGATTTATCTTTTACCTTTTGAGGATCTATATTTGCTTTTGTATTTTCTAAATTTGCCATTTCAACATTAACACCTGTAAAATCCATTTTAGACAAATCTACTCCTTTTAAATTTGTTCTAGAAAGTGATTTATCTTTTATTTTTTGTAAATTAATACTCGTATTCGTTCCTTCCAAATTTGCTTCTTTTACATCCACTCCTGTAAAATCTTTTCCTTTTAAATTTAATCCCTTTAAATTAGTTTTAAAAAATGATTTATTTTTCACTAACTGTGGATCAATACTTGCATTTGTATCCTCTAAATTTGCTCCTTCTACATTGACTTTTGTAAAATTCATTCCTTTTAAATTTAAACCACTTAAGTTAGTATAAAATAATGATTTATCTTTTACTTTTTGTGGATTAATACTTGCATTTGTTCCTTTTAAATTTGCCATTTCAATATTGACGCCTGTAAAATCCACTCCTTTTAAATTCAAACCATTTAAATTAGTTTCAAAAACTGATTTGTTTTTTACTAGTTGCGGATTAATTTTAGCATTTGTTCTTTCTAAATTTGCTCCTTCTATATCCACTCCTGTAAAGTCCTTATCAGATAAGTCAATACCTTTTAAGTTCCAATTTTTAATAGATTTATTTTTTAATTTCTGAGGATCTAAATTTATATTTGTATTTTCAAAAGAAATATATTTATATTCTTTTAAATCAATATTACTTATATCAATATTTTTTAAATCAATATATTCTAATATTCCATAATTAATTAAATAATAAAATAGCGAATTTACAATATATTGATTTAATTTTATTTTTCTTCTTCTATATTTATCCTTATTTTTTAATATTTTTTTGTATAATTTATAAAATTTTGCCTCCTTATTTGATTCATTAATATTTGTTAAAAAAAATCTTTCTAACATAAAAACATCTCCTTTAATCAAAATCAACTTTACTTAAAATACCTGATAATTATACCATATTAATTTGATTTGTAAAGAGTATATATTGTTTAGTTTATAAAAAAACAAAAAAAATAAACTGAGATTACTCCCAATTTATCTTTTATTATTATACTCTTTCCATATAAGAACCTGTTCTTGTATCTATTCTAATTTTATCTCCAATTTCAACAAAAATAGGTACTTGGAATGTAGCGCCAGTTTCTACTGTACATGGTTTAGTTGTACCAGTAGCTGTACTACCTTTTATTCCTGGTTCTGTATAAGTAACTTCAAGTTCAACAAATGTAGGTGGTTCAACACCAAATACTTTACCTTTATATGATAATACTTTTACATTCATTGCATCTTTTAAGTATGGTAATGTGTCAGAAATTTGCTCTTTAGTAAGTTCAACTTGTTCATAAGTTGTTGTATCCATAAATGTATAGTTTTCACCATCATTATATAGATATTGCATTTCTTGAATTGTAATTTGAGCTTCTTCAACTTTTTCTGATGGATTAAATGTTTTTTCAATATTTTTTCCAGTAATAACATTTTTTAATGTTGTTCTTACAAAAGCTGCCCCTTTACCTGGTTTTACATGTTGAAATTCTACAACTCTATATACTGAGTTATCCATTTCAAATGTTACACCATTTCTAAAATCTCCTGCTAATATCATAAAATACCTCCAACTTTATTATTTTTGAACTTTTTCAACTAAAGCTTTAAATGCAGTCATATCATTTACTGCCATTTCTGCTAACATTTTTCTGTTAATTGTAACATTAGCTTTTTTAAGATCTGACATTAATTTACTATATGTAGTACCACACATTCTTGCAGCAGCATTTATTCTTGCTATCCACAATTTTCTGAAATTTCTTTTATTTTGTTTTCTTCCAACATAAGCATATTTTAAAGATTTCATTACTGCTTGATTTGCCATTCTAAATCTTACAGATTTTGCTCCAAAATATCCTTTTGCTCTTTTTAATACTTTTTTATGTCTTGCTCTTGTAACAACAGCACCTTTTACTCTTGCCATTTTTATTCTCTCCCTTCTAAGTTTTCTTATTTATATGGTAATAATTTTTTCATTGCATTTTTATTTGCACTATCAACATAAGAAGATGCTTTTAAAGCTCTTTTTCTTCTTGAAGATTTACCAATTAATTTGTGTGCACGATTTGCAACATTTTTTTGATACTTACCTGTACCAGTTACTTTTATTCTCTTTTTAGTTGAGCTATGTGTTTTAATTTTAGGCATAATAATTTCTCCTCTCTAAATTTAATTTTATTTTTGTTTAGGTGATAAAAACATTGTAAGATTTTTACCTTCCATTTTTGGTTCTTTATCGATTTGTGAATTATCAAGCAATTCTTTAAACTTATTCATTATTTCTCTTCCTTGATTTATAAAGTTTAATTCTCTTCCTCTAAAACGCATTGAAACTTTTACTTTATTTCCAGCTTCAATAAACTTATATGCATTTTTAGCTTTTACTTCTAAATCATGATTATCAATATTTGGTGAAAGTCTAATTTCTTTTATTTCTATTACCTTTTGTTTTTTCTTAGCTTCTTTTGCTCTTTTATTCATTTCAAATTTATATTTACTATAGTCTAATAGCTTACATACTGGATTTTCTGGATTTGGTGATACAAGCACTAAATCTAATCCCTCATTTTCAGCTATTTCTAAAGCTTTTTCTTTAGACATTTTTCCTAATTTTTCACCTGTTTGTTTAATAACTTGAACTTCTGCAAATCTGATTTCTTCATTAACTAAAAAATCTTGTTTTATGTTAAACACCCCCATACAAAAATATATAAAAAAAGATTGCTTAAGGCAATCTTCTCAATATTTACATATTACAAAATATATATTAAATTTTATACTATTTAAATTATGAATTATAATTTAATAAATAGCTACTATATATATATCTTGTTTTTTGTAAACCACACTAAGACAAAACCGTATGGTGAGAAGATTTCCTCTACTTAACAGCACATATTATACTACAGTTTTTATTATTTGTCAAATATTTTACATATTATTTATTATTTTTGGAACTATTTCATTTAAAATAGTTTGATCTTTTTCTACTTTAAATACTTCAGAATCATTATTATAGTTATTATTATTATTATTGTTATTAATACTATTATATTCATTAAAGTCTAATTTAGCATCTTGAATATTATAATTTTCTTCTTGTTTTTTCATTTCTTCTCTTTCACTTGTACTAAGTAACAATAAATTTAAAGCATCTAGGTCAAAATTTTCGCTCAAATCTATTTCTGGATTTTTTACATTTGCAACAAAAATATATTTTTCACCGTTTTCATTTATCTTATTTAATACTATATATTCATTTCTTTCTATATTTACTTTACTTCCTTTTTTTAGAAAATCAAATAACATAGTTTCACCTCTTTTTATATATTTTACTCTATAATATTATCATCTATAGCTTTTTCTTTACTTATTCCTTGAACTAATACTTTATCTGGCATTTGTTCACTTGTATTTTCAACATTTTTTATAATTTTTTCTTTGCTTACTTTCTTTAATCCAGCATTTATTTTTTCTTCTTCTGGTATTTCTTTTTTTGCTATATCTTCTCCACTATTTACATACTTTCCTAAATCTAATCCCATATTTATCACTCCTTTTTATATAAAATAAAGGTAAAGATATATTTATATACATATCCTTACCTATAAATTATTATATATCTAAGTTTTGTACATACTTTGCATTTTCTTCTATAAATTTTCTTCTAGGTTCAACATTCTCACCCATAAGTATAGAAAATACTCTATCAGCTTCAACAGCATCTTCAAGTTGAACTTGAACTAGAATTCTTGTTTCAGGATTCATAGTAGTCTCCCAAAGCTGTTCAGAATTCATCTCACCTAAACCTTTATATCTTTGCATAGATAAAGAATCTCTTGAAATTCCTTTACTTTCTAAATCTTTTAAAGTTTCCTCTAATGCTTGTTCATTATAGCAATACACATCTTCCATACCTTTTTTTGATAATTTAAATAATGGTGGTTGTGCTATATATACATTTCCATTATCAATTAATGGTCTCATATATCTAAAGAAAAATGTAAGTAATAAAGTTCTAATATGTGCACCATCAACATCGGCATCAGCCATTAATATTATTTTATGATATCTTAATTTTTCTAAATTAAAATCATTACCAATACCAGCTCCAAGTGCTATAATTACAGGTGATAATTTTTCATTATTATATATTTTATCTGCTCTTGTTTTTTCAACATTTAGCATCTTACCCCAAAGTGGAAGTATTGCTTGGAATCTTCTATCTCTTCCTTGTTTTGCACTACCTCCGGCAGAGTCACCCTCAACTATATATATTTCACATTTTGAAGCATCTTTTTCTTGACAATCAGCAAGTTTTCCTGGAAGAGTTGTTGACTCTAACGCACTTCTACGTCTTACTAACTCTCTTGCTTTTCTAGCGGCTTCTCTTGCTCTTGCAGCACTTAATGTTTTATCTAGAATAGCTTTTGCAACTTGTGGATTTTCTTCTAAGAAAATACTCATTTTATTTAATACTATTGAATTTACAACCCCAGTTACTTCACTATTTCCAAGTTTTGTTTTAGTTTGTCCTTCAAATTGTGGTTCTAAAACTCTAACACTTACAACAGCTGTAATTCCTTCTCTAATATCTTCACCAGATAAATTAGAATCTTTTTCTTTTAAAATATTAAATTTTCTAGCATAATCATTAAATGCTTTTGTAAGTCCTCTTTTAAATCCATCAACATGAGTACCGCCTTCTACAGTATGAATATTATTTACAAAAGATAAAATATTCTCATTGTATGCAGTTGTATATTGAAGTGCAACTTCAACTTGTACATCATTTTGTTCAGTTTCGAAATCAATAATGTCTTTTTGTATAGGTTCTTTTGATTTATTTAAATATTCAACAAATGATCTTAATCCACCTTCATAATGGAAAACCAATTGTTCTGAATTTTCTTCTCTTTTATCCCATAAAGTTATTTTTAAGCCTTTATTTAAAAAAGCTATTTCTCTAAATCTTTGTACTAATGTTTCTTTATTATATACAGTTGTTTCAAAAATATCAGCGTCAGCTTTAAATGTTACTTTAGTACCAGTCTTTTTTGTATCTGCAATTTTATGAAGTGGTTTTGTTACTTTACCTCTTGCAAAAGAAATTGAATATAATCCATCACCATTTGAAGCTTCAACTTCCATCCATTCAGATAAAGCATTAACTACTGAACCACCAACACCATGTAATCCACCAGATACTTTGTATCCGCCACCACCAAATTTACCACCAGCATGTAAAATCGTATATACAACTTCTATAGCTGGTTTATGCATTTTTGGATGCATACCAAGTGGTACACCTCTTCCATTATCCTTAACTGATAAAATATTATCTGGTAAGATTTCTACATTTATTTCTGTACAATATCCTGCTAGTGCTTCATCAACACTATTATCAACAATTTCATATACCAAATGATGTAATCCTCTTTCAGATACACTACCTATATACATACCTGGTCTTTTTCTTACTGCTTCTAATCCTTCTAGTACCTGTATTTGATTTTCATCATATTTTGCCATGTTTTTTCCCTCTTTTCTAATGTTACATTTATGTTACTATATACTTATATCATAAGTCATAATCAAATTTCAAGAGATTTTAAAAAAAAGTTTTAACAATTTTTTTTTGTAACTTTTTTGTAACAATTGTATATATTTTTTATTCTACTTTTCCACACTTTACACTTGATATAACTATATTTTTTACATCTTTTACAAAACTTGCATCTGTTGTAGTAATTATACTTTGATAGTTTTCTATATATTTTAATAAAAAACTTATTCTTTTGCTATCTAATTCTGACATTATATCATCTAAAAGTAAAATTGGTATATCATCTTTTTCATCTATAAATACTTCAAAATTTGCAAGTTTTAAAGTAAGAAGTGCTGTTCTTTTTTGCCCTTGTGAACCATATTTACTTACATCTTCTCCATTAATGTTTATAAGTAAATCATCTCTTTGTATTCCTTTTACAGAACTTTTTCTTAATATATCAATATATAGATGTTCGTCTAAATACATCTTTATTTCATCTTTTGATTTATTTAAAAAATCTGTTTGATATATTAAATCAATATCTTCTTCATTATTTGTTAAATTACTTTGTATTATTTTTGATTTTTTTAGTAATTTATTTATTATATCATTTCTACTTCTTACAATTTTGTAGATATCTTCACTCATTTTTTCATGTAATATATATATATAATCTTTATCTACTATATCTTTTTTTAACATTGCATTTTTTAATTTTAAACATTTCATATATTCTTGATACGCTATTAAATAAGATTTTGATAATTGTGAACATATTACATCTATAAAATTTCTTCTTTTTGATGGCGAACCTTTTACAATATCTAAACTATCTGGTGAAAAAATTATAACAAGTAAACTTCCTACATGATCTGCTATTTTACTTATCTTTACACCATTTTCTTTTATGCTTTTTCTATTGTTTTTATCAACAAAAATCTCTATTTTACTATTTATATTATTTTTTTTATAATTTAAATTAATTCTAAAAAAATCTTTATTAAAATTTATAAGTTCCATATCTTTTGATGCTCTATATGATTTCCCAAAAGCACTAACATAAATTGACTCTATTATATTAGTTTTTCCCTGAGCATTATTTCCAACAAAAAGATTAATTCCATTTATAAAATTTATTTCTTGACTTTCATAATTTCTAAAATTTTCTAAGTTTACTTTTTCTATATACATATATACCTCATTTATATATATTTAATTACATTAATTTTTTTAATTCAATATACATCATTATATCAAAAAAAAAGAAAAAATCAAATAAAATTATTTTGATTAATTTTATTTGATTTAAATCTATTATTATTGTTTTAACTTAATTGGTAGTACTACATATATGAAATCATTATTTATAATTGGTTTTATTAATACTGGAGAAATACTTGAATTTAATTCTACATATACTTCTTGATCATCAATTGCCTTTAATGCTTCAATTACATATCTTGGATTAAATCCTATTTCAATATCCTTTCCTTCTACTTCTGCATTTATTATTTCTTTTGCATCACCAGTTTCACTAACACAACTTAAAATTATACCATCTATTCCAACAGACATTCTAACAGGTGATTTTTTATCTTTTTCTTTATTTTCTTTTGCAAACAATGCTACTCTTTCAAAAGAATCCATTAAATTTTTAGTTTTTACTTTTATTTTGGTTTCACAATGTTCTGGAATTATACTATGATAATTTAAAAAGTCTCCTTCTATAATTCTACTTACTATCACACTTTGTCCCATTTCAAATAATACTTGATTTCTATTTACACCAATTTTTATTGTATATTCTTCATCATCAGTTAAAATTTTTAATATCTCACTTAACACTTTACCAGGTATTATAGCTTTAAAATTATTTATATTATTTTCATTTAAATGTTTTCTTAAAGATAATCTAAATCCATCTACAGTTACAACTTTTAGTACATTATCTTCTACTTGTACTAAAGCTCCATTGTATATTGGTCTATTTTCATCACTACTTACTGAAAAGATAGTTTTTTTAATCATATCTTTAAACACTTTTTGTGATAATACAACTGAGTTTTCCACAGTAAAAACAGGTAATTTAGGAAAATCATTAGGATTCATAGTTGCAAGTTTAAATGTACCATTAATTGATTTTAAAGTAAAGATATTATCTTCAACTTCTATTTCTACATTTTCGTCTTCAATTTTTCTTACTATTTCATTTAACATTTTTATATCTACTACAGTTTTTCCTTCACTTTTTATATCACAAGAAAAAGTATGTTCACATCCTATTTCTAAATCATTAGTTATAAGTTTCACATTACCTTGATATGCTTCTATTAATACACCTTCTAATATAGGCATTGTTGTTTTTCCTACAGATGCTTTTGATACTACATTTAATCCATTTATTAATTCTTTTAAATTACAATTTACTTTCATATTTTTTCCTCCATTTTATTCACTTTTAATTGTTAATAATGTTAATAACTTTTATATTATTTTTATTATTTTTGTATCTATAGTTAATATTTTATTTTTTATCATATTTTTTTACAAAAAATAAATATTATTATAATCTAAACTATCTTTTGTTAT
The DNA here is from genome assembly GCA_944383035.1 of uncultured Clostridia bacterium. Taxonomy (GTDB): domain Bacteria; phylum Bacillota; class Clostridia; order TANB77; family CAG-465; genus CAG-465. The sequence goes on from CALWOE010000017.1 coordinate 20,566, forward strand.
TTATTTTTAGATGTTTTTTTAATTTTTTATTTAAAGTTATCCACACTTTCCACAGTTTAACTTTTGAAAAAGTCTATTATATACATACATATATTATTATTATTTATTTATATATAGTAGTCATAGTAGTAGGTGTTGTGGATAATGTGGAAAACTATCTTAACACTTTGGTATTACTGACAATTTAACTGTTGATAAATTTGTGGATAACATGTATTTTTTATCCACAGAATATTTGTTTGGTGTGTATAACTTTTTTTTGTCAAAGTTATACACAGTTTATCCACAGGTTTTTCCACAGCTAACTGTGGATAACTTATTTTATGTAATAGTTTTGAAATAATTTTGTAAAAAACACGAAATATTAACTTCTAATCCGCTATAGATAAGGATTTTTTTATATCTTCTATTAAATTTTTGGTTTCTGTATTATTATCATATTCTTGTTTAATTTTTTGATAAGCATGTAATACTGTTGAGTGATCTCTTCCACCGAAATCTTTACCTATACTTGGAAATGACATATTTGCTATTTCTCTGCATAAATACATAGCTATTTGTCTTGGAAAAGCTACATTATTGCATCTTTTTGTGCTTTGCATATCAGATACTTTGATATTAAAGAATTTGCACACAACTTGCATTATAAGTGTACTTGTTAGTACTTTTGTATTTTTTACAAGAATTGATTCAATAGTATTATCTACTATTGCATCTGTAAGTTCGTTATTTGTAAATGATGTATATGCTACAAGTTTATTAAATACTCCCTCTAACTCTCTAATATTTGATTTAACTCTTGTTGCAATTTTAACAAGTATATCATCATTTATAACATATCTTTCAGTTTCAGCTTTTTTTCTTAAAATTGCAAGTCTAGTTTCATAATCTGGAGTTTGCATATCAACAGATAATCCCATTTCAAATCTTGTTTTTAATCTATCTTCTAGCATTGGAATTTCTTTTGGTGGTTTTTCAGATGTTAGAACAATTTGTTTCCCACTTTCAAATAAAGTATTAAAAGTATGGAAAAATTCTTCTTGACATTTGTTTTTACCAGCTAAAAATTGAATATCATCTATTAGTAATAAGTCTATATTTCTATATTTTTTTCTAAAAGATTCATTTTGATTGTTCATAATTGCTGATATAACTTCATTTGAAAAGATTTCACCAGTACAATAAATTATTTTTGTATCATTATTTTTTTTATACATCTCATTACCTATTGCTTGCATTAAGTGAGTTTTTCCTAGTCCTACTCCCCCATAAATAAATAATGGATTATATTTTTTTCCTGGATTTTCAAATACGGCTACTGCAGCAGCATGTGCAAATCTGTTATTTGAACCTATTATGAAGTTTTCAAATGTATATTTTGGATTTAATCCAGGTGCTTCTTTTGTACTTTTAATAGATATATTAGTATTTTCCATACTATTTATATCTGTTTTATCATTTGTGGTTTTGTTTTCTTCTATTTGATTTGTAGTAAGTGTATCATCATTTTCTTCTGGTATGCTCTCTTTTGTCTCAAAAATTATCTTATATTTTTTCTTAGTAATAAATTCTAATGTATTTTGTATTAAATCTAGATATTTTTTTTGACATACTTCTATATGGTATTCTGTTGGTGATAATAAACAAACTGTATTGTTATCCACAAGTCTTGGAACCATGACTTCTATGTATGTTTTGTATGCAATTTGTGATATCTCCTCTTGCAGCATTTCCAAGGCTTTAGACCATATTGAAAAAATATTTTCTTCCATAAAACCACCCTTCTTAGAACACATGTTTTTGAAAGTTATCCACAGAGTTATCCACAGGTGTGGATAACTTTTCGACAAAATAGTGAAAAATTTAAATTCAAATTACATAATAATTGTGGATTAATGTGAAACATGTGAAAAATTTTATAAAAATTCGATATAATTACTATATCACGAAGTATGCAAAAAATCAATACTTTTAAGACTTTTTATAAAATAATTTTCATACCAAAATTTACAAAATTTTTAAAAAATTTGACCTGTGGATAACTCAAAAAAAATTGTCGAATTGATTTTATCATATGTTACAATGTAATAGTTTACAAAATAAATAAAAAAAAGAAAAAACGTTATAAAAAAAAAAAGAAAAAATTTGGATTTTTTTAAAGTTTTATTACAAAATTAAGCAAAATATTAGTATATTAATGTTTTTGAGAAACTTTTTTCATATTTTATGTAAAATTTTTTTAGTTTAATTGACAAATAAATATTTTTATTGTATAATATACTCACTATGATTATGAAATAAATAAACATAATTAGTGATTTTATTTATGTTGTTTTATTTGTTTATATTTTTAAATTAAATTAAAAGATAGACTTTAGGAGGTGTTACAATGAAAAGAACATATCAACCAAGTAAAATAAAAAGACAAAGAGATCACGGTTTTAGAGCTAGAATGCAAACAAAAAGTGGACGTAAAGTTTTAAAAAGCAGAAGACAAAAAGGAAGAAAAGTTTTATGTGCTTAGAACTACTTTAAAAGTGGGTATGTTTTTCATATCCACTTTTATATTTATATAAGGTGATAGGATGTTACATACAATAAGATTAAAAAGAAATAAAGTATTTAAATATATTTTGAAAAATGGTGAGTTTTTCAAAGGAAAATATGTATCAATTCATATTACAAAAATAAATAAAAATACTGATAATGTTGATAGAAATTATTTTGGAATATGTATATCTAAGAAAAATGGTAATAGTGTAAATAGAAATAAAATAAAAAGATGGGTAAGAGAAATTTATAAGAATATGGAAATTAATCTAAAAACTGGTTATAATATAGTTATAGTTATAAAAAAATATGTAACTGTATATAATACTGATTATCATAAATTATATGATGATATAGAAAATATCTTTAAAGGACTTGATTTATATGAAAATTAAAGATTATAAAGATTATTTTAAATTTATTATAAGATTACCAAGAAAATTAGTCATATTATTAATAAGATTTTATCAAAAATTTATTTCACCATCTCTACCAAAAAGGTGTATATTTTATCCTACATGCTCTGAATATACTAGACAAGCGGTTGACAAATATGGTATAATCAAAGGTAGTTTTTTAGGTGTAAAAAGGATATTAAAATGTAATCCTTTTTCAAAAGGTGGAGTGGATTATCTAAAATAAAGGAGAGATTTATTGATGCAGTTATTATCAAGCTTTTTTGGAATGATAATTAGATTTATCTATGGTTTACTTAATAATAATTATTTTTGGTCAATAATTGTTTTTACGATTTTTACTAAAGTAGTTTTATTTCCACTGGCTTGGATACAAATTAAGTCAATGGAAAAAATAAATAGAATTGCTCCAAAAGATAAGTTTATAAGAGAAAAGTATAAAAATGATAAACAAAAACAAACAGAGGAACTAGCTAAATTATATAGTGAAAATAAAATTAATCCACTTGGTGGATGTTTACCGCTTTTAATTCAATTACCAATTATAATTTCAATGTTTTATATAGTAAGACAACCACTTACATATATTTTACAAGTTCCACAAGATCAAATAAAAGCATATACACAAGAGATTTTGCAAAAAGAAGATGTAACAGATAAAGAAATGGATGCATATGAGTTAACTGTTGCAAAAGAGAAGAATTTAATTGATATGAATGTCGGATTTGGATTTAATATGGGGGATATACCATCAAATGTATTTAGCAATGACGAAGCAAAAAAGGCACATCCAGTTTCTCTCTTAGTACCAATACTTACAGTACTTTTTGCAATTTTTCAAAATAAAATGAACCAAAAAGGAACAGAAATGAGTGAAGAACAATTAGAAATGCAAAAATCAATGAACTTATTTATGCCACTTTTAACAGGTTTTATTGCTTATACAATGCCTCTTGCTTTAGGTGTGTATTGGTTATTTGGTAATGTACTACAAATAATACAACAACAATTTATAAATTTTGTTGTTAAAAAAGATAAAGAAAAACTTGCTTTAAACGAAGGGGGTATAAAGTAATGATAAAAAGAGTAACAGAACAAATGGGAAAAACAGTAGAAGAGGCAATAAGAAAAGGATTAGAGGAATTAAAAGTTTCAAGAGAAGATGTAAAAGTTGAGGTATTAGAAGAACCAACATCTGGTGGAGTTCTTGGTATACTTTCTGCAAAGCTTGCAAAAGTAAGACTAACAGTTGATAAAAAAATTAGTGATAAGCAAGCAGAAGATACAATAAATAAAGTAAAAGAAATATTAGATGAATTCTTTAAAATTACAAATGAAGATATAAAATATAATGTTGAAAAAGTTAATAATCAAATAATATTAACATTAACAGGTGATAATATATCTCATTTAATTGGTTATAAAGGAAAAACAATAGAAGCTTTTCAATCATTACTTAATTCTATGCTTCAAAGAGAAGATGAAGAATATGCTAAAGTTTTTGTAGAGATGAATGACTACAAAAAACAAAAAGAAGCAAAATTAAAGAAATTTGCTAATAAAATGGCAAATAATGTAATTAAGTTTAGAAGACCTATAAAATTAGAACCAATGTCTGCATATGAAAGATTAATAATACATCAAGAATTAGCAAAAAGAGGAGATGTAGAAACAGAATCTATTGGTGAGGAACCAAGAAGAAGAGTTGTAATAAAGAAAAAATATAATTAAATAAGTCAGCTTTATAGCTGACTTTTAATAAAGAATGGAGGAAAAATTATGTCAACAAGCACTATTGCTGCAATTGGTACTGCACTGTCTAATAGTGGTATAAGCATAATAAGAATTAGTGGAGAAGACTCTCTTAAAATAATAAATAAAATATTTAAGACAAAAGCTACTTTAAGCCCTAACAGTATTGTATTTGGAAAAATATATGATAAAGATAAACTTTTAGATACTGTATTAGTATCATATTTTAAAGCTCCAAGATCATATACTGGTGAAGATATATGTGAAATTAATTGTCATGGTGGTACTCAAATTACAAAAGAAACATTGGAATTAGTACTTGAAAATGGTGCAGTACTTGCAGAGCCAGGAGAATTTTCAAAAAGAGCTTTTTTAAATGGTAAAATGGATTTATCACAAGCAGAAGCAGTTATAAATCTTATAAATGCCAAAACTAAAACAGAAGCTAGAGTTTTTTCAAATCAATTAGATGGAAATATATCAAAAAAAATAAAAAAATTAAGAGAAGATTTAATTTATTTACTTGCTCATATTGAAGTAAGTGTAGACTATCCTGAATATGATTATGAAGAAGTAGTTCCAGAACATGTAATTGATTTACTTAATAATAAAATTGATGAAATCACAAATATAATAGATACTTATGAGCAAGGAAGAATAATTCAAAATGGTATTAATGTTGCAATTGTTGGAAAACCTAATGTAGGAAAATCTTCACTTTTAAATAAACTTGCAAATTATGAAAAAGCTATTGTAACTGATATACCTGGTACAACTAGAGATATTGTAGAAGAAAGAGTAAATATTGGAGATGTTGTTTTAAATATTTCTGATACTGCTGGAATAAGAGATACTGAGGATATAGTTGAAAAAATTGGTGTTGAAAAAAGTCTAAAAAAATTAGAAGAAGTCGATTTAGTTATATATATGTTTAGTGCTCTTGATGAAATTGATGAAAAAGATTTAAAACTTCTTTCTAGAATCGAAAATAAGGGGTTAAAATATATAGTCCTTATAAATAAGATGGATAAAGTAGAAAAATCGATTTTTGATACCTTTATGAAGCAATTAGAACAAAATGATATAAAAAATGTTATACCGGTTTCAGTTATCAATGATGAAGGGATAGAAAAATTAAAAAATAAAATTCAAGAAATATTTAATAAGAATGATTTAGATTATGAACATGAATTAATAGTAACAAATGCAAGACATAAAGATTTATTAAAAAAATCTGTTGAATTTTTAAATCAAGCCTTGCAAGAAATAAAGAATAATAATCCAATAGATATAGTTTCTATATACATAAAAGATGCTTCAAAATATCTTGGAGAAATTATTGGAGCAGATGTATCTGTTGATGTAGTAAATAAGATATTTGAAAAATTTTGCTTAGGTAAATAGTGGGGTGATAATGTGGAAGACAAAAAAGATTATTCTTTAGGAAATTATGATGTAATTGTAATTGGTGCGGGACATGCTGGATGCGAAGCAGCTCTTGCTAGTGCAAGACTTGGTAAAAAAACAGCTTGTTTTGTTATAAATTTAGATACACTTGCAAATATGCCTTGTAATCCAAGTATTGGAGGTACATCAAAAGGTCATTTAGTAAGAGAAGTGGATGCATTAGGTGGAGAAATTGGTAAAAATGCTGATAAAACTTTTATACAATCAAAAATGCTTAATAAATCCAAAGGACCAGCAGTTCATTCTCTAAGAGTACAATCAGATAGACGTATGTACCATATTGAAATGAAAAATACTATGGAAAATCAAGAGAATTTAGATGTATATCAAGCAGAAATAGTTGAAATTTTAAAAGAAGGAAATAAAGTAATAGGGGTAAAAACTAAAATTGGTGCTACATTCTATTCAAAAGCAATCGTAGTAGCCACTGGTACATATTTAAAAGGGAAAGTAATAATTGGTGACGTTTCATATGAAAGTGGACCTGATGGAGTATTTCCGGCAAATGATTTATCTCAAAGTTTTCTTGATATTGGTGTTGAATTAAGAAGGTTTAAAACAGGAACTCCGGCTAGAATTAATATAAATACTATGGATTTATCAAAAACAGAAGAACAAAAGGGAGATGAAAAAATAGTTCCTTTTTCTTTTGAAAATGAAGATAATGAAGAAATAAAACATAAAAAACAAGTTTCTTGTTATTTAACATATACAAATGAAAAAACTCACAAAATTATTACAGATAATTTAGATAAATCACCAATTTATAGTGGTAAGATAACAGGAATTGGTCCAAGATATTGTCCTTCAATTGAAGATAAAGTAGTAAGATTTAGTGATAAACCAAGACATCAAATATTTATAGAGCCATTAGGAGAAAAAACATCAGAAATGTATATACAAGGTATGTCATCTTCACTTCCAGAAGAAGTACAAATACAAATGTATAGATCAGTACCTGGATTAGAAAATTCAAAAATGATGAGACCTGCATATGCAATTGAATATGATTGTATTGATTCTACTAATTTAAAGTTAAGCTTAGAGTATAAAGGGATAGACGGATTATATTTTGCTGGTCAAGTAAATGGAAGTTCTGGATATGAAGAAGCTGCGGCTCAAGGAATTATAGCTGGAATAAATGCTTCAAGAAAAATAGATAATTTACCACCTATAATTTTAGATAGATCTCAAGCATATATAGGTGTTTTAATAGATGATTTAGTAACAAAAGGAACAAACGAACCATATAGAATGATGACATCTAGAGCAGAATATAGGCTTATGTTGAGACAAGATAATGCAGATATTAGACTTACTCCAATCGGTCATGATATAGGTCTTATATCAGATGAAAGATATGAAAAATTCTTACATAAAAAACAATTAATAGATGATGAAGTAAAAAGAATAAAAGATACAATAATTAAACCAACTGATTTTGTAAATGAACATTTAGAATCATTAGGTAGCTCTAAGATTATATCTGGTGTTAAACTTTCGGATTTATTAAAAAGAAGTGAATTAAATTATGAAAATTTAGCTAAAATTGATACAAATAGAAAAAAATTACCAGATGCAGTTATTGAAGAAGCAGAAATAGAAATTAAATATGAAGGATATATTAAATTACAATTAGAACAAATTGAAGAGTTTAAAAAGCTTGAAAATAAAAAATTGACCACTGATATTGATTACGAACAAATAAAAGGATTAAGCCTTGAGGCAAGACAAAAATTAAATAAACAAAAACCTTTATCTGTTGGACAAGCATCAAGAATTTCTGGTGTTTCACCAGCTGATATTTCGGTTTTAATGATATTTTTAAATCAAAGGGGTATGTAAGGAGGTGTTTCATATGAAAATGGATAATTTGACCCAATATGACTTTAAGGGAACACTTAAAAATGAAGCTTTAAAATATAATTTTAACTTAACTGATGAACAATTAACAATGTTTGAAAATTATAAAAATCTTTTATTGGAATGGAATGAAAAAATAAATTTAACAGCAATTACAGATGAGTATGAGATTATATTAAAGCATTTTATTGACTGTTTAGAATGTACTAAATATATTAATGAAAATGAGAATATAATAGATGTTGGTACAGGAGCTGGTTTCCCAGGAATTGTAATAGCTATTTATTTTAATAATAAAGTTAAAATTACTCTTGTTGATGCTTTGAATAAAAGAATTTTATTTTTAGAAGAAGTAGTAAAAAGATTAGGACTTAAAAATATAAATATTATACATGGAAGAGCAGAAGAATTAGCTCATAATACAGAATATAGAGAAACTTACAATATAGTTGTTTCTAGGGCTGTAGCAAATCTTACTACCTTGCTGGAATTTGATGTTGGATTTTTAAAAGTAAATGGAAGATGTTTATTTTTAAAGGGCGATAATGTAAAAGAAGAGATTAATAATGCAAAAAATGCATTAAAAATTTTAAAATGTGATATAGAGAATATATATAATTATAATTATGAAGTAAATAATGAAATATATTCTCGAAATATTTTACAAATCATAAAAAAAGATATAATATCTTCAAAATATCCTAGAAATTTTGGTAAAATAAAAAAATCACCATTATAATTCAAAGAGAAAAAACATAAAATTTTGTTTTTTCTCTTTTTTTTTGTATTAAAATAGTATATAATGTAAAACGAGGTGAAATTATGGCAAAGGTAATATCAATAGCTAACCAAAAAGGTGGCGTAGGAAAAACAACAACTGCTGTTAATTTAAGTGCTTGTATTGCACAGAAAGGAAAAAAAGTTCTATTAATTGATATAGATCCACAAGGAAATGCAACAAGTGGACTTGGAGTAGAAGCACATGATGATAAGTCAATATATAATGTTTTAATAGACGAAGTTAGTATTAAAGATACTGTAAAACCAACTATGATAAAGAAACTTTATGTTTGCCCTGCAAATATTGATTTAGCTGGTGCAGAAGTGGAATTAGTATCTATGGTATCTAGGGAAACAAGATTAAAAGATGCAATTGAAGAAGTGTTAAATGATTATGATTATATAATAATAGATTGTCCTCCATCACTTGGATTAATTACACTTAATGCTTTTACAGCTTCAAACAGTGTACTTGTACCAATACAATGTGAATATTATGCTCTAGAAGGACTAGGACAACTAGTAAATACAATAAAACTTGTACAAAAACATTTAAATAAAGATTTAGAAATAGAAGGCGTAGTATTAACAATGTATGATGCAAGAACGAATCTATCAATTCAAGTAGCAAAAGAAGTAGAAAAATATTTTGAAAATAAAGTATTTCAAACTATTATACCAAGAAATATAAGACTTAGTGAAGCACCAAGTCATGGACTTCCAATAAGTATATATGATCCAGATTCAAAAGGTTCTGAAACATATAAAAAATTAGCAAAAGAGTTATTAAAATTGAATGAAAGGAGCGAAAAATAATGCCAAAGTCACAAAAAGGCCTTGGAAGAGGTTTAAACGTATTTTTTGGAGATGATGTAAAAGAAGTAGAAGAAGTTACAAAATCAAAAAAAGAAAAAGACCATAAAGAACTTGAAAAGGTAGTAGAATTAAATATAAGTGAAGTAGAGCCAACATTAAATCAACCTAGAAAAGTATTTGATAAAGAAAAATTAGAAGAATTAGCAAACTCTATAAAAGAAAATGGGGTATTGCAACCAATACTTGTAGTAAAAGATGAGAATGGATATACTATTGTTGCAGGTGAAAGACGTTGGAGAGCCGCTAAAATAGCTGGTTTAAAAGTAATACCAGCAATAATAAAAGATTATACAGATTCTAGAAAAAAACAAGTAGCTTTAATAGAAAATATACAAAGAGAAGATTTAAATGTAGTTGAAATAGCAAAAGCTATAAAAGAATTAATGGATATTGATGGTTATACACATTCTGATGTTGCAAAAGTTACTGGAAAAAATGTATCAACAATTTCAAATTTAACCAGATTATTAAAATTACCAGATGAGATATTAAATTATGTATTGCAAGGTAAAATGGTTGAAGGACATGCCAGAGCATTACTTGCTGTTGAAGATAAAGAAAAACAATTAGAAATTGCAAAAAAGATAGTTGAAAAAAGACTTACAGTTCGTGATGTAGAAAGAATTGTTTATGGATCTGAAGAATATAATAGAAAAAAAGATAAAAAGCAACCAAAAAATGTTTATTATAAAAAAGTTGAAGATAGCTTAAAAAATTTCTTTGGATATAAAGTAAAATTAGATTCAAATAAAAAACATCAAAGATTAATTATTGAATATAATGATGAAGAAGGTCTTGAAAGTTTACTTAATAAATTAAAAATAAAAATGTAGGTGAAAGATTATATGGAAAAGACTGGTAGAGCAATTATTTTTGTACCTAATACAAATAATGAAAAGTTTTATTCTATAAAAAGAACAAAAATAAAAAATGGTAATAAAAATATATATTACACAATTCCTGGAGGTCATTTAGAAGATAAAGAATCATATGAAGAAGCTACTTTAAGAGAAATAAAAGAAGAACTTGGAATTGACATAAAAATAAAAGAAGAATTAATTTCTTTATTTAATGAAGACTTAAAAAGACAAGAGACTTTTTTCATAGCAGATTACATATCTGGCGAAATTGGAACTGGAGATGGAGAAGAATGGTCTGGTAATGATGAAAAGTATGGAAAATATGAGATAGTTGAATTGGAAATTAAAAATTTAAATAGATATAATTTATTACCAATAGAAGTTAAAAATTTATTGATAGAAAATAATAAGTAAAGTAAAATTTATACATTTAAAAGTCATTATATAGAAATTATATAATGGCTTTTTTTGAAAAAATCGTCAAGTGAAAAATTAAAAGCAAGTTTGTAAGGTAAAAGCAAATTGTAAGAAAAAACGCAAGATTAAAGCAATATTTTAATGTAAAAATGTTGCTTTTTTTAAGTTTGTAGTGTAAAATTAAAGTATAAAACATAAAAAAAGAGCATGCTAAACGAGCCAAATTGCATTTAAATTTTTT
>CALWOE010000018.1 GCA_944383035.1 uncultured Clostridia bacterium
ACTATTTCATATGGGATTATTCCTATTCCTAATTCTTTTGCCCATATTAATTTTTGTTCTACATCTCCTTTGTAGTATAATTCTCCTTTTATTATCTCAAACTCTGAATAATACCCTTTCTTTGCTGTTGGTATTACATCGTATATATTAGTCTCTTTATCATTTGTTTTTGTATTATACGTCAAACCATTATCTGCTGCATTTAAACTTTCTATTTCAAATTTTCCCACAGACTGTGTAGCTTTTGTTTGTACAAACATTTCAAATTCTTCTTCTATTACTCTTAAATCATTTTTAAATACTGATTCATTTGCTACTCCAAATATTTTTCCATCTGTTATATTATACAAAACTGTTGCTACAAGTATAATTATCACTACTATTGTTACTACTAAGACTATAAGGCTTATTCCTTTTTTATTTTTTTGCTTTTCTTTTTGTTTATTTTGTTTTAAAATTTTCATATACCAAAATTCCTCCTTTTTAGACATAAAAAACCAATACTAGTTTTATACTAGTACTGGTTTACATTTTTTACATTTTCTTCTATTTTTATATTTTTTTCTTTACATTTTTTACAAAATTTTACGTGTGTGTGTGTGTGTGTGTGTGTAGTACAATCATACTTATGCTCCTTTTAGTTTACATATATTAATTTTATTTATTTCCATTTTATAATAAAATTATATATTATTTTACCAAAATTTTTCAAGTACTTTTATTTATTTTTTATATATATTTATTTGTTTAGTAGCTTCTTTTTTCTTCATGTCTTCTCTTTTATCATATAACTTTTTACCTCTACATAAGCAAAGTTCTACTTTTATCCATCTTCCTTTACTATAAATTCTTGATGGTACAAGAGTATAGCCACCTTGTTTTATATAATTCAAAAGTTTTAATACTTCTTTTTTATGAACAAGTAACCTTCTATCACGTACAGGATCAACATTATTAATATTTCCCATAGAATATGGACTTATATGCATATTTTTAAGTATTATTTCTCCATTTTTAATTAAAGCAAAGCTATCTTTTAAATTACACATTCCGTCACGTATTGACTTTACTTCTGTTCCTTTAAGATTTATACCACATTCAATTTTAGAAATTATTTCATAAGTATAACTTATTTTTTTATTTTTAATTTCTACTTTACTTTTATCAACATATTTTTTGTTCAATTTTTTTCTCCTTTTATATTATTGTATTTTTTTATAATATCATCTTTTTTTATTCCAACATCTACTTTATCTATATCTAAATCATCACTTGTGTCAATATCTTTATTCATATATTCTTTAAATGAAATTTTGTTTTTTTCAAAAGCACTTTTCCAAAGTTCCATGTTATTATAATATCTATCAAGAATTGCTCCATCTTTAGATGCTTGATAAATAACATTTGAAATACAAGAATTTGATATTGATAAAATTTGTTTTAATACACCTTTAAATACATCATCATAAACTATGTATATTTTAGTTTTATCAAGATAACTTTTTAAATATTTATATTTTAACTCCAATTTTTCTATTTTATTTCTAGCAAAATACTGAAATTTTGTATGTGGTTTTACATCAAATATTTCAAATTTTACTTTTATACATTCATCATCGCCTTTTGTATACATAGAGTTTGTAACATTTTTTATTTTAGTTATAAGTGTAATTATATCTTCTAAATCCTTATATGTTTCTGTTGGAATACCTATATAAAATTTCAAACATACTTTTTTAAATTCATTATTTAATATTAATTTTATATTTTCTATTATTTTTTCATCTGATATATCTACATCTAATTTTTTTCTTAATTCATAACTTCCAGCATAAACATTAACATCTATATTATTCGTAGATGTTTTTATATATTCTAAGAAATCACTACTTATATCGTCAATTGATATTTCATCAATAAATATATTACTATTTTTATTTATATTTTTTATTCCATCAATTAACTTTTTATAATCTTTATAATTTGGTAATTCTTTTGATTCTAAATAAACATTTTTTTGACCAGTTGTATTATATGCAAGTTTTACATATTCAAGTAAAATTTTATAACTTATATCAACATTTCCCTCTTTTAATTTAAGTAATATACCATCTTTTTTTATTTTCATATTAGATACTATATAATTTGGAAAATATTCAATATCTGTTATTTTCTTATAATCATTTTTCTTAACATTTAAAGTATTATCTTTTATATAAAATCCATCTTTATATTTTAGTAAATCTAATATTTCGTTTTTTGAACTTTTTTTATTATCAAGTATTGTTGTTACAATATTAGAAAACAAATCTTCTTTATTATCACCTATCATCTGAATATCAAAGAAAGTGTCCATTGTAAATGGATTTTCCATGCATTTACCATATCCAACAACAAAAGGATAGTTTTCTCTATCCTTTGAAAATGCGTTTATTCCAGACATTTCTAACATTTTTATCACATTTGTATAATCTAATACATCATCTACTAAAAATATTAGTATATCAGCTGTTTTAAGTTGTTTCATTGTTTCTAACGCATATAATTTTATTTTTTCTTTTTCTAGTTTTTTTACCATATCAATATCTGGCATAAATGCTCTTGTACACCAAACATTTTTATAATTATTAAGTAATGAATAAATATATCTAAACTCATAGCTAGACATACCATCTTCATAAAATGCTGGATAACACAAAACTATATTTAAATCTACATTTCTATGCTTTTTTACTTGATTAAATTCTCCTCCAACATATCTAGCGGGTAATTTTACATTTTGTAATATTTCCTTATTAATTTTCATATATCTAAATAGCCATTAGCTATTTTTTTCTTCCTCCTCTTTTAAATCATTATATAATTTACTTACCTTTTTATTTGTCTCAACAATTTTTAATAATTCTTCATGTATTTCATTTGTTAAACTATTTGTTTCTATATTAGAATTTGCATCTTTAGTATTTAAAATATTATCTAATTTTTCGGGTAATTCTAAATATACATATTTCATTTCTTCAAAAATATTTTTTGTTGAACTTTTACTAAGTGTAGTTATTTTACTTGTTGTATCTTTTATTAATAGATTTGTATTTTCTATATAAAATCTATTTTCTCTTAATATAAATTCTTCATATATTTTAACTATTTCTTTTAATAATTCTTCAACTTCTTCATCGCTTAAAGTTGTATTAGATTTGTTATTTGTATCAGTATTTTCTGTTGTTTCTGTGTTTTCAGTTATTTCTTTTGTTTCTGCACTTTCTACACTTTCTGTATTTTCGTTATCTACATTTTCCTCTTTAATTACATATTTACTTTCAAATTCTTCAATTCTTTTAATAATATTTTCCATATATTGTAATGTATCTGTTGAAGTTATTTGATATACTGTAACTTCTTCATAATTTTTACTATCTTCACTTTTTTTATTTTGTGTATTTTCTTGATTTATATTTTCATTTTGATTTTGCTCTTGTTCTTGAGTTTGTTGTTCAACATTTTCTTCAGCTTTTTCATCTGCTTTTAATTCCACTTTTTCAGTAGAATTATCAATATATTCTTTTAAAGTATCCTTTCTTTTATTAAAATCATCTTTTACTTTATTTAATAACTTTTCTATATCTATATTTTGAATATCTTTTTCATAACTAGAATTTACATTTTGTGTAAAATCAATAAACTTAGACTCTAATGATAACACTTGTTTTTGAAGATTTAATACATCTTCATCAGCAAGCAAATTATTTTTTAAAGATTCTTTCAAATTATAACATAATGAACTTATATTATTATATTCTTTTAAAAGATTATCTAAATTATTGTTATCATTATTTAATAAATACATATTTGTTATTTTATCATCTAGATCTATTAAATCATCAGAAACTTTTTTTACTCTTTTTTTCATATCATCAATATTTTCTTGTCTTTGTTTATTTATATATCCTTCAAAAGTTTTATTTATCCTTGTGTCTAAATATTCATTTACGCCTTCTACTTGATCCACATATTCCATTAATTTTAATACACATGTATTAGCATCTTCTAAAGAAATACTTTCATCTAATTTAACATCTCTTGTTACAACAGTAATAGACGCAATGGAAAAACTAGGAACTTTCATACTATTTTCATTTATTATATCTTTTATTGAATAACCAGTTGCTATATCTACAGTTGATACATCTTTTGTTATTTTCAATCTATGATCAACCATAGCAGAAAAACCAAAAAAAGGAGTATCTACATTAAGTCTTATTGCAGGATAATTAATATATTCTTCTTTTTTCTTAACATTTTCTATTTTTTCATTAATAATTTTTATTTCATCTTTTATATTTTTTATACATTCATTTATTATATCCAATGCTTGTTTTTTTTGTTCTTCTTGTTCTTTTTCTAAGGTTATATTTTCAGTATTTTGTTCATTTATCTCTTCAGCAAAAATTATATTTGTACTAAAAAATATAACTGTAAGAAATAACAATATAAAAAAAGATTTAACTTTCTTTTTCATAGTGTATCCTCCACTTTTTGCTATTTTATTATATCATGTTATCACAAATATTTCAATATTTAGACTTTGTTAGTTACATAAATTTATAACAAAAAAACTTGAAACAAAAAATATTTCAAGTTCTTTTTTATAGTTTCTTTTTATTTTTATATATTTATATATTTACTAAAATAAAAGCTTTCATCTGTTAAATATTGCTTTAATGAATCACTTATTGCTTTAGCTTTTTTATAAAGATGCGTACCTTCTGAAAAATAACTTTCATTTTTTTCTAAAATCATCATTTCTGCAAAAGTTTCTGCTCTATCTTCTTTATCTTGTGTTTTTGCATATTTAGTAACAAAATATGTATTTTCATAATTTGTTAAATTATCGCTGCTTTTAATTGATGAATACAAAACATAATCTGATGTTAAATCATTAATATTTTCTTCATAACTAAAATCTAATGGATTCAATCTATACCAAGATGCATAAAGATATTTATGATTATCTGACATAAAATACTCTAATACATGAAACATTTCATGATGAAAAGCTCTTTCTAGTTTTTCTGTATTACTTACATAAATTCTTACATCATTTAAACTATTTCTAGAAGCAAGAGCTAAATTATCATTTGTAAAACTATCTACAAGCATTATATACATTGTATATCCTTTTGATTTAAATATATCAAATATATCTTTAGGATATTTCTCTAATGCATCATATATTATTTTTAAATTATTATTAACTATATTCTCATTTGTTTGTACAATACCATTTACTTTAGAAACAAAATTATTAGTATCTTTTCCATACATTACCTTAATATTATATTTTTCTTTTATATCTTTTATATAATATTTATTCTCTTGTTTAATTTTTTCTTTTGTATCATAAGTAGAAAGTGCTAAACTAGTATCATCTTGTAATATCTTTTCATAATCTATTATTTCTAATTTATCCAAAAGACTTATTGTAACAAATACTATACAAAGAAAAAGTATTGTTTCAGTAATAATTGATATTTTTCTTGTTTTAGTACCTAACACTACTATCCTCCGACATTTAATCTATAAATTCAACATTCAAAGATTTTAATATATATACATATCCACTATCTATAGATATATTTTCTTCATAACTTTTTTTATTTATACATGAACTTACAATATCATTATTATCATTTATATTTTTCAAAACTATTTGAAAATTTTGAATTTCATTATATCCTTCAAACTCTTTTATATCATTTAAATATGATTCTACTTCTTTAGCAAATGTTTCTATTTCATTTTCTATAGAATTAACATATTTTGTAAGATCCAAAGTAATTTCATCATTTTGTGTTATTATTTCTATATCTATATCTTGATATTTTTCCATAATATTATTATCCATCATATATTTTTGTATTTCTTGTTTTAATTTTTTATTATTTTTTGCATCTTCATATTCATTATACTCATTTACAACCATATATTTATCTTGAACATACACTGAATATTTAAAATTTTCATTTAAAGTTTTATCTTTTATATAGAATGTATATTTTCTTGAATTTGCAAAACTATATGTTATATTATATATTTTTATATTATTTACATCTATATTATTATTTTTTAAATAATTATTTATAGCATTTTTTGATTTTTGTAATGTCACAAAATCACCATTTGCATAATATGAAACTATTATACAAAATATAAATATTACAAAAAGCATTAATATATCTTTATTTGCTTTTTTTATGGATTTTACCTTTTCTTTTTTAATTATACTATATATTTTTTTTATATATTCACCAAGTAATTCCCCAAGACATACTTGCAATGCTATTATTAAGCTATATACAAAATTTGGTAAAAGATCTACCCCTTCTAAATGATATATACAAATAGAAACAATATAACTAAAAATAGTTGTAGTTATTGTTCTTCCAAAAATTATATTTCCAAATGCACCTAATATGAATAAAAAAGGTAATATTTTTACATATATATTTGATGTAATACTAAAAAATACAACTAGTATTAAAATTAATATATATACTATAGCTTGTATGTATAAAAACGCATCTGTTTTAAATATACTTTTATTATTTTTCATACTAATCACCCTTTTTTTAGATTATATAATAAACTAAAACATATATCAAGAAAAAAAGAAGTATTACTAAAATACTTCCTAAATATATTTTATATTATATAATATCTACGCTTTTAAACATATTAGATAATGCTCCATTTATATAATCCATGATATTTTTTTTATATATATTTTCTTTTAAAAATATCTCTTTTTCATACAATTTTTCATTTTCTAAATATACTTCAACTTTACCAATTTTAGTTCCTGCAGCTACTGGTGCTTCTAAACTTTGCACAATATCTTGTTTTATATAAATAGAATCATATTCTTCATTTGTAAGTGGATAAGACATATTATCATTTATACTTTCTTCATAACTTGGTATCTTTCCTTTTACAACATTTATATTTATATAAAATTTTAAATAATTTGATATATCCATAGTTTTATACTTCTTAAATGTTTCTTCAAGTAGAAGTTTAGATGTATTAAACCTAATTTTTGTAGTTGTTGCTCCAAGTAGTACACATATATATCTTCTATCATTATCAGTTGCTGAACTTACAAGACATCTTTCTGCTCCATTTGTAAATCCAGTTTTTACACCATCTGCTTTTTCATAAGTTCTAAGTAACGAATTAGTATTATTTAAAGTTTTTGTAAATGATCCAAAATTTATTGTAATACTTTTAGTTTTTACTGCCTCATCAATATATGGATTTTTTAGTGCATACCTTGTTAAATATGCCATTTCTTTTGCAGTAGTATAATGATTTTCGTTATCAAGTCCATGAGAATTCACAAAATTTGTACTTGTAAGTCCTAAAACTTTTGCTTTATCATTCATCATTTTTGCAAAATTTTCTATTGTTCCACCTAAATGTATTGCAACGGTATAAGCACAATCATTACCAGACGGTAAAAGCATTCCATAAAGAAGACTTTTTGCAGTTACTATGTCTCCTGCTTTAAGTCCAACTGTAGAACCACCAATTTGAGCAGCTTTTTTTGGTACTTCAATTTGTTCTTCCATGTCACAATTTTCAACAAGTAAAATACTTGTCATAATTTTAGTAAGTGAAGCCATTTTTCTTTTTTCATCACCATTTTTATCATATAATACCCTTCCTGTATCAAAATCAATAACTACTGCTGCAGGTACTTGTATATCAACATAATTTTTATTTATAACACTTGCATAACTAACATTTATATTATTATATATAACTAATATGAATAAAAAAATAACAAAAAGTTTTTTTCTCATAAAATTACATCTCCATACAAAATGATATGAATTTTATTTATTATTTATTACAAAAAAATGTTAACAAATATATTGTTAACATTTTTCAAGAGTCATATTAGTATTAGCGTTTAAGCTTTCCTTTTCATCATTTTCTATTTTCTTTATTGAACCAGTACTTTTTGAATATAAAAATTTTGTACCAAAAATAATATATTCATCATTTAATTCTTCAACATATTTAAAATTCTTCCCTGGTATATCTTTTAAAGAAAATTCAACATTTTCCATAACTTTCCCATCATAATCATATAATGTTAAAGTATAAAATGGATAACAAGCAGATCTGTAAAATATACTTCCATCTTCCAAGTCTGTATATTCTTCTTTTATTGTTTTTTTCTTTGTTAAAGCAATTAAAAAGAAATCATCTGTTGTAATTAAAGTTTGGTAATCATCACAATTAGTTAAGATTTTACCATTTAATGTATAATATACTCCTTGCCCATCAACATAATTTTCAACTAAACCATTTGGATGATTAATTTTATATTTTACATTATTTAAAATATATTTTTTATATTTTTTATTTTCCATTACATAGTTTTTATAACTTTTTACAACATACCATTTATTAAGAATATATCCTAATACTGCAGCCAATGCTAACAAAATTAAAAGAAAAAATCCTGTTAAAAGTTTATTCTTTAGAAAAAAACTATATAAAGATGCGTATAATCCTGTTTCACAACTTATTACAAAAATAGTTGAAAGCAAAATAAATGCTACTTCACTAAATTTATTACTATTTATTAAAACAATATAAATACAGGTTAAAATAAATATTAACAAAAAAATAATCGAAACCATCATTATTTTTCCTCCTATAATATTTAATCAATAATATCATTATCTAATAATTTATATTCAGTATTTTCTATATCACCTGCTATGTTATATGTCCAAGCAACAATATAATTTTTAGGCATATAAACCCAATTTGAATATAACTTTACTATAGATGAATGATTAACATATTTCAATTGTAAGATACTAAACTTTCCAACAATGACAAAAAAGCCATCTTTTTCTTTTAAAAATTTATTTTCTCCTAATTCAGTTAATAATTTTCCATTTAAAGTATAGAAAACATGTTCATTATCAATAATATTTTCAACTAATCCATTTGGATATTCATTAACTTCTACTACATCTTCCAACCAAATAGATTGTTTAAATTTTTTTGATAAAATAATTCCATTTGTTCTTAAAAAGAATTTACATCTTTCGATCATATTATTAACGCAAAAGAAAAAAAATAGAGCATTAGACAATACTAAACAAATAAAAAAAGCTGAAATAATAAAAAGCCATACAAAAAACATAAATTTTCCTCCTTTATTTTTAGTTAAAATTAAAACAAAAACATATTATAAAACACATATATTATATCATATTTATTTATGCAAGTCAATTATTATGTAATTTATATAATGTAAACAGCTTTATTTTAAGATATTTATCAAGTATATTAACATAATTTTATAAATCTTGCTAAAATTCTGTTATTTTTACAATCATATTTTTCAGTTAATTAATTACACACTTTTTTATAGTCAAAAAAATGAGATGATAAACATCATCCCATTTCTACTATTTTCAATTAATTTTAGATTTAAAATACTAAATCTTCTGCAAAAATAACGCTTTTTTTCTTAATAATTTTCCCTGCAGAATTATAAATAAAGTAAACATACATTTGATCATCTACATATCTATAATCTGAATCAAAATTACTTCCAAAACTAAAATCATTTGGATCTTCTACAAATTCCATTCTTGGTTTAATAGTCTTACAAATAATTGCAAAATAATTTTCTTTAATATTATAAACTTTATAATCACCAATATTAGTGATTAATTTACCATTAAAAGTAAAAAATATTTTATCATTATCAACAATATTAGCGACTAAGCCATTTGGATATTCATAGATATCTATTACTTTTTTATTCCAAAGATATTTTTTTATAAATGGAAAAATAACAATTCCATTTTCAATCAAATAAGATTTTAAAGAACGACCATACAGCTCATCAAATATGCAATATATAATAAAAGCAATAATAAAAAAAACAATAACATACCTAATAAAATCAAACATAAATCTTCCTCCTTTATTTTTATTAAAAATTAAAACAAACATATATTATAAAACACAGACATTATATCATAATTATCTATACAAGTCAAATATTATGTAATTTTATTTAGTATTAATTACTTTAAATTACTTTATTTTTTATATTCACCAAATATTAATAGTTACTTATAAATCATAAAAAAAAGAAAGTAACATCTTACTTTCTTTAAAACATTTAATCAAAACTATTTATATCTTCTATCATATTTTCTGCAAATACTGCATAACCACGAGTAGGATCATTTAAAAAGACATGCGTTATAGCACCAACAAGTTTATTGTCTTGAATTATCGGAGATCCACTCATTCCTTGTATTATTCCATTAGTTTTATTTAAAAGTTCTTCATCTGTTATTTTTATAATCATATTTTTATTTCCTGTAGATGTTAAAAGTACTTTTTCTATTTCTATATCATATTCACTAATTTTATTATCATCTAAAGTGCATCTTATTTTTGCTTTTCCTTCTTTAATTTCAGTTTTTTTCATAACTAAAATTTCCTCTTTATCCTTGTAATAACTATCATCTAACATAAATCCATAGACACCTTTTTTTGTGTTTAACATTATATCACCTATTATATTGTTACTGATTGTACCTCTTAGTTGACCAGGTTGTTTTGCATATCCTTTTTCTATAGAAAATATATTTGTCGAAGTGATTCCTCCCGACTGAATTGGAAGCACATAATTTTCTTTTGTTTCTGTTACACCATGACCTAAAGATGCAAATTTTTTTGTCTTTTTATCATAAAAAGTAACAGTACCAACACCTGCACTACTATCTTTTACCCAAAGACCTAATACATATTCACCAGATATTTCATCCATAACAGGTTCTATTTTTACTTCTTTTTCCTGCTCCTGTCTTTTTATTTTTAAATTTAAAATCTCTCCATTTGATTTTTTTGCTATTTCCTGTAATTTTGCATTAGTATCTACTTGTTCGTCATTTACACTTAATATAATATCTCCAACTTTTATATCTACATCTTCTCTATCTACTTGCATTACAAGTACACCAGTTGCAAGTAATTTAATCCCAACAGCTTCTCCACCAAGAACAATTTTCATATTTTCACTTTGTTTTTCTATTTTTTCACTATATTTATATACATAAACTAAATCTTTGTAATTTAAGAAAATATAAAGTAGACACAAAAGAAATATAGTAAAAATTCCAAGTGCTATTTTTCTTATATTTATTTTTTTCATAAGTTAAATATTTACTCCTATAATTCCCCCAACAATACCTGATAAAATACAAATTGCCATATATATTAAAAGTGTATTTGAAACAAAAAATCCAGTGTAAGCCATACACGTAATCATATAAACTAATAAAATAAATATTAGTCCAAATAAAGCTCCAAATAAAAGACCTTTTTTCTTTATTCTTCTTGCAAGTATTGTTGCTCCAATAAGTACTGATAGCATAACTGTTCCAAAAACAAAAGTTTGTAAATGTCTATCATTTATATTAGTATATGCAAATATTACTGCAGATAAACATAATAAAATTGCAGCGACAAAAAAAGAAATAAATAAACTAAAAATATATGATTTTACATTATTCAAATTAAACACATCCTTTTTATTACATTATATTATTAAGTAATTTTTTTATTCTTTTTTTTAATTTATTAGTATACAACTATTTAAATTTACAAAAAATATCTTAAAAAGGCGGTGAAATTTTGGATAAAATAAGCGAAAAAATTGACATTAATAGAGCACAAATGATGAAAAAATTAAACTGTGATTTAAATTATGATTTAATGTTTAGAGATTTTAAATTTAAATATAAAAATAAAAATATTAATTGTTTTTTAGTATTCTTTGATGGAATGGTAAACAAAGATTATATAAATAGTGATATATTATCAAAAGCAACTTTAAGTTATTCAATAACACCAAGTAACTTAACTTTAAGCTATCCTGAATTTTTTAAAGCAAACATAATTTCAAATTGTATGCTTCAAGAAAAAGAAAAATTTAGCGATGTTATAAAAGAAGTACTTTTTGGAAATGTAGCTGTATTTATTGATGGATATAACAAATGTTTCTTATGCAATATAATACAATATGAACATAGATCTATGGAAAAACCATTTTTTGAAAATTCAATAAATGGTCCTCAAGAATCTTTTAATGAGGTTTTAAATTTTAATACTGCTTTAATTAGAAAAAACGTAAGAAATAAAAATTTAATTATAGAAAAAATACAAATTGGAAAAAGAGCTGAAAATGTTTGCACACTTATATATATGAAGAATTTAGCTAACAAAAAATTAATAGATATTATAAAACAAAGAATATCTGAAATTGATACTGATATTATTTTATCAACAGATGCTCTAAATAATTATATTGAGACAAATACTTATTCACCAATTCCACAAATTTTGCCTACTGAAAGACCTGATAGAGTTGCCTCTTTTTTGTTACAAGGAAGATGTGCAATTTTAACTAATAATTCACCAATTGCAGGAATCATTCCGACTACTATTATAGATTGGTTTCATTCAACAGAAGACGGATATATAAAAGCACCATTTAATATAGTATTAAAAATTATAAGATTACTTGCTATATTTTCTGCAATACTTCTACCAGCAATATATATTGCAACTGTTACTTATCACATAAGTGTTTTTCCAACGAATATAGCAATGAGTCTTGCCGCATCAAGAGAACTTGTACCCCTTCCGTTTGTTGTTGAAATACTAATCATGGAAGCAGCCTTTGAACTCTTAAGAGAGGCTGAAATGAGAGTTCCAACCAGAATTGGACCAGTTGTAAGTATAGTTGGTGGATTAATATTAGGACAGCTTGCTGTAGAGGCAAATATAATTTGCTCTTTTACAATGATTATAGTTGGTTTTAGTGGTATTGCTCTTTATGCGTTACCAAACTTTTATATATCGTATGGTTTAAGATTTGTAAGATATGTATTTATTTTACTAGCTTTTTTAAATGGGTATCTTGCCTTAGCTTTTGGAATAGTTATATTCATGTACATACTTGCAAATTCGTATTCATTTGAAATAAGTTTACTTCCTCCATTCTATGAAGATAAAAAACGTAATGTCATAGCTCAAATATTTACTTCTCCAGTTTGGAAAAATGAAGTAAGACCATATACAGTAAAAGCACAAGATGAATATTCACAATCAAAAATATCAAGAAGGTGGTTATTAAATGATAAAAAATAAAAATACAAAAAATATTTCTTTTAACAATTATGAATTTATATCTATTTTTTTAATTATACTTTTTAGTTTGTTTATGAGTATAATTCCTAAAAATATTATTCTTACTTGTAAAAGTGCAAGTGTAATTGGAACTTTATTTTTAATAATTATTAGCTATATAGTATATTACTTTTTAACAAAAAAAACATATGATAATGAATATGATTTTTTTGTTATTATAAAGAAGACCTTCCCTAAAATAATACAAATAATTATTGGTATTTCTTTATTTGCTTTTGCTTTATTTTATGTATATACAAGTATTTGTGATGTAACATTTAGTCTTAAAAATTCTACTTATAATATAACACCATCTATAACTATTGCACTATATTTTTTAATTGCTCTTTTAATTATGACAAAAAATGGATTAAATTCATTATTTAGAATATCAGGATATGTAGCTCATATTATTTTTATAATAATTTCTATACTGTTTATTGTATCACTTCCAAGAATAAAAATTACAAATTTTTTACCTATTTTTGGAAGTGGTATAAAAGATGTATTTTTTATTAATTTAAAAAATATTAGTTTGTTTACTCCACTATTATTTACATTATTTTTTGGACATAATATTTTAAGAAAAGATAAAAATGGTAAAACTAATAAAAACTATGTTAAAAGTAAAAATAGAATTAACAAAATTATGTTCATATTTTCACTTACATTACTTATGATAATAATTTTATATTGTGGTACTATGCCAACATCGCTTATCGAAGGTAGAACAGCACTTCTTTTTGATGTTTCAAGATTTATAACCTACACAACTACTGGGCTTGAAACAGCTCCATTTCTAATAGCTATATTTTCTTTTATATCTTTCTTAGAAACATCATTTGTATTTTTGGTTGGACTAACTTTTTTAGAAAAACTTGGTGTTGTAAAAGACTATAGGAAACTAAGATATATATGTATTATCGTTTTATTTTTTGCTTTACTTATGACATCATCAATGAGTGCATATATTCAGATTTCAAGTATATTTAACTTTGTAAGTATTGGTGTAGGATTTATATTCCCAATTATTACATTAATTCTATATAGTTTAAAAAATAGGAAATCAAAAAAAATTCAAGGAGTTTTAAATGAAAGCTGATAAAAATAATGTTGTAAAAAGAACAATTAAATTCTTAGTTATAATATTTTCAAGTATTTTATTAATACTTTTTATGAATGGTACTGCAAATGCATCAAAAATAGATCATTCAACTTTTGCAATGGCAATTGGAATTGATAAATCACAAAATGATGAAAATAAAATATTGGTATCCTTTCAAATTATTCCTCCTCAAGTAACATCACAAAATGGTGGTGATATAGAAAAAGTAATAGTAACATCACTTGAAACTGAATCACTTGAAAAAGCTATATCATTAATACATAATTATATGAGTTCTTTTGTAAATTTTTCTCATACAAGAGCAATAATATTTTCAGAAGAAGTTGCAAAAGAAGGTATTTTTAAATATGTAAATTCAATTTCTTCAAATAATATTTTTGATACTAATATGTATGTAATGGTATCAAGAGGTAGTGCTAAAGAATACTTAGAAAATATATCTAAAGATACAGAAATAAACCCAACACTATATTACAATATAGTTAATAATGCATATGAAGCCTCATCTACAACTTATCCAATAACAATCATGGAATTTTTAAGATTATATCATGAAGATGGTCTAAATCCGATTGCACCTGTTTGTAGTATAATTGAAAATAATAATTCAAATATTTTAGATCAAAGTTCAAAACAAGAAAACAAGGATAATAACGAAGATAAGCAAAATGATAATGAAGAGAGTAATAAATCACAAAACCAAGATTCCAAAAATCAAGACTCAAAAAGTGAAGATTCAAAAAATAAAGAATCCACGTCTTCTAGTGAAAGTGAGAGCAAAATAAAAATAGAAATTGGTGGGATTGCGGTATTTGAAAAAGATAAATTAAAAGGATATATAGAAAAAGAAATGGTTCCATATTACTTGATGATTGATAAAAAAATAAAAAATTTCTTTACTACAGTTACACACAAAGATTATAAAACAGATGAGATGGTAGATACTAATTTATATTTTGTTCAAAGAGATTCAGCAAAAATAAAAGTTAATATAAATGGAAGAAATCCAATTATAGATATTACTGTTACCCTTTATGCGTATGTTACTGATACTAAAAATCATACATTCAATATGTATGATACTGAATATATGAATTATCTTAAAAGTAACATTTCTAGTTCTCTTGAAAAAAATATGAATGAATATTTAAGTAAAACTCAAAATGAATTTAATCTTAGTATTAATGATTTTATTCATTATATAAAATTAAAATTTATGACAGAAAATGAATTAAAAAATTATAATTTTGATGAAAAATACAAAGATATTAAGTTTAATGTAAAATTTAATATTAAATTTGGTAGTTCAAATCTTAATGTAAAAAAATAAAGGAAATTTAATTTTTCCTTTATTTTTCACTATTTACAACTTCTTCTTTTATTTCTTTGTTTTTATCATCATTAGATCTTTTTTGTAATAAGTTTCTTCTAATAGCAGTGAAATTATTTAAAAGTCTACCAGTAAATACAATTACTGCTGCAAGATACATATCAACATTTAATTTGTTTCCTATAAATACTAAAAATATAGCAATTAATGCATTACCAAAGAAACCAGATAAAAAGATATTCATTCTAAATTTTTTTTCTATATTTGCTGTAAATGCTCCAAAAACAGAATCTAAACAAGCAAGTATTGCAACAGCAATATATTGAGTATAAATATATGGTACTGCTACATTTAAACCAATAAGAACGCCAACTACAACAAAAGCTAAAACTATTAATATTCCGACCATATTTTACCTCCTTTAATCTTCTTTTGGAATAGAATATTTTAATTCTCTAGTTCCATCAAATTTTTTTATTTCTATATTATCTTCTCTTCTAACTGATATATCAACACCATATTGTTTTAACATATCAACTACACCATTTTTTATGTTCATTGCACTTTCTAAATATTGTGCATTACCTATTGCTTTTATTTCAAAAGGTGCAGCAACTTTCTTTTCATTTACTTGTATTACTGGACCTACACAACGTATTGCAGAAGTTGATATAATTCTTTGATCATTTACTGATATTGCTTCTGCACCAGCTACTTTTAACTCATTTACAACAGTTATTAAATCACTATCATGAACTATTGCATCTGATCTTTCTTCAGGATCTTTTACACTCTCACCATCATTTAATGTTATAATTATCCCCTCACCAGTTAAATCTGTTGAACCAGCAAGAATACTTAATTGTGATATTTGAGTTTTCATAGATGCAATCAAACTATCATTAGATGCTGCATTAGTCTGATATTCTTCAACAACTTTTTGATTTTCTTCATATTTGGATTTTAAATCATCATATTCTCTTTGTAAATTAACATAGTCATTTGCTAATTGTTCTTCTCTTTTACCTTGTAATACTTCTTCTGTATTACTTATGCTTTTTACTTGAGCTGTTAATATAATACTTAGAAAAAATAATGTTATACCAATAGTAGAATATGTTGCAACAGAATTTTTCTCCATAAAATTCTTCACTTTAGCTTTAAATTTTAAATACTTTTCTGATTTAAAAAAACTTTTATTTTCTTCTTTTTTTGCCTCTTTATTAGTATCTTTGCTATTTTCTTTTTTTACTACATTTTCTGTTACTTTATTTTCTTTATTAATTGTTTTATTTTTCTTTACATCATTTTCTGTGTTTGTTTTTACATTTGTTAAATCATTATTTTTATTTTTTGGCATTATTTTTCTTCTCCCCCTTTACTCATTTTTAAAATTTGAATATACAGGATTTGTTTTTGTCATATCTAACATTCCTTCTGCATCTTCTCCTAATTTATCTTTTAAAATACTTGTCAAAAATGACATTTTGTATTTTATATCTGTATCATTTGGAAATATTATATTAAGTTTACCATTTAAAGTTATAGTTGTCAATGAATTTTCAAAATTCACCCTTGTAATAGTACCATTTAATCCTGATTTTTCATATTCTTCATAAATATTGTTATATATTTGAATTTTAGACATATAAATATCATTTAGTTTACTTCCAAGTTTCACATCTTCATCAAAGGCTAGTCCATAAACTAAAAGTTCATTTTCCGTTTTATTTTCAAGCGACGTCTTTTCTAAAATTATTCCATCTTTATCTATTCTATAATAAGTATTATGTTCTTTATCAAAAGCAAAATATTTTGAAGTTCTTTCTTTTATTTCAATATTAAATATTGATGGTAGTGTAATACTAAATTTAACTTCATCTACAAAAGGTAAAGTTTTAATGTTTTCTTTAAATTTTGATGTAAAAATTTGTCTAAACATATTACTCCCAATATTCAATTTCGAAGATGTGATTATCTCATCTTGTGTATATTTTGTAATGCCACTTACATTAATCTTAGAAATATTGAATATATCAAGAGTAAATAACAAATAAATACAGCATATTAAAAAAGCAATCAAAAGAAAAGTAAAAATTAAAATAATTTTTTTCTTTTTACCTTTCTTTTTATTACTATAATTTTTTTGATTAATATTTCTCCTATCATTATTTTTAACATTATTTACTTTTTTTATATTACTTCTAGAACTATTATTCATAAATCCACCATTATTTATTTTTTTAATACATTTATTATACATTCATATATATTTTTTTCACTTTTTTCTATCATATCTATTCTTGACTTTTGGACATTAATATCCTTTAAGTTATCTATCATTTCATTTATACTTTCATATAAACTTTCAGCATTTAAGTTCTTTTGTTCTATAATTTTACCAGCACCAATATCTTCTAGTACTTTTGCATTATAATATTGATGATTTTCCGCAGCTGTTGGAAGTGGTATTAAAATTGCTGGTTTTGAACTAATTAAAAGTTCTGTAATTGTCATAGCACCTGCTCTTGTTACACATAAATCGGATACTTTATACATTTTATCCATATCAAAAACAAACTTTTCTGTTTTAATATATTTTGATAAATCTATATTTAATTTTTCTTTAATCTCCTGTAATTTTTTTGAGATATCATCATAATTTTTATCTCCTGTTACAAGAATAAAAAATACCTTTTCATTTAACAATTTATCCTTTTTATTTTTACTTAAATACCTTTCTATCATTTCAAGCAATACTTCATTTACTCTTTTTGCACCTTGACTACCACAAGTAACTAAAACTATATGTTTTTTTACATTCTCTAAATTTAAATCTTTTTTGCATTCATCAATATTTAATTTATCTATATCTTTTCTATTAAACTTTGCTGGTGTTCCAGTAAATACTACATTGCTTTTAGAATTTAATCTTTCTTTTGCATCTTCAAATCCAAGCATAACACAAGCTGCATTTTTTGCTAAAAGTTTTACAGTAACTCCTGGAAAAGCATTACTTTCATGTAACATATATGGTATATTTAATTTTTTCGCTGCAAGCATTACAGGACCACAAATATATCCACCAGTTCCAATTACTAGATCAGGTTTAAAACTTGCAAGTATTTTTTTTGCATCTCCAATACCACTATATGTATTTTTTATTGCAGTAAAATTTTTTAAAGTTAGAGATCTTATAATCTTACCTGTTCTTATGTGTTTTATTTCATAACCAGCATTTTTTACAAGTTTATTTTCTAACCCATCTTTTGTTCCTATAAATAAAAACTTACTATTTTTTTCTCTACTTTTTATTATATTAGCTATAGCTATAGCTGGATTAATATGTCCTCCAGTTCCAGCACAAGCAAAAACAACTTTCATAAATTTCTCCTTTAATTAGTCTTACAATTTCTGGAAATACTAAGTAATATTCCCATAGCACATAAATTAATACATAAAGCTGTACCACCATAACTAAAAAATGGTAATGGCATACCTGTAACAGGCATTGTACAAGTTACAACAGCAATATTTACTAAAATCTGAATTGCAAATACACTCGTTATACCCGTTGCTATTAATGATCCGTACATATCTTTACAAGTAAGAGCTATCTTATACCCTCGATATATAAAAAATATAAACATACCAAGTACTATAACTGCTCCTACAAGACCTAATTCCTCACACAAAACAGAAAATATAAAGTCATTTTGTGCCTCAGGTAACCAAGAATATTTTTCTCTACTCTGACCAAGTCCACGTCCAAAAAGACCACCGGAACCTATTGCATACAAACTTTGTGCTGCTTGCCAGTTTCCAACTTTAATATCTTGTTCGGGATTTGCAAAAGATAATATTCTATTTATTCTAAATGGTTCTGCTAGTATAAAAATTCCAAGTGCTACTACTGCTATTATTATTAATGGTATAATATATCTCAATTTAATCTTTATACCACTTGCAAAAATAATAGACAAAGCTGCAACCATCATAACAAGTGTACCACTCATATGATTTTGTAAAAACATTATTATAACTACAACTGCAAGCATTAAAAATGGTATAATATATCCTCTTATAGAATTCGTTTTTTTATAATTTGTAGCTATGTACGTTGAAATTGCAAAAACTAGCGAGATTTTTACAATTTCTGATGGTTGAAATCTAAATGTTTCACCAAATCCGAGCCACCTTGTTGCACCATTTACTTTTACACCAACATTTGGTATTAAAACTGCAGCCAAAAGTATTAACGAGATTATAAAAAACAAATAACTAAATTTTTTATACACTCTATAGTCAATTTTTGAAATAATAAGCATAGCTATTACACCAAGAATTGCAAATTGTAATTGTTTTATTAAATAATAATTACTATCATTATATGATGTAAGTGCAAGATAAGAGCTTGCTGATGAAACCATTACAAGACCAATACATAATAGTACTATTATAATAGTAAGCATTCCAAAGTCTAATTTACTATTACTAAATAGTACTTTAGCTTTTTCACCTAAATTTTTCATATCCAACTCCTAATCTTAATTTAAATAAAATATGCCACCAAACATAAAATTGCAGTTATTATCCAAAATAATATAACAACATTTGATTCTTTCATTCCAGATAGCTCTAGATGATGATGAAAAGGTGCCATTTTAAATATTCTTTTTCCATGAGTTATTTTAAAATATGCAACTTGTAATATTACAGATATTGTATCAAATACACAAACAAAAGCTACTATTATTAAATAAAGTGGCATCTTAAGCATTATAGCTATTGCTGCAACTGCACCTCCAAGTGCAAGTGATCCTGTATCTCCCATAAAAACTTTTGCTGGATGCATATTGAAAAACAAAAATCCAAGACAAGTTCCAACCGTACTAGCTCCAAGTATTATCATATTTGTATCATTATTTTTTATTGCAATTACTGTAAAAAATGTCATTATTATTGCAACTACTCCGGATGCTAATCCATCTAATCCATCTGTAAGATTAACTGCATTACTAGTTCCAAGAAGTACAAAAGCCGTAAATACTATAAACACACCAATTGATAAAGTAATTGGTTGATTAATTATAGGGATTATTATATCTGTTCCTAACTCAAACACATTTATATATAAAAATATAAATATTGCAACTACTATAAAAAGACCAAGCATCTTTTTTAGTGGTGATAAACCTTTTGTACTTTTTAAAACTAACTTCTTGTAATCATCTAAAAAGCCAACAAATCCAAATCCAAGTATTGGAACTATTGCAAGTAATAACTCTTTGTTTGTAATACTATTAAATGCAAGTATTAAAACTAGAGCTATAACTATCATTATTCCTCCCATTGTAGGTGTTCCTGACTTTTTTAAATGTTCTTTTGGTCCTTCTTTTCTTTCTATTTGACCAATTTTAAATTTCTTTAATATTGGAACTATTATTATGCCAAGTACTATTGTAATAATAAAAGATAAACATAAATTTAACATTTGTGTATTCATAACTTTCTCCTTAACTTATTATAGATTTTTATCTTCCATTTTTGATGCTATTTGTTTTATTATTTCTCTTTCATCAAATTTCACTTTTTTATTATTTGCAAACTCTTGATATGTTTCATGTCCTTTTCCAGCAACAATTATTATATCGCTTTTCCAAGCAATCCTCATAGCAAATCTAATTGCTTCTTTTCTATTTTCTACTATTTTATAAAGCCCATTTGTTTTCTTTATTCCAAGTTCTATATCTTTTAATATATCTTTTGGTTTTTCATTACGAGGATTATCACTAGTAATAATAGTAAAATCGGCAAGTCTTCCTGCAATTTCTCCCATTATACTTCTTTTTTCTTTTTCTCTATTGCCTCCACAACCAAATACTAATATTATTCTTCCTTTTGCATGTTTCTTAGTAGATAAAAGTATCGCCTCTAAACTTGATGGATTATGAGCATAATCTATCATTATTGTAAAAGTTTTTCCAATATCCACTACTTCACTTCTTCCAGGTACTTTAACATTTGCAAGTGCTAAAAGTATAGCATCCATTTGACAATTAAGTAAACTACAAACTCCAATTGCAGCAAGTGCATTATATACAGTAAATCTTCCTGGGATATTAATATGTATTGTTTCTAACATCTTATTTACATACATTTTAAACTCAACATATGATGGGTTTACTCTAATATCTGTAGCAGACAAGTTAACCTCATTATCTATACCATATGTTGCTATTTTTTTAGTTATCATTTTCTTAAGTCTTGGTGCATATATATCATCACCATTTATTAAAGCTAAATCGCACATATTAAAAAGTTTAGCCTTTGATTCTAAATAATTATCCATTGTTTTATGGAAATCTAAATGTTCTTCTGATAAATTAGTAAACACACCAATTAGAAATTTAAGTCCATAAACTCTATCTAAAGCAAGTGCATGTGATGAAACTTCCATTACACAATACTTCATACCTGCATTTACCATATCATATAATAGTTTTTGTAAATCTAAAGACTCAGGTGATGTTCTTGTTGCCTCTATCTTAACATCACCATAAGTATTATATATAGTTCCAATCATTCCAGCTTTTTTTCCTGATGCATTTAATATATCTCTTATCATATATGCAGTTGTAGTTTTTCCTTTTGTACCAGTAATTCCTATTAGATTTATTTTTTTACCAGGATTATCATAATACACAGCTGATATTATTGCCAAAGCTATTCTTGCATTATCAACTTTTATTATTGTTAAATTATCATTTTCATATTTTGAAGTATCAACATCTTGTTCAACAACAATACATCTTACTCTTTTTGATATAACCTCATCTAGATAATTATTTCCATCATCTTTATATCCTTTTATTGCAACAAATACATCATTTTCTACAATTTTATTTGAATCATACTCTATTTTATTTATTTCAACATTTGTATTGCCAATTACAGTTTTGTTTTCTAAATTTTCTATTAAATATTGAAGTAACATTATATCCCCCTACTTTTCTATGATCTATATTATTATATCATATATAAACTAACTTTGTAAATTATACTTTATGGTAATTCTGTAGTATCAACACATTTTATAGTAACAATTGAACCTTTATCAATTACACTTCCAGGTGATGGATCTTGTGTCAAAACATAACCAGAACCAACCACTCTTGTGTTAAGACCTGCATTTTTAAATTCCTCAATCGCTTTATCTGATGTTTTATTTCTAACATCTGGAACTGATACTGTTTGTTTTTGATCTTCACTTGTGTATACTCTAACTTGTGAACCTTCCATAAGAGATGCTCCATCCTTTGGAATTTGCACATTTATTATATCAGTATCATTAAGTTCAACATCAGAAACAAATACAAAACCATTTTCAGTTAAAATATTTTTAGCTTCTGCTACTGTTTTACCAGTAACATTTGGTATTAATTTTTCTTTTATATTATTTTCTTCTAAAGTATAATCTGGTTTTATATCTAGATATCTTAATGTTTCATCAATTATTGAACCAACAACTGGACCACAAACAGTTGCACCACCATGTCCAGATACACCTTTTGGATCATACAAATTCATAACAACAACTATTTCAGGATTATTTATTGGAGCAACTCCAGCATATCCAGCCAAATATTTTAAATTTTCTCCTCTTCCATTTTCACCTGTTGCTGTTTTACCACCAACTCTATATCCTCTTACTGCACCAGATTTTGCAGTTCCATCTGTTACTGTATCTTCAAGAGCACTTAAAATCGAGTCAGCTGTTTCCTTTGACATTATTTGTTTTAATACTTTAGATTCTGTTTTTTTCTCATAATTTCCAGTTCCACTTTTTATCTCTTTTACAACATATGGTTGTATTAAATATCCACCATTTGCAACTGCACAATAATTTACAGCAGTTTGTAATGTTGAAATTTGTATTGTTTGACCAAATGAAGTTGTAGCAAGATCAACTGCTGTCATGCTTTTTTGATCATGCATTATACCACTTGCTTCACCAGGTAAATCAATTCCTGTTTTAGAATATAAATTAAATGCTGATAAATACTCACAATATTTATCTATTCCAATTCTTTGAGATACTTCCATAAATACTGGGTTACAAGAATTCATAATTCCTTGTCTTAATGATTCACTACCATGTGGTTTATAATATCTCCAACATTTTATATTCCATGTACCAACCTTTAAGCTACCAGCACAACTAAAATCATTTGCTCTATCCATTTCTGTTACCTTTTCTTCTAAAGCAGCTGTTGCTGTTACTATTTTAAAAGTAGAACCTGGTTCGTATGTATCAGATATAACTCTATTTCTCCACATTTGTTTTAATTCTGTGGATTTTTCTTCACTTGATAAACTATCCCATTTTGCTTTTAACTCTTCTGAATATGGAGTAAAAGGATCATTAGGATCATATGTAGGATTTGAAGCCATCGCTAAAACTTCTCCAGTAGAAGGTCTTATTACAACAGCCATTCCATATGTTGCTAGATTTTCTTTTACAGCTTTATTTAAATATTTTTCTGTTATCGATTGTATAGTAGCATCAATGGTAAGAACAATATCTTTACCATCTATTGGAGCAACATATTGTTCATTCGTAAAAGGTGTTTCTCTACCGCTTCCATCAGTACTTCCAACTATTTTACCAGGTACTCCAGACAATTCATCATCATAATATGCTTCTAAACCTTCCAAACCTTCATTATCTGTTCCAACAAAGCCAAGTACATGTGCAAGCAAAGTATTATACGGATAAACACGCTTTGTATCTTCATCAACCCTTATACCTTCTATTTCTTCTTCTTCAATATATTCTAACAATTTTGTTGATTTTTCTTTTTCAACTTTAGTAGCTATTGTTACAGATGAAGTATTTTTTGTTAATTTTGCTAATACATCTTCTGCATTTAGTTCTAAAATTTCTGCAATTTTATTTGCTATTTCTTGTTTTTTATCTTTATCTATACTATTTGGTACAGCAGTAACAACATTTACTGATACACTTTGAGCAAGTACTTTTTCTCCTGTTGCGTCATATATTGTACCACGTTTAGCTGCAACAGTTCGTTGTCTTGTCTGTTGTGAATAAGCTCTTTGTTTGTAATAGTCTGATTTTATGACTTGTATATAAAATAGTCTTGAAAAAAGAACAATTGAAACTGCCACACAACATAAAAGCATTATTAATATTCTTTTTTGATTTTTTAAAGTCATATATGACACATATCCCACCTCTTTTTCTTTATACATTATAACATATATTAACAAATAAACCAAGACAACATTAGTATATTATATAATACTTATATTTTGTCTTGGTTATTCCAAATTTAAAATATATTTTTTATAGCTTCAACAATTTGTGATAAAATATTTTCTATTCCACTTGTTGTTTCCTCTATTTCTAACTTCTGAATTCCATTTGTTGTATTTACATAGATTGTTTGATTTTTATCTGGTTTTTGCATACCAAGTTGTTGTTTTGCATAAGCCTCTATTTGACTTACATCTGTATTTTGCTCAACATCGATTTGAGAAGTAATAAGTGCAGATTCCACTTCTTCTAATTCTTTTTTTAATTTTTGTGAATTTAGATTTTTTTCACTAATCAAATTATATCTATAAGTGATTATCATAGCCATAGCAAAAAAACATAGTATTACTACTACTGTTGACATATTAGCTAATTTTCTTTTTGCTTGAACTTTTGTCTTTGCCTGTTTACTTCTTTTGGAAATATTATTTTTTGTTTCATATGTTTCATATTTTCTAGCAGCTGAACCATATTCATAATATTCCCTAGGCTTTCTTTTAGCTGGCATCTGATTTTTCACCTCGCATTATTTTTTTCTTTCAAAAACTCTAAGTTTTGCACTCCTTGCTCTAGGATTTTCAATTAATTCATCTTCTTTTGATGTTATTGGTTTTTTATTTATTATTTTACCATATGATACAAAATTACAAACACAAACTGGAAATGATTT
The DNA here is from genome assembly GCA_944383035.1 of uncultured Clostridia bacterium. Taxonomy (GTDB): domain Bacteria; phylum Bacillota; class Clostridia; order TANB77; family CAG-465; genus CAG-465. Next base: position 25,763 of record CALWOE010000018.1, read on the forward strand.
TGGGCATGTACATCTTCCCTCTAAATCCTCATATGTATGTTTTACAATTTTATCTTCTAAAGAATGAAAAGTTATAACACAAAGTCTGCCATTATTATTTAAAGACATAACACTATCACAAATTGCTTGTCTTAATTTAGTTAACTCTTCATTTACTTCTATTCGTATGGCCTGAAAAACTCTCTTTGCTGGATGTTGCTTTTCATTTAAAGCTTTTTTTGGCATAGCTTTTTTTATAACATCAACAAGCTCAAGAGTTGTTTTAATTTCTTTTTCTTTTCTAATCTTACAAATTTCTTTTGCTATACTTTTTGAATATCTTTCTTCACCATAATCAAAAAATATTCTTGCAAGTTTATCTTCACTATATTTATTTACAACATCATAAGCAGATAAACTATCTTCTCTATTCATTCTCATATCAAGCGGTGCATCATGCATATAACTAAAACCACGAGAAGCTTCATCCAACTGATATGAAGAAACTCCTAAATCAAGTAATATTCCATCAACGCCAGATATATCTAATTTTTTTAATATTTCTTTTATATTTGCGTGATTATCATGTACTGTACAAAAATTTTCAAATTCACTAAGTCGTTTACTTGCTGCTTCGATCGCCTCTTTATCTCTATCAACCCCAATTAAAAAACCTGTATTGTTTAACTTTTTTAAAATATAATACGAATGACCTCCACCACCGAGTGTACCATCTAAATAAATTCCATTTTCTTTTATATTTAAATTTTCAATACATTCATCAAGCAAAACTGATTTATGTTTAAACTCCATAATTACTCCAATTAATAAATTCAAAACTTTTATCTTTTGTACATTACATTTTTATCTTTTGTATTTTATTATCATTTGTAAATTAAAATTCATTTGTAAAATTTATAAGTTAAATGCCTAGTTCAGACATTTGACTTGCTATATCATCTACGTCCATATCTTCTAAATTTGTGTATTTTTCCCATGTTTCTCTATCCCATATTTCAGCTCTTACTGATACACCTATAATACAGACATCTTTTTTAAGTGATGCATAATCTCTTAAATTTTGTGGTATATTAATTCTTCCTTGCTTATCAACTTCACATTCAGTTGCACCAGAAAAGAAAAATCTTATAAAGTTACGAGCATTAGTATTAGTTAAAGGTAATGATTTTAATTTATTTTCAAATGTTTCCCACTCTTTTTTAGAATATATAAAAAGACATTTATCAAGTCCTTTTGTTACAATAAAAGATGTTCCTAAGTCATCTCTAAACTTAGATGGTATACTTACTCTACCTTTTGCATCTAAATTGTGATTATATTCTCCAAGTAACATTTAAAAATCACCTCCAATTTCATACCACTTTGTTCCACTTTATACCACTTAATACTATTTTAGTACAAAAAAAATAAAAAAGCAATACTTTTTTACTAAAAAATAAAAATTTCACAATAAATTATGTTTTCTAAAAAAAATATCCATTAAATAAAATTTAAATTTCAAGAAATTAGTATGTAAACTAAAACGAATCGAGTAGGGAAATTTAAATTTTTTCCCTCTCACACCACCGTACATGCCGTTCGGCATACGGCGGTTCAATTCAAAATTAAATATGTGCTACCTTT
>CALWOE010000019.1 GCA_944383035.1 uncultured Clostridia bacterium
AATCGTATCTTGAAAGCTAGTAAACTCTAAGATTACTGGCAATTCTTCAATTCTAGCAACGCACAGACTTCCACATGGCTTGTATTTGGAAACATATCAACTTGTTTTATTGATACTATATCATAATAATCTTCAAGTAATTTTAAATCTCTTGCAAGAGTAGCAGGATTACAACTTACATAACCTATTTTTCTAGCTTTAAAATTAATAATATACTCTATACTTTTTGGATCCAAGCCGCTTCTTGGTGGATCGACTACAATTACATCAGGAACGATATTTCTATTTTTATATTCTACTATTTTATCTTCAACACTTCCAGCTATATATTCTGCATTATTTACATTATTTAATTTTAAATTTAGATTTGCCATTTCAACGGCTTCTTTTTGTATTTCTATTCCATATACTTTTTGCACCATATCAGATAAAAATATCCCAATTGATCCAACACCACTGTATAAATCAAATAAAATTTCATTTCCTTTTAATCTTAAATTGTCTTTTAAAACTGAATATAAAACTTCTGCTTGTAAAGTATTTACTTGAAAAAAAGATTTAGGACTTATATAATATTTATAACTTCCTATATAATCACTTATATATTTTTCTCCATAGATTAACTTTAATTCATCTCCTAATATTTCATTAGTTTTACTTTCATTTAAATTTAAAAATATACTTTTTATTTCCCTATTACTACTTACTAAATCTTGTGATATTTTTGAAAATTTACTATCATCCAAAAGAGATTTTTTATTTACAACAATAACTATCATTATTTCTTTTGTATGATATCCACGTCTTATCACAATATGTCTTATATCTCCTTTGTTATTTGTTTCATCATAGCCTTCAAATTTATATTTTAATAAATATTCAAAAACTTGTTTTGATACCATATCAATAACTCTATTTTGTATATAACAACATGAATTTTCAATTATTTCATGACTTCTTTTTGCATAAAAACCAATTACTGTATTTTTGTTTTTATCTTTTCTTATTGGATATTGTACTTTATTTCTATAATAAAATGGTAGTCCCATACCTATTGTATTTTCAAGTTTAGGATATTTTAATTTTTGTTTATCAAGCAGATTTTTTACTAAATCTTTTTTTATTTTTAATTGTTCATCATACAAAATGTGTTGAGCACTACACCCTCCACATCTTTTATATACACTACAAAATGGCTCTACTCTATTTTTACTTTTTACAATAAAATCATCTATTTTTGCAATAGAATATGATTTATTATCTTTTATAATTGTTGCACGTATTTTCTCATTTCTTATTGCATTAGGAACAAATATAACTTTATTATCATGTCTTGCAATCCCTTCAAAATTTGCGCCATTATCAATTATTTCTAAATCATAGATTTCATTTTTCTTCAAAATATCACTCCCTCTTAAAGTAAATTCATTATACCATAAAACTCAAAAAATGTATATAATCAAAATTTACTATCATTTTATGAATATATATTTCATTAAATTTTTATTCATTATTTTGTAACTATTAATTTATATTTAGAATATATTATACTATAAACTAGATAAAAAAATAAAACTAGTTTAAAAAAATTATATTATTAATTTTATAATTGTTTGTTATATTTACAGATTATTTATCTACACCATTGAACATCTAAGCTTTAAAGCAAGATAGTTCAACTCATTTTAATGAACATTAGAAAAGGGGTGAATTAAGTGATGGAAGAAAGATGCGGATGCGGATGTGGATGTAACAACAATTGTGGATGTGGCGGAACTGGTCTTTTCGGAGGCGGAAACTGCTGCTGTATATTAATTATATTAGTAATTATAGTTCTTTGCTGTTGCTGTTGTTAATTAAATACATAAAAAAGCTGAGGAAAAATCCTCAGCTTAAATTATTTTATTGTTCATTTCTTATATAACAATCATATGAATTTGAAAGATCTGCAGTTGTAGATGCATCTATATATGTAACTTCTCCAGCTTTAACATCACCTAAATATCCAGGTAAAACAGATGTTTCAGCACCATTTTCATCAGTAAATACTATTTGAATAGGTCTATTTAATTTATCTTCACCAGATGTATTTTCTACAGTTGCAGTAAAGTTTGTTAAACCATTTTCTGAATATAACTTAATATCTTTTACTTTCATACCATCATATGTTTTTTCTTCTTTTAATTTTGAACTATTATTTGTTTTCTTGTTACCTTCAATAACTACATTTTCAGTATTTGATAAATCAGTAGAACCGTTATCTGTTTGTTGTTGTTCATTTGGTGTAGTTATATTAGTATTTCCACCGTTTTTATCTTTATCAAAAGGTTTAATTACAGCAAAAACTAATACTAATACAATGGCAACTATTATTGCAACTACTAAACACATAGTAACAAATTTATCTCTATCTATGCCGAATATATATTCTTTATTTGTTACACTTTTTTTTGCTCTTGATGGAGCTTTTTTATCTTGTGCTACTGTTGCAGTAGCTTTTGGTTTAGATGCAGTTGTTTTTGCAGTCTTTACAGTTGTTGTTTTTTTAGGTTGTGCCTTTTTTGTAGCTACTTTTTTTGCTTTATCATTTGTTTTTTGTTCCATATATTCTCCCTCCACTTATCTTACAAAATTTATTATATAGTATTTAAAATCTTTTTTCAATACCTTTAGAATATTTTTTAAATTATTTTAATATCTGATTTTATTTTGTATTATTATAATAGACTTTAACAAGAAACTATGCTATACTTATACATATAGGTGATTTTATGATAAACTATGGTTTTGGTAAAGATTTTAAGAATGGATTAAAAGAAGATAATCCATTTGATCATCCAAAGAAAAAATTAAATAAAAAAAATATTTTTATAATCTTTGTTATATTATTAATAATAGTAAGTATTTTTGGAATAATTGTAAAATATAAAATTATAAATTATAATCCAAATAATAAAGATTTAACAAATCTAGAAATATTACAAAATGATGTTGAAAAACAAATGGCAAATGAAATTTTGTTTGAAGAAGCAACTGTAACTAGAATTGTTGATGGAGATACTATTGTTGTAAATATATCTGGTGAAGAAAAAAAGATTAGGTTTATAGGTATAAATACTCCTGAATATACTACTAAAGTTGAATACTACGGAAAAGAAGCTACTGAATTCACAAAAAAAATGCTTGATGGAAAAACTATATACCTAGAAAAAGATGTATCTGAAACTGATGAATATGGAAGACTTTTAAGATACATATGGATAGAAAAACCTATAAAAATTAATGAAACGGAAATTAAAAATAAAATGTTAAATGCTATTTTACTTTCTAACGGATATGCAAATAAAGTAAAAATAAAACCAGATACTAAGTATTATAATTATTTTTCAAACATAGAAAAAGAAGCTAAAAATAATAAAATTGGTATTTGGCAATAAAAAAGATCTTGAAATTAAATTTTCAAGATTTTTTCTATATATTTTTAATAATAATTATAATATTTATGATTCTTTTTCTATTTGCTTTTTAGCTTTATCACTTATATAATATCCAACTCCACCAATTACTAAAAATACTATTACAAGTATTAATGTTATTAAAAAACTTCCTTCTGATAATTGATTACCAGCAAATACTGTTAAAAATAGTCCAGGAATTCTAGTAAAAGTTGCTATAAATAAAAATCTTTTTGGTTTTATTGGACTGAGTCCTCCTAAATATATAAAAATATCCTTTGGAATAAGTGGTATAACAAACATAATAAACATTAAAATTTCAAGATTTCTAGGATTTTTAAATGTCTTTGTATTTTTTATTGCATCAATTTTTTCCTTACTAAAAAATAATTGTATTAAATCAGTACCAATTTTTCTAACACTGAAATAAACTATTGCGGTTCCTAAAAAAATACCTACTAAACAAAGTAACATACCTCCCCAAGTGCCATAAAGCATTCCAGATACTATTTCCATTGGTTGACCAGGTATAATCGCAAGTACTATTTGCAATATCTGAAGTAATAATACAATTAATACACCTTTAAATCCCATATTAGCTATATCTTCTTTAAATTCCATTCTTGTATCTTCATTTAATATTTTATTGATAAATGGTAACATATATATTATAACGGCAACCATTACTGCTATTCCAATTAAAACTATAAAAGCTCTAGCAATAGCTAGTTTTTTTTCTTTTTTAGTTAACTTGTTCATATCTTTCCCCTTCTACAAAACGTATTATAACATATAACGAGATTTTAAACAAGAAGTATACAAACTTAAAAATTAAATATATATATTATTATATGAAATTAAATTTTTAAAATCACTAAAATAAAAACATATAATTTAATGTATTATTTTATTTATAATAAAATTTGTAAAAAAAACATGAAATATTCACATTTCATGCTTTTTATAAATTACATTTTACTTGGTGTTTCTATTCCTAAAATATTAAGTCCATTTTTTATAACTATACCAGTTGAATATACAAGAGCAACTCTTGCTTTTTTTAAATCTTCATTATTTGTTTCAAGAACTTTTATATTGTTATAAAACTTAGAGAATAAACTTGAAATATCTATTAAATATTTTGCTATAATAGATGGCTCAAAATCCTGTGCTGCTCTTTTTATTATATTTTCAAATTCACCAAGTTTTTTTACAAGTTCTATTTCCTCGCTATTTGTTAATAAATCTAATTTGATATTCTCAAAATCAGATTCTACATATCCTGATTTTTCTAATATTGATTTTGTTCTAACATAAGTATATTGTATATATGGTCCTGTTTCTCCATCAAATCTTAAAGTTTCATCTAAATCAAATAAAATATCTTTTAATTTATTTGATTTCAAATAATTAAATACTAAAGCTCCCACACCAATTTGTTTTGATAAAAGTTCAATATCTTCTACCTCTTTATTTTTGTTAATTAATATTTCTTTTGATTTATTTATTGCATCATTAATCAAATCCTTAATATAAATTACTGTACCTTCTCTTGAAGACATTCTCCCTGTTTTTAATCTTACTAAGCCGTATGGAACATGAACAAGTCCTTTTTGATATTTTTCTTCTACTAAATATTTTGCAACTTCAAATACTTGTTTAAAATGTAATATTTGTTCTGAACCAGTTACATATATCGCTTTTTCAAAATCATATGTTTTTGCTCTATAAATTATTGCTGCAAGATCTCTTGTTGCATATATTGTTGACCCATTAGACTTTAATACAATACATGGTGGCATATTATCTCCAACTTCTACTACTTTTGCTCCTCTACTTTCTTTTAACACATTTTTTTTAGTTAATGTATCTATTACAACATCCATTTTATCGTTATAAAAAGCTTCTCCATTATATGAATCAAATTTAACTCCTAAAATATCATATATTCTATCATATTCTTTTAGTGAAACTTCTCTGAAAAACTTCCATAATTTATAGTATTCTTCGTTTCCATTTTCAAGTTCTTTAAAGTTTTCTCTAGCTTTATTCATAACATTTTCGTCTTCTTTAGCAAGTGCAGAAATCCTAACATATATATCTGATAAAACTTCTAAAACATTATTTGAAAAATCATATTCATCTTTAAATAATTTATATCCTTCAATTAAAAGACCAAATTGTCTTCCCCAATCTCCTATATAATTTATACCAATTGTATTATATCCAAGTTCTTTATATATATTATATAATGCATGTCCTATAACTGTATTTCTAAAATGGCCTAAGTGAAACGGTTTTGCAATATTTGGTGAAGAATAATCAAATACAATATTTTTACCATTGCCGATATTCATTTTGCCATATTCACTATTTTTAGTTAATATATTTTTTAAAATATTTTCTACTACATTATTACTATTTAAATAAAAATTTAAAAATCCATTTACTACTTCTACTTTTGATATAGCATCATTTAATACTATTTTTTCTTTTATTTTATTTGCTATATTTACAGGAGAATTTTTTAATATTTTTGCTAAATTAAAACATGGATAAGAAAAGTCACCATTTTTTTTATCTTTTGGTACTTCTATTTTGTTATATATATCATTTATATCTACATTTTCATCTAAAGTTTCTAAAATACAACTTGCTATTATTTTTTTATTATCTTCCATTTTTATTTTCCTTTCTATTAATTTAATTTTTTTGAATACTCTTTTATAATTTTATATATCTCATCTCTTGAATCATCTTTTGCTACAATATTTTTTATAATAGCTCCACATTTACTACATTTAAATAAAATTACTTCACCTTTTTTAGAGTTAAGTAATACATTTACAGGGACTAAATCACCTAAGCAATCGTTTTTTCTGTCTCCCGGTTCAATATCTACATGTAGAGAATGTAAACAGTAATTACAATGATCTCTTGATGTGTATTTAAGTTTTTCAACTTTTTTACCACAATTTTTACATATAAACCGACTATCATTTTTTATAAACATAAATTTCACCTATATTTTTATATTTTACTATATATAGATATATATTTCAAGTATTATTATGTAATTTTATATAGTATATTTTGTACTTTCATTCCATATAATTTAAAAATATCTTCTACGATTTCATCTAAATAAAAATATGAATTAGCTCCATTTAAAATATCATAAAGATTAGACATATCGTTTTTACCTACAAAATTATCCCATATCTTTTCTTCATTAAATATATTTTCATTTACATATCCTAATTTTTTTAAATAATCAAAATCTTTAGATATTGCTATATAATCATAAATACGTTTATTAAAATTATATTGTTCTATTACAAGATTACTATTTGAAAGAGAAATTAAAAATACAGGTAATGTTAAACATTTTGACAATTTTCTAATATAACTTTTGTTTAAATTAGAGTTTTCAAATTTAAAATTTTTATCATACATTGTAACAAAATTTGATGTTTCATCAAAAATTAAATCAACATATTCATTTATCTTTCCTTTTTCAACATTTTTAAAATTTGCAATCTTTTCAATTATTTCTTCTCTTTTTAATTTATTTTTAAAATTGTATATTTGAATATTTGAGCAAAAATTCTCCATATTTCCTCCATATGTAAATAGTAGTGGAAATATTCCACTACTAAATATTTATTATCTATTGAAACATCCACTACCAATAAACTCACGAATTAGTGAATCAACAGGAATATTTACTGTTTCCATTGGTAAGAAATTATTTAAAAAAGCATATAATCTTCTTGCTTCAGCATAAAATTTAGATGTTTTTGGTACTTGAAGTAAAAGTGGTTGCGCAAATGTTTTCATAACACTTGGTTCATATATAAGGCTAGAATTATATATATAGTCTACCGAATTTACAAATGGGAATATATATTTTATCTCTCCTTTTTTTACATTACTCCATAAGTCAAAAGATTTTTCTACACTATGACCACGAGTTGAATAATCTCTTACCATACGTCTTAAAAATCTTGTATCTGTAGAAGAAACTTTTGTATAACCATCGATGTTTAATGTTGCAATTGGTGCAATATATACTTTAAATTTATTTTCAGCTGGAGTAAACTCTGTAAGTATAGGATTTAAAGCATGTATACCTTCTATTATTAATATGTCATTTGCATTTAATTTTAAGTATTTTCCATTATATTTTTTTGTTCCAACTACAAAATCAAACTCTGGTAATTCTACAGTTTTACCTTCAATTAGACTTTTCATTTGATTATTAAATAGTTCTATATCTAGTGCTTCTACGCACTCAAAATTATATTTTCCATTTTCATCAAGTGGCGTATCTTTTCTTTCTTTAAAATAATTATCCATAGAAATTGTAATTGGATTATATCCTGTAAGTTTTAATTGTATACCTAATTTTTGTGCAAAAGTTGTTTTACCAGAAGATGAAGGACCAGCAATTAAAATCATTTTAACATTTTTCTTCTTTTCTATTTGTTGTACAAGTTCAATTAGTTCTCTTTGATGGATTGCTTCTGATACTTGAATTATATTTGTAATTTTATTTTTAAGCACTGCATCATTTAATTTTCCAACATTTGTAATACCAATCTTTTCATTTAATTTATTAAATTCAATAAATGTATCATACATTCTATGTTCTGTTACTTGTTTTTTAATATTCATATTCTCATCTGGAAGTACAAGTAAAGCACCTTCTTTATATGGTATTAAATCGAATATTTTTGTATAACCAGTACTTGGTGCAAGCATTCCATAAAAAGAATTATACATACCATCACAAAAATAAATTGAAACATATGATTTTAATTTGTTTTCCATATTTTCTAATTTATCTATATCATTAGAAGCAGTATACAAAACAAATGCTTCTTCTAGTGGTACAACCTTTTTTGTAATTGGTAAATCTTTTTTTATAATTTCTATCATTTTTTGTTTTATTGTTTCTATTTTTTCATCTGTTAATTTTATATTTTGGATCACAAAGTATTGATCTTTATTTATTGTAGACATAAACTCAACATCTGCATTAGAATACAGCGATGTTAAAGCCATATATAATATCATTTTCAATGTTCTTGCATATATTTTATATCCATCATCACTTAAATATTTTATAAACTCAATTTTAGAATCCATTACAAGCTCATAATCATAATTTTTTACCTCATTGTTTATATTAAAAGCTAACACATCATCTAAATTACCATAAATTTTTTTTACAGCATCTACTGCTTTTGTTTTATATGGTACCTCAATAACTTTATCATTTTCAATAGTTACTTTAATTTGATTTTTCATCTTATCTTCTCCTTAGTTTAAAATTTCACAATATATATTTTAGCATGTATTAGAAAAAATATCTACTTCTTTTTCATATTTTCATTAAATATCTTAACGAACTCTTTATTTGTTTTTGTTTTCACTACAATATTTAAAATCTTTTCTATCATTTCCATATTTGTAAGTGAACCATTTTGTGAAAGTAGTCGTCTAATATAATTACTGCATTCATATTCGTCCTTAGTTAATAAAAGTTCATCTTTTCTAGTACCAGATTTGTATATATCAATAGATGGATATATCCTACGCTCTGACATCTTTCTATCTAAATAAACTTCCATATTTCCAGTTCCTTTAAATTCTTCAAAAATTATATCATCCATTCTACTACCAGTTTCAGCAAGAACTGTAGCAAGTATTGTAAGGCTTCCACCATTTTCTATATTTCTTGCTGCACCAAAAAATTTTTTAGGAAAATATAATGATGCTGGATCTAAACCACCAGATAATGTTCTACCACTCGGTTCTACTTGTAAATTACTTGCTCTTGTAAGTCTTGTTAAACTATCAAGTAATATTACAACATCTTTATTTTGTTCAACCAATCTTTTTGCTCTTTCTAAAACCATTTTTGATACTTTTATATGATGCTCTGGAGATTCATCAAAAGTAGAATGTATTACTTCTGCATCAATAGATCTTTCAATATCTGTTACTTCTTCTGGTCTTTCATCAATTAATAACACCATCAAATGTACTTCTGAATTATTTTTCAAAATTCCATTTGCTATTTGTTTTAATAATGTTGTTTTACCTGCTTTAGGTTGTGCAACTATTAATCCTCTTTGACCCTTACCAATTGGGCATAATATATCAATAAGTCTTGTAGCATATTCTGTAGATTTTGTTTCTAATTTAAGTTTTTCTGTTGGATAAATTGGTATTAATGAATCAAAAGATCTTCTATTTAATACAAGTTCTATTCTATCATCATTTATTGTATCTATATATATAAGAGATGGGAACTTATTTTGTGGATCTGATGTAAATCTTGCTATTCCTTTTAACTCATCACCAGTTGATAGTTTAAATCTCCTTATTTGTGCTTGTGATACATAAACATCTTTATTTCCAGATAAATAGTTATCACTTCTTAAAAATCCATATCCATCTGGTAATACTTCTAAAATACCATCTGTTATATAGTCTGTTTCTGGATTTTCAATTTTTACAGCCATTTTTTCATCTAATTCATTTTTTACATCTAATGTTTTAATAATTTCTTCAACTAGATATTCTTTTTTTAATCTTTCATAGCCTTCCATTTTTAATTTTTCAGCTATTTGTCTTAATTCAACTAAAGTTGATTTTTTTAAACTTTCTTTTGTATACATTATATCCTCCTTTTAAATAATATCTGCATATAAATCATATTCATTACAGCTTTTTATTAAACATTTAGAAAATTCTCCAATTACTGCTAAAGACGCATTTTTTTCATTTATAGGTATTAAAATTCTTCCATCAACATCTGGTGCTTCAAACATTGATCTACAAACAAAATACTTTTCATCGTCAGATATATCTTCAACAATTATTTCATATTCTTTACCTATTCTTTTTTTGTTATTATTATATGATATTTCTTTTTGTAGTAACATTATTTCAGAAAGTCTTTTTTCTTTAATGCTTTCTTCAATTTGATCTTTAAAGTCATAAGATACTGTGCCTTCTTCTCTTGAATATGTAAATCCTCCAAGTCTGTCAAATTTTAAATCTAAAACAGCTTTTTTTAAAATTTCAAAATCTTCATCACTCTCACCTGGAAATCCAGTCATTATTGTCGTTCTAATTATTGCATCATCTGATAATTTTCTTATTTTCTCAACTGTATTATATATTATTTTATTTGTATCATATCTATTCATACTTTTTAAAATTTTATCACTTGCATGTTGTATTGGTAAATCAAAATATGTACATATCTTTTCGTTTTCAATTATTTCTTTTATTAATTCATCCGTTGTCTCAAAAGGATACATGTATAACACTCGTATCCATTTTACTCCATCAATTTTTGACATTTTGTTTAATAGTTCTTTTAATTTTAAACTTTTGTAATTATCAAGTCCATATTTTGAAGTATCTTGAGATATTACACAAAATTCTTTAAAACCTTGTTTTGCTAAATTTTCTACCTCAAGTAATATATCATCCATATTTCTGCTTTTAAAACGTCCTCTAATTGATGGTATTGCGCAATATGAACACCTATTATCACACCCATCTGATATTCTAATGTATGCTAATGGAAATTTTGAAGAAATAATTCTATCACTGAAACTTAATTTTTGATCTAAATAATTCTTTTTGAAAAAATCTGTAAGTATTTTATCTATATTATTATATTCATCTACACCAATACATAAATCTACTTCTGGCATTTCTTTTAAAATTTCTTTTTTATACCTTTTTGCTAAACATCCTGTTGCAATCAAAGCTTTACATTTGCCATAAATTTTATAATCTGCCATTTCAAGTAATGTATCAATTGCTTCTTTTTTTGCTGAATTTATAAAGCCACAAGTATTTACAATTATAATATCCGCTTCTTCTGGATTACTTACTATATTATATCCTAATTTTTTAAATAAACCTAGTAACATTTCACTATCAACTTGATTTTTATTACAACCAAGTGTTACAAGTCCTATGCTCATCATATTGTTTTACCCTCCTTAAGCATTTATATTATAACATAAAAAATATTAAAAAAAAAGATTTATTACATTTTTTGTATAAATATTTAATTGTTAGATATTTTATAATTTTGATTTTACGCTTTCAAATGTTATGTTAAATGCATTATTGCTTTTTATTAATATACAAATATTTCCAGTATATTGTTATATTGACATAATAAGTTTAATATGATATAATATAAGTGGTTTTTATATATATGCTGTTTAATTATAACAGCAAATTTTAACTAGGAGGATATTTTATGAAAAAAAACAAAAACCAAACTATTTCAGTTCCAAAAGAAACGGAAGAGACAATTGAAATTTTATCAAATGCCTCACTTACAAAACCTGAAACGGATGTAGGTTTTAGAATCTACATTAATGGAAAGAAAGTTTCAGACTGTGAGAAGAATGTAAGGTTTAACTATAGGTTAAAACTTTATATTAAAGACAGTAAAGTTTTAAAAATCAACTTTACTCATGGACTGAAAAAAAGATGTATTGACGAAAATACATCTGATGATGTAAAAGAAAAATTACACGATTTTTTAAATTTACTAGAAAATAAAGCAAATTTAGAAGAACAAGACAAAGAGCATTTAAATTTTTATTTAAATACTCTAAGATAAAAAAGATTCCACCAATTAGGTGGAATTTTTTATTTTATTTTAGTACTTGCAGATAAAACTTCTACAAATTTACCATTTCTATATTCTAAAATATCATATATAACTTCAAATTCTTTTGTTTCTTGAATAACAATTTCACTAGTACCATCCTCATTTATATCTCCAACAAACTTAAATGAATAAATTGGCCAATCCGAAGCATCATCCAAATCTTTAATATAACTATATTTTACACAAGAAGCATTTCCTCTTTCATCTACATATACAACCGCACTATATACACCATTTGATTTTTTACTTTCATTTGTTGCACAAATAATTGTTCCATTTACACTATCTGATAATCTAACCTCATGTTTAGAATTTATTTTTACACTAGAATTGAATAATTTTCTATAAGATAGTGCATCTTTAACTGCATCAATATCAGCTTGTGAAACATTGATATTTCTATATGCAGTTGTTTGCATTATATTATTATCTGATTTTCTAACAGCTAAGTATTCATCAATTAAATTTGTACTATCAATTGAAACATTATATGAGTTATTTGACGGATTATTATTTACAGTTTTTATAACATAAGTACCAGCTTTTCCTTCATTTGTATATACGTTTATTTCAGTACTTGCCTTATTTTTGCTTTTATTATAATATCTATCCTTACTTACCCAAGTATTATTATATACTCCACCAATAACTAGGTTATTTATAAGTACTGGATATGAATTAGAAGCTATATCGTCAGATACATTTTTTGCACTGTTATCTACTTTTCCATATACTACTTTTTTATTTAAGAGTACAAAAGATAATAATGCTATACCAACAACAAATAAAATCACAAGTAAAACAATTAAAAATTTTAATCCTCTTTTTTTCTTTAGTTTATTTTTTGAATATTTTTTCATTAATATACCCACTTTCCAGAATCTATTGAGAACATACAACCACAATATTTTTGCATATATATATCAAGTTCTCTTGCCATTTTTTGTCCCTCTCTAAAATGTCCTCTATAATCTAAATATCTAAATTCAATATTAAATTCTTCTTCTAGTTTTTTCCCAACTTGTTTTATTATATCGTGATTTTGATATGGACTAATTGTAAGAGTAGTTGAAACTACATCATATGAGTATTGTTTTGCATACTCAAATACTTTTTTTAATCTTTTGTAATAACAATATTCACATCTAATTTTATACTTTTTATTTTCTCCTACATCTTGTACTACTGTTTTTGCAAAGCCATTTAAATCATATTCATCAAGTACAATACCATTTAAATTTTTCATATCACAAAACTTAATAAAAGCATTCTTTCTTCTTTCATACTCTACTTTTGGATGAATATTTGGATTATAAAATATAGGTGTATATTCTACCTTTTCATATGTATTATCATCTTTTAGTAATCCATTATTTCTTAAATCATTTTCAATATATACAAAACATGGTGCACAACACGCATGTATTAATAATTTTTTCATCTATTTCTCCTTTTATTTTTCCTTAAATTCTATACCTAAATGATTATATGCAAGTTTTGTTGCAATTCTTCCCCTTGGACTTCTAGATAAAAATCCAATTTGCATCAAATATGGTTCATATACATCTTCTACAGTATCTTTGTCTTCACCAATAGATGCTGCTAGTGTATCAAGTCCTACTGGTCCACCACCAAATTTAGTAATAACTGTCTCTAGCATTTCTATATCATTTCTATCTAATCCTATTTCATCTATTTCTAATCTGTCTAAAGCTTTTTTTGCTATGTTGTAATCTATAGTATCTTTTGACTCAAATTCAGCAAAATCTCTTACTCTTTTTAATAGCCTATTTGCAATTCTTGGTGTTCCTCTAGATCTTGAACCAATTTCTATTGCTGCATCATCGTCAATTTTCATCTCTAGTATTTCTGCACTTCTTTTAATTATCATAGCAAGCTCTTTTTCTGTATATAACTCTAACTTATGTATTATACCAAATCTATCTCTTAATGGTGATGAAAGAGAACCAACTTTTGTTGTAGCACCAACAAGAGTAAATTTTGGTAAATCAAGTCTAATTGACCTTGCAGACGGGCCTTTACCAATCACAATGTCTAATCTATAATCCTCAAGTGCCGGATACAAAACCTCTTCTACAGATTTATTAAGTCTATGTATTTCATCTATGAAAAGTACATCGTTTGTTTGTAAGTTTGTAAGTATTGCCGCTAAATCTCCTGCTTTTTCTATCGCAGGCCCAGATGTTATTTTTATATTACTTCCCATTTCATTTGCAATTATTGAGGCAAGAGTTGTCTTTCCAAGTCCAGGTGGTCCGTACAAAAGTACATGATCAAGTGTTTCTCCTCTTTTTTTTGCAGAAGTTATATATACTTTTAAGTTTTCTTTTACTTTATTTTGTCCAACATATTCAGAAAAACTATTTGGTCTTAAGGTTACTTCTTCTATCTCTTCTAAATCGTCTTCTAAATATTCTGGAGATACCACTCTATCTTCTATCATATATTCCTCCTAAATCAAAATAATTATATCAAACATAAGTTTTTAAGTCAATGTATAAGTATAAATTAAAAGATAAAAAAATAAAAGTGATACCTATTAAACTTATAAAATAACTTAATAAGTAACTCTTTTATTTTTTATTTATTTTAATAACCAAAAGTACTTTTTACTGCATTTTGTGCCTTTTCATTTGCAGAATTTTCATTAGATATTTTAAAATATTCTTCCATTATTGGTTTTACAACATTTGCTGTATATGTTCCTTCATCACCATGCTCTATAATAGCAACAACTGCAATTTTAGGGTTATCATATGGTGCAAATCCGACAAATAATCCATTTTCAACTCCTATTCCAAGTTGAGATGTACCTGTCTTTCCAGCAACCTGAATATCACTATTTTTAAATACAATATTAGCTGTTCCGCCTGTTTCTGTTGTAACAGATAACATACCTTGTTTTACTGCATTTAATATATCATCGCCAATATCTATAGTTCTTTCTTCAAATCCTTCTCCCGAAATTTCTGTAGATATTTTATTTAATTCTTCAACAGTTAATTCTTTAGTATTATCTTCTGATTTTACACTTTTTACGATTGACACTTTATTTAGTTTACCTCCATTTGCAAGTGTTGCTATATAATTTGCAAGTTCTATTGGAGTATATGCATTCTCGGATTGTCCTATTGCTGCAGATAAAGTCTCACCAAATTGCCATGTTCTATTTAAATTATCTCCTGCAATTTGTCCTTCTTTTTCACCATATAATTCAATACCAGTTTTTTTGTTAAGTCCAAAAAGTTTAGCATATTCTACTATTTTATCTATACCAATTCTTCTTCCAACTTCATAAAAGTAACAATTACATGAACCTTTTATAGCTCCCTCTAAATCAACATAACCATGAGTTCTTCCTTGTGCGCTATATTTCCAGCATTTTGGTTTATGTCCATATGGATAAATTCCTGGATCTAAATATTTTTCATCAAGTCCAATACCACCAGATTTAACTCCAGCTATTCCAACTAACATTTTAAATGTAGAACCTGGCGCATATTTACCAGCTATTGCTCTATTAATTAATGGATGTACTTCACTTGTATTTAAACTTGCCCATTCTGATACTGATAAGTTATCAATATTTAAATCATAAGTAGGATAACTTGCCATTGCAAGTACTTCACCAGAATTTACATCTAAAACAACAACAGCACCTGCGTTTGCTTCTTCAATCTTTTCTCTTGTTATAAGTCCATTATTTAGTTTATATATTACATCCTTTAAAGATTCTTCTGCAACTTTTTGTAATCTATAATCTATAGTTAAAGTTACATTTTCTCCTGCCTCTGGTTCCTGTGTTACTGTTTCTGAAATAACATTACCAAGCGAATCTGTTTCTACTTTTTTAGTACCAGACTTACCTTTTAAATATTTTTCAAATGATTGTTCTATTCCAGTTTTTCCAATATCATCATTTATTTTATACCCATTATCTTTATTGGCTTTATATTCATCTTGACTTATACTACTTACATATCCAATAACATGTGCAGCTAAACTTCCATTTGGGTAATATCTTTTTGTACCACTAACAACTACAATACCATATAACTCTTTTTGTCTTTCTGATATTTGTGCAACAGATTCTTGAGATATATCTTTTGCTATTATTGCACTATTATATAATGAGTATCCATTTATATTTCCTTCATATTTTACCATTATAATCTTTTTTTGAAGGTTTTTATCATTTATATTAGATAGAGCATATTTGTCTATATAGTAATTTATAACATCATCAAAAGTAGACTCTGATTTAAGACCAATCTCTTTTTTAAAGTTATTTTCTTCTTCTTCGCTTGAAAAGCTAAATCCATCTAATGTATCATTAATAGGAAATGTGGAATATATTTTATCTCCATTACTCTCAAGTATTGTTATTAAAGTTGCAATAGCAGTATTTTGCTCATCTACATCAACATTTACCTTGTATATTTCCACATTATTTGTAAGCTTATTTGTAGCAAGTACAACTCCATTTCGATCATAAATTTCTCCACGAGCTGCTTCAACCGTTTCAGTTCTTAACATTCTAGTTTGTGATTTTTCTCTATACTCAGCACCTTGAATAATTTGTAAATTGAAAAGTTGAAAAATATATATAATTGCAATTAATATTGTAATTATACTTAGTATAAGATAACGATTATTAAAGAAATTATATATATTTTTAAAAAATTTTTTCAATCATACCCCTCCAATTAAAATAATCTTTGTTTATCTGTAAGTTTTTCCTCAAAATATGTTACTATCTTATATATAACATCATACATTATAAATACTATAACAATATTTAATATTGAACTTATAATAATTTGTTTTATTAAATAAAATATACTACTATATGTAAATGTCATAAATAAATATATTATATATTCAGAAAATTCAAATAAAAATGTTGCAAATACTGTAACATAAACAAGTGACATCCTATTTTCTTTTCTATAATTATTACTAATATATCCTATTAAAAGCCCACATAATGTATATGAAATTGTGAAAATTCCAATATTATTCCCATATAAAAGATCAAATAAAATTCCAGTTAAAAATGCATAAATAGAACCTTTATAAATGCCAAACCAAAGACTTATAACAATAACGGAAATAAGAATTAAATTTGGTTTTACTCCAAATAAGGTTCTACCATCTATAACAAAAATCTGCAACACATATATTAATATGAAAAATAATATTAAATACAAAAATGTAAGTATTTTTTTTAGCACACCATTCATAAATACTCCTTAATTTATTATTACACCAACTTCTGATATAGTTCTAATATTAACATTAGGTTCAACAATTGCATATCTGTCTGTATCATTTTTATCATTTACTATTTCAACTATTTTTCCAACAGGTATTGTTGCCTTATACATTGAACCAAGACCAGATGTATATAACATATCAGATATTGATATCTCAGTTCCAAGAGGAATAAAAGTAAGTTTTAATTTATTTTCTGATTTTAATGTTAAATCACCTTTTAAAACTGCAGGCTCATTTATTGTACTTATATTTACACTCACAGATGCTGTTGGATCCAATATTGTTGTAACAGTTGATGTATTATCTTCAACATTAGAAATGTATCCGACAAGACCATTTGTATGAATTACTGCTTGATTTAATTTTATACCATCATTCTTTCCAATATCTATTTTAAAAGTTTGACTCCAATTATCATGTTCTCTATAAATTATTTTACCAAGTTTTAATTCAAAATGTTGATAATTATTTTTTATTTCAAGCATCTTTTTTAACGATTCGTTTTCTTTTTCTAAATTTTCTTTTTCTAGCAACTTATATTTTAAATTATCATTTTCTTTTTTTAATTCTTGATTTTCTTCATTGATCTTTTTTATATTTCCAAGATAACTTGTTGCACCTGAAAATGAATCAGCAAAAAAGTGATAAACAAAATCAAAAGGAGCTATTATATAAGAAGAGATTTTACTTACAAATGTATTTGAACTATTTTTAAAAAAATAAGAACAAAATACAATAACAAAAATCATAAATATAATTGCAAAAATAATTTTTTTATTTCTACTTTTTGATTTATTATCAAAATCAAAACTATATTTCATAACCTCTCTCCTTAATTATTTTATTTTCTCTTAGTCTTTGTTGCTTTTTTTAATACTGTAATATTTTCTAGTGCACTACCAACACCTTTTATTACACAATCTGTTGGTGTTTCTGCTACATAAACTGGCATACCAGTTATTTCACTTATATATCTATCTAAATTTTTAAGTTGTGCACCTCCACCACAAAGTACTATTCCACGTTCCATTATATCAGCTGCAAGTTCAGGTGGTGTTTGTTCTAATGTAAGTTTTAAGACTCTTGCAATCTCTTTTATTGAATCAGACATTGCAGCAATTAAATCTTCTGTAGTAACTGTTATTGTTTGTGGAAGTCCAGTTACTAGATGTCTTCCTTTAATTGTCATTTTTTCATCAGTCATTGAAGCCATAGCTGCTCCTATTTGAATTTTAGCTTCTTCAGCTTCTCCCAGACCAATTATGACATTATACTGTTTTTTTATATATTCAACAATATCATTATCTAGTGCATCTCCTGCGATTTTAATAGAATTTGATGCTACAATTCCACCAAGTGATAAAACAGCCATTTCACTAGTTCCACCACCAATATCAACTATCATTGTTCCTTCAGCAACTTCTACTTTAAGTTTAGAACCAATAGCTGCAGCCATAACTTCTTCCATTAAAAACACATCTTTTGCACCAGAGCCATATACAACACCTTCTACTGCTCTTTCTTCAACATCAGTAATGCCTGATGGGATTGATACGACTATTCTAGGTTTAGAAAAAAGACTCTTAGGAATAATTCTAGATATAAGTTCACTCATAAGCATTTTTGTCGCCTCAAAGTCAGCAATAACTCCACCCTTTAGTGGTCTTACCGCAACGATATTATCAGGAGTTCTACCAAGCATTTCTTTTGCTTGTTTTCCTACAGCTAAAACTTCACCAGTTATTTTATTAATCGCCACAACAGCTGGTTCAGTTAAAACCATACCATGACCTTTTAAATATATTCTAATATATGATGTACCTAGATCTACACCGATATCTCTTGATATTATACCCATATTTTCTACCTTTCTTTCACTTTTCATTAAATTATATTAATTTGTTTAAAACTTGTATAACCATTTTTGGTTATTATAATATGATCCAATAACTTTATATTAAAAATCTTTGCATATTCTTCTATATTTTGGGTAAAGATTATATCTTGTTTACTTGGATTTAAATTGCCACTTGGATGATTATGTGCAAGTATAATAGAAGATGCCATGTGTTTTATTGGTTCCGATAATATTTCTTTTAATCCAATTTCTACCTTATCGTTATTTCCAATAGCATTTGTCATTATAGATATTATTTTATTACCTTTATCTAGTAATATTGTTTTTAGACATTCTTGCTTCTTATCAATAAAATACGGAAGTAAAATATTATATACATCTTTTGGAGATGTAATCTTTAAACGATTTTTAGTATAAGAATTAGAAATTCTCTTTGAAAGTTCAATTACAGCTTTAATTTCAATTGCTTTTATCTTCCCAATACCTTCAAATTCTTGTAACTTAGTAATAGACATTTCTGACAAATACTCTAAATCAGTCATAAAGTTATTTTTATCTTTACTACTTAATATATTTTGTGCTATTTGAACACAATTATATCTTTTTGTTCCAGTTTTTATAATTATTGCAAGTAATTCTGAATTTGTTAAATTTTCCGACCCAAGTCGTTCAAGTTTTTCATAAGGTCGATCATTTTCTGGTAAGTTAATTATAGTTTTAAAAGCCTACAAACTTCATGTGCAATTAGCGCAAATATAACCATACCAATTACGCCACCAATACTTATTTTACACCAAAAACCTATTGTAAATTGCAAAAAATTCAAATCTACTGTAATAGGCGTTTTAAGTCCAATCTCACCACCTAGAGCAAGCCAACTTAAAAAACTTACACCACTACAATATTCACCAACTGCGCAACCAATTATCATTCCTAAAATTGCAAAAATAATAACTATTACTTTTCTCATACGTATATATCCCCCTTATATCTTTTGTACTATTACTTAATTTATTTTATTATATAACAAGATTATAAATATTTCAATATTATTACTTTTTTATTTCATTTTGATTACTTAAAATTCAACTACTATTTTTCCATTTTTAATATTTGAATTTAAACCATTTTGAACTTGCCAATTATTAAACATTTCAAGATAACTATTAGCTTTTTGTAAGTTATAATCTGTATAAAGCTTTACTTCTTTTTTAGAATCAATATATATTGGTGTCATTTCAATAGAACTTATTTTTAAATCATCTGATACATTTAGTTTATATAAAAAGCCTTCTTTAGCAGCATTTAAATCTGAATCAGACATAAGATATCCTGTACTATAAATTATAGGCTTATTTTTGTATTTAACAATTGGATAAACACCAAGAGCATGAGAGCCAATTACAAGATCGGCACCATTATCTATTGCAGTATAAGCAATTTCTCTCATCTGATCATTTATTCCATATGTATATTCTCTACCATAATGACAATCAACTATTACAAAATCTGAAGACTTCTTTGCCTCTTTAATATTTTTAATAAGATTATCTTTATCATAAACGCTAATATCATTTTTTGTATAATTTTTACTTGTGCCAAGAATTACAGCATTTGTAGAAATTAAAGCAACTTTTTTTTGATTTTTTTCAAAATATACCGGTGTATCTTTTCTACCTGCTACAAATATATCAGAATCTTCTAATATATTTACTGTTGAATTAAATATATTATCTGAAAAATCAAGCATATGATCTGATGCAACAGATACAGCATCAAGTCCAATAGCTTTTAGTGCACTTGTAACTTGTTTTGTAACAATATATTTACTCTTTGCATCTTCAATTTTATCTAAATTAGTTATATTAGTAGAAAAGTTAGCATATGTAAAATCACATGCCTTTGTAATAGAATAAATATTTTTAAAGGCTGATGTATATATATAATTTAAATTTTCTGTAACTTCTCCGCCCATCATT
Organism: uncultured Clostridia bacterium; assembly: GCA_944383035.1. Taxonomy (GTDB): domain Bacteria; phylum Bacillota; class Clostridia; order TANB77; family CAG-465; genus CAG-465. Next base: position 21,310 of record CALWOE010000019.1, read on the forward strand.
ATTTCTCCTAAAAGCATTAATGATATTCCATTTGATTTTGTTTCACTACTTTTGTTTTCAACATCTCTACTATTTTCTTTTGAAAGTTCATTTGCTAGATTATTTATTTGTTCTATACTCATATCAGTTTTGTTATTTTCCTCATCAGATGTAGTTTGGTTTTCATCTTCTACATTTTCTGCATTATTATTACCTTCATTCTCATACACATCTTCTGTTGCAACATCAACTGTTTCCTCTTTAAATACTATAGTTGATCTTTTAACCTTTTCTTGCAACATAAAAGAAGTAACAAGGCTAAAAACTAATATTGTAGAAGAAATTCCAAGAGTCAGAACAAAAGCATGTTTTAAAGTTAAATACTTCCTAATATCAATTCTTCTTCTATTGAATCTAATTCTACTTCTTGTATTAAGCCCCATAATATCTTATCCCCCTTAACTTTAACCTTTATATAATTACTTGTATAACCATATAAATAGCCATCTTTATATAATTCAAAAAGTACATCTACTTTTTTTCCAAGATATTTTTTCATATAATTCATTTTTAAATCATTTGCTAGAGCTAATAATTTTCTACTTCTTTCATTTTTTATATTTCCATCTATTTGTCCATCAAAATCTTTTGCTAAAGTATATTTTCTCTTTGAATATCTAAATACATGTATTTCATAAAAACCAATTTGTTTTGCAGTATTTAAAGTTTCTAAAAAATCTTCATCACTCTCTTTTGGAAAGCCAACAATAATATCACAAGTAATTGCTGGATCATCAAAATACTTTCTTAATGTATTTATTCTATCTAATAAAAATTCTTTAGTATATTTTCTATTCATATTTTTTAGAACATTATTATTTAATGATTGTACTGAAATATGAAAATGTGGACATAATTTTTTTATTTTTGACATTCTGATTATATTTTCATCAGTTAAAATTCTAGGTTCTATGGAACTAAGTCTTATTCTTTTTAAACCATCTATTTTTGATATTTTTTCTATAACATCTACAAGATTTAATTTATTATCTAAATCTTTACCATATGAAGCTATTTCAATACCTACTAAAACTATTTCATAGGTACCATTTTTTACAAGTTCTTTTACTTCTTTTTCAATATCATCAATATTTCTACTTCTAACTCTACCACGTAAATATGGAATTATACAATAAGTACAAAAATTATTACATCCATCTTCAATTTTAACACTTTCTCTTATATTTATCCCTTTATCTAATATATCTTTTTGCACATATCTTTTTACTTTGGATATATCAGCAATCTTATACTGAACATTAGATTTTTCTTTGTCATAATTATTTAAATAATCTTTTACATAATTTACTATATCTTTTTTTTCTTCATTTCCTAAAACAAGATCTACATTTGAAAGTCTAGTATCCTGTTTTACTTCTTCGGCATAGCAACCAACTAAAACAACAATTCCGCCTTGTCTTTTAGCTTTACTTAATTGCTGTCTTGTTTTTCTTGTAGAAAGATTTGTTACACTACAAGAATTCACTACATATATATCTGCCTTATCTGAAAAATCTACTATATCAAATCCGGCTTTTTTAAATTCCAAAGTCATCAAATCAGTTTCATATTGATTTACTTTACAACCAAGTGTATAAAATGCTATCTTCACAATAAAGTCTCCTTAACTATATTTTTTTATTTTTATTACAATATTTTTATTCTTTGTTTCTCTTACAACATCATCAAATACAAATTTACCACATCTTTTAAAAGATACAATATCACCTTTTTTTAGATTATCTGTTATATAAAAAGTATTTTTTGAATTTATATAAAGATCACCTGAATTTATTTTTTCTTTTACTTGATTTCTACTTAAGTTATATACACTACTTAAAATAGCATCAATCCTTTTTGAACATACAATATATTCTTTTTCAGTGAAATTATAACTTAAATTTAAAACCTCATCACTACTTAAATCTACTAATTCTAAAATTACATTTTGATTTTTTACTTTTATTAAATTATCTAAAATAAATTTCTTTACAGTATTCATAACAAAAACATATGCACATGAATCAAAAGCCATAATATCGCCTATCATTTCATGTTTTATTCCTAGTGAATATATACTACCCATATAATCTTTATGAAGTAATTTACCCTTTATGGGTGGAATTATTTTAATACAAGATATATTATCACTTATAACCTTATTTGTATTAAATTCTAAATAATCTGGAATAAAAAAAACAACCTGCTTTTCTGCATATAAATTTGGTTTTGCTATAAAATAATTTATTTTTAAATAGTCTAGTACTTTTTTTATAATATCTATTTCATTTAAATCTAAAAAATGTGTAAATTCTAATGTATTATTATTTTCAAATCTTAATACTTTATCTAATATATTTGATACTAATATTTTTTCTTCTTTTTTTGTTATATTTTCTAGTATTTTACTTTTTATATTTTTAGTTATCATAATTCCTTCTTTTAAGTTAAAATTAACCTTATATATTATATCAAATATTGATATATTATTCAAGAAATAAAAATACAAAAAGAAATAAATTTCCACCAGACAAAGCCGGTAGAAATTTACTTATTCATCATATTTTATAACTCGTGCACCATACACTGCACCCCATGGTTCTCCTGATATTTCTCCTCTTTTTTTATGTATTATTATTTCTGTTAGGTTATTTGATTCACTAAAACAGCCTTCTATTTTTTCAATAGTATTTGGAATTTCCACTTTTTTTAGTTTACCACAATTTGAAAAAGCACTAGCATTTATTTGTTTTATTTTCGACGTTAATATTATTTCTTCTAAGTTATCACAGTTATAAAAGCTATAATGATCTAAAACTTCAATTGTACTCGGGAAATCATTTATATTAGCTGCATTTCTAGATACAAAATATAAAGTCTTACCATCTTTACTTAATAAATATTTATTATTAACTGTTTTATAAACCTCATTTTCTTCTGATACTTCTATATTATTTAAATATACAAAAGAGGAAAATGAAATTGATGTAACATTTTTAGGAATATATATATAATTTACTCCTGCTGGAATAGTTGCCCAACCACTAATTTTTTCTAAACTTTCTGGTAATTCAATAGATGTAACACCTGCTGCAATAAAGGTTCCTCTTACTATTTCTTTTACACCATCTCTTATAATTACATCTCCAATTTTATTACATTTGTATATTATTTCATAATTTTTACTATATAAATCATTATCATAACTTGCGTAATATTGATTTTCTTCATCTACTACTAATTTTTCTAATTTGTGATTTCCAAATGCACTATCTTCACCTATAGTTTTTACATTTTTTGAAATATATATTTCCTTAATTGAAGTCATAACTCCCATACATCTTGATTTTATTTCTTCTGTTAATGGATTTATAACAATACTTGTAGGATTTCCTGTTACAGAATAAAGTATTTTATAATCTTTTGAATATAATCCATTTTCCTCAAAAACAAAGTTATCATTTTTACTTGTATCAATATCATTTAGACTTATACATCCCGTAAATACTCCATATGCAATTTTTGACAAACCACTTGAAAGTATAACTTTTTTTAAGTTATAACATGCACTAAATGTACCTCCACCTAAACTTGTCAATTTTTCTGGTAGTTTAATTTCTTTTAAGTTTGTACAAGACATAAAAGCCTGATCTCCTATTTGTAGAATACTGTCTGGTAAATTTATATACTCTAAATTTGTACAACTAGAAAAAGCTTGTACTTTTAATTCGGTTACAGTATTAGCCATCTTTATTGTTTTTAAATTGCTACATCCAGAAAAGGCAAATCTACCTATAATTTCCACACCATCTTCCATTATTACTTCTTGCAATGATTTATTATTTGAAAAAGCATTTCTTCCTATTTCTTTTACACTTCCAGGTATTATTACTCTTGTTAGTCCCTCCAAATTATTAAATACGCCTGTATCTATTTTTCTTACATTATATGGTATTCTTACTGTTCCTGTACTATCTAGTAAAAGAAGATTACTATTTGAAGATATAAGTACCCCATCTACTATTTCATATGGGATTATTCCTATTCCTAATTCTTTTGCCCATATTAGTTTTTGTTCTACATCTCCTTTGTAGTATAACTCTCCTTTTATTATCTCAAACTCTCCGTAATATCCTCTTTTTGCTGTTGGTATTACATCATATATATTTGTTTCTCTATCATCTGTTTTTGTATTATACATAAGTCCTTCATCTGCTGCATTTAAACTTTCTATTTCGAACTTTCCAACAGACTGCGTTGCCTTTGTTTGTACAAACATCTCAAATTCTTCTTCTATTACTCTTAAGTCATTTTTAAATACTGATTCATTTGCTACTCCAAATAGTTTTCCATCTGTTATGTTGTACAAAACTGTTACCATAAGTATTATTATTACTACTATTGTTACTACTAATACTATTAAACTTATTCCTTTTTTATTTTTATTCATACATCATCCCTCTTTTTATTATTTTATCCTTTATATACACTTTTTTAAATTGTAATATTTTCCAATTTTTATTTTAACCGTAAAAAACCAATACTAGTTTTTACTAGTACTGGTTTACATTTTTTACATTTTCTTCTATTTTTATTTTTCTTATTTTACATTTTTTACAAAATTTTACGTGTGTGTGTGTGTGTGTGTGTGTAGTCTTATCATACTTGTACTCCTTTTAGTTTACATATATTAATTTTA
>CALWOE010000020.1 GCA_944383035.1 uncultured Clostridia bacterium
ATATTGCTTTAATCTTGCGTTTTTTCTTACAATTTGCTTTTACTTTACAAACTTGCTTTTAATTTTTCACTTGACGAATTAATAAATAAAAAAATATAATTTTAAAAGAGTGGAAAAGATTTACATAATATTTTTTAAAAAAATATTGATTTTTATTTTAAATTTTGGTATACTTATATTATAATAGTTTTTATTTTATTTTATTTATAGGATGGTGTTTTTAGTGCAATTATATAATTTAACTTATCCTCAAAAAAACATATGGTTGATGGAAAAATATAATGGTAATACACCTTTAAATTACATTTTAGGTGTAGTAGAAATAAAAAATGGATTCGATTACAAGAAGTGTAATGACGCAATTAATGATGTTATAAAAAATAACGATGCTATGAGAATTGTAACAGAAGAAAAGGACTCTAATGTATGTCAATATGTGAAAGATTATGAATATGTAAATTTTGAGAACGTAGACATGTCATTATTCTCTGATAAAGAAAAAGAGAAGTATATAAATGACTTTGGTTTGCGCTCTCTTTTTTTGGAAAAAAATGTATATTATGATTTTAAGATATTAAAATATTCAGATGAAGAAGGACTAATATTGGCTAAGCTTCATCACATAATATCCGATGCTTGGTCTTTTGGTAATATAGGTACTCAAATAATTGATTATTTAGAGGATAATGACGTGACTGATAATAAAAAGCCTAGTTATATTGATTATATAAAATCAGAAGATGAGTATAAAAATTCTGAGAAATATAAAAAAGATGAATTATTTTGGCAGGATTATTTAAAAGATATAAAAGAATCAATATCTCTAAAAGATAATATTAATAGAGTATCTTCAAAAGCTAAAAGATATTCTGTATTATTAGATGAAAATTTTAGTAAAGAAATTAATAATTATTGTAAAGAAAATAAAATATCTCCATATATATTATTTTTAACTACACTTTCTGTTTATCTTTACAGAATAAAAGATAAAAATGATTTTGTGATAGGAACCCCAACATTAAATAGATCAAATTTTAAAGAAAAAAATATGTTAGGTATGTTTGTATCAACTTTACCATTCAGAGCTAAAATAACAGAAGATATTAAGTTTATAGATCTTGCAAAACAATTTGTAAGAGAAAATATGTCACTTTTTAGACATCAAAAATACCCTTATGAAAAAATGTTAGAATATGTTCACAAGAATACATCATTGAAGACAAACCTGTACAATATATTGTTATCATATCAAAATGCAAGAATAACAAATATGTCTGATGATAAATATAATTGTGAATGGAAATTCTTAGGAAATATAGAAGATGAAATACAAATCCATATAATGGATATAAATAATACTGGTAATTTTAATATTAATTATGATTACTTAGTTGATTTATTTACAACTCAAGAGATAAAATATTTACATTCAAGACTTATTGCTATAATTAAAAATGCTATATCTAATGTAGATATAAGTATTGAAGATATTGATATAATGAGTGATGAGGAAAAAGATATTATTTTAAATAAATATAATAATACATTTTTAAGTTATCCAAAAGATAAAATGCCTATAGAAATTTTTGAAAAACAAGTAAAAGATAATCCAAATGAAATTGCTTTAGTATTTGAAAATCAAAGTATTACATTTGAAGAATTAAATGAAAGATCAAATACTATTGCAAATTATTTATTAAATGAAAAAGAAGTAAAGAACAATGATATAATAGCAATACTAATGAATAGATCAATTGATATTATTATATCTATACTTGGAATACTAAAAGCTGGTGCTGCATATTTGCCAATTGATCCAGACTATCCGATGGATAGAATTAATTATATGATAGAAAATAGTAATGTAAAAGTATTATTAACTAATTTGAATAATAATAAAAATAATATTTTATGTCCTATTATAAATATTAATGATATAAAAATGGATAAAGATTTTGTAAGCAGGAGAAAAAGTTTAGATGACTTATTTTATATTTTATATACTTCTGGTTCTACAGGAAAGCCTAAAGGCGTAAAAATAACAAACCAAAACTTTTTAAATTTATTATATCATTTTAAGAAACATGAAATAATTAAAACAACTAAACAAGCAGTTTCTCTTACTACTATAAGTTTTGATATATTTGCTTTTGAAAGTATAGTATTATTGTTTAATGGTATAAGTGTAGTAATAGCTAATGAAGAAGAACAAAGAATACCAACATTACTTGAAAAATTATTAAAAAGAAACAATATAGATTTGTTACAAATGACTCCTTCAAGATTTAGAATATTAATAGATAATATTATTGATGTTCCATCATTAAAAAAAGTAAAAAATATAGTTCTTGCTGGAGAACAATTACCTTTAGATATAAAGAACATTGTTGTATCATGGAAAAGTAAAATATATAATGGATATGGACCAACTGAAGCAACAATATTTTCAAGTTTTAATGATTGCAGTAATGAAACTAATATTTCAATAGGAAGACCACTATCAAATTTAAAATATTATATTTTAGATAAGAAAAAAAGATTATTACCATTAAATGAATTAGGAGAATTATATATTTTAGGTGATGGGGTTTCAAGTGGTTACATAAATAATTCTAATTTAACAAATAAATATTTTGAAAAGATTAACAATAGCATTATATATAAATCTGGTGATATATGTAAAATTGGTTATGACTTAAAAACATATTGTTATGGAAGAATAGATAATCAAATTAAAATAAGAGGGCAAAGAATAGAAGTAGAAGAAATAGAAAAAGTAATAAAAAGTTATTATGAAATCAAAAATTGTGTTGTATTAAAAAAGCAATATCAAGGCAAAGATATTTTAATATCATATATTACATGTGATAATAAAGTTAATATTTCATTATTAAGAAAAGAAATTTTAAAAAAACTACCAAGATATATGGTACCTAATGTTATAATACAAATAGATAAAATGCCACATACTCCAAATGGTAAAATAGATAAAAGATATTTATTAGATTTAAATATAAGTAAAACTAATTTAGATAAAAAAGAAATTCTAATGCCAAGAAATGATATAGAAAATATAATATATAAATACATTAGTAACAATTATATATTAAATAATGAAAAAATAAGTATTGAAGATAATTTTTTTGAAATTGGTCTTGATTCTTTAAATATGATTGAAATGTTAGTTATGATTAATAATAAATTTAATTTACAACTTAAAGTTTCAGATATTATAACTAATCCAACAATTGTAGAACTTTCAAATTTGATAATAAATAAATTAACTGTATCTAGTAATAATAATTATATTGTAACTTCAAATAAAAAGTATTTTGAATTAACACAATCACAGCTTAGAATATTTTCTACTTATACAGCAAATCCAGATAATACAATATATAATATGCCAGTAGAACTAAAATTAAGTAAAAATATAGATTTTGAAAAATTAAAATTAGCATTTGAAAATATAATATCTAAAAATGATGCTTTTTCTTTACAAATTCGAGTGGTAGAAAATAAGATAGTATTTGTTTCAAAGAATGATGAGAAAATAGACAAAATCAAAGAGATAAGTGAAAAAGATTATTATAAATATAAGAAAGAATTTTTAAGACCTTTTGATCTATTAAATGAGAAATTATATAGAGTAGAGATGTATAAAACAGAAAATAATATTTATATATTATTTGATGTTCATCATATTATTTGTGATGGATTATCTTTAAACATTTTCTTTAAAGAGATTGTTAATGAATATAATGGTGTTAAACAAGATATTGGTAGTTTTAAACATTATTTATTAAATAATAAAGTAGATAAAAATAGTAATGAATATAAGTTAGCTAAGAATTTCTTTAATAAGATGTTTGATGAAGGACCTGTTTCAACTTCTTTAAAATTAGATCATAAAAGAAAAGATAAAAGGACGTATAACGGAAAAAATATAAGTGTAACTTTAAAAAGTAAGTTATTAAATAAACTAAATTCTTATGTTACACATAACAAGTTAACATATAACAGTGTGTTTTTAACTATTTTAAATATTGTGTTATCAAAATATACTGCCAAAGATGATGTAGTTATTGGATTAGCTACTTTAGGAAGAAAAAGTATAAATAATAATAATACAATTGGTATGTTTGTTGAAACACTACCATATAAGACTAAAGTACAATATGATGATAGTGTTATAAATTATTTACGTACTGTAAGGAATGACATGTTTGAAGTAATGAATAATGATATATATCCAATTGATGAGTTAATATCTGATTTGTCCATACCAAAAGAAAATAATAAGAACGCACTTTTTAATATTATGTATGTTTATCAAAATAAAGGGATTACAGATATAACAATTGAAAATGAAAAAGTTGAATATAATATTTTATTAAATAATATAGCAAAATTTGATATTACATTTGAAGTGATGCCACACAACAAAAAATTTGATATTAATGTAAATTATAATTGTGATTTATATAATAAAGAAACAATTAAAAATTTTCTTCAAACTTATATAAATACTTTAGAAAATATGTTAAATTATGATTCTACAAAAAAATTATCTAACTTAAAGATAATATCAAAAAAAGAAGAAGATTATTTAATATATAAATATAATAATACTTTTAAAAATATTTCTCATAAAAAGGTTGTAAATAAAATATTTGAAGAAATTGTTGAAAAGAATTTGGATAAAACAGCTGTTGTATATGAGAATAGTACACTCACATATAAAGAATTAAATGAGAAATCAAATCAAGTAGCAGATATGCTTAGGAAAAATAATATTGTAAATGGTGATGTTGTTGCCATTATGGCAGAAAAATCATTGGAGTTAATAGTCGGAATATTAGGTATATTAAAATTAGGAGCCTCATATTTGCCAATTGATTTTGAATTACCTGATGATAGGATAAAATATATGCTTAATGATAGTAATACAAGATTTATTTTGTCAAAGAAGAATTGCTTTAGAAATATAGAAAAAATACCATATGAATTTATAGATTTCGAGAGTGATTTGTATAATATATATTCAAATGAAAATTGTTGTAATAATATAAATGAAGATTCTAATGCATATGTAATGTATACTTCTGGATCTACGGGAAAACCTAAAGGAGTTATGATTCCACATAAAGGAATAGTAAGATTAGTTAAAAATCCAAATTATATACATGTAAATGAAAATGATAGAGTTTTACTTTCTGGTACAATTGTTTTTGATGCATCTGTATTTGAAATGTGGTTATCACTTTTGAATGGTTTAACTTTATATATTATAAAAAAGGAAATATTGTTAGATCCTATTAAATTTGAGGAATTTGTGAAATCAAATAAAGTAACTATAACTTTACTTACAACATCTTTATTTAATCAACTTGTTATTTATAAAAAGAATATTTTTGAAAATTTTAGGTATGTTATAAGTGGTGGAGATATTATGAATGCTAAAATTGCTAATGATATTATGTTATCAACACCAAAAGTAAAATTAATAAATGCATATGGACCAACTGAGAATAGTGTTATTTCATCTACATATAGATATAAATTAAGTAAAATTGATAATGTACCTATAGGGAAGCCAATATCAAATTCTACATGCTTTATAATAGATAAGTATGGAAATTTATTGCCAAAAAATGTACCAGGCGAATTAGTTGTTGGAGGAGATGGAGTAGCAAATGGATATATAAATAATGATGAACTTACTAAAGAAAGGTTTAAAAAATTCTATTTTTCTCACGAATACTGTTATATGACTGGGGATATGGTAAAATTCGATAATAATTATAATATTAATTTCATAGAAAGAATGGATAATCAAGTAAAAATAAGAGGACTTAGAATAGAGTTAGATGAAATAAGACAAGCTATGCTTAATATTCCTGGGATTAAAGAAGTTTTTGTAAATGTAGTAAACAATAGTATTGGTAAAATAAATAGTAACAAAATAATTCTTGCATATTATATATCAAAAGTAAATATTGATAAACAATTTATATTTGATAGTTTAAAATCTTTGTTACCAAAATATATGTTACCTAATAATATAATTAAAATAGATAATATACCACTTACAATAAATGGAAAAGTTGATAAAACAAAACTACCAATTGAAGTTAATAATATAAAAAGAAATATTATATTGCCAAGAAATGATATAGAAAGGAAAATATATAATATTTGGAAAGAACTTTTACCTAATGTTGATATTAGTATAAATGATAATTTCTTTAATATAGGAGGAGATTCATTACTTGCAACACAATTTGTTACTAAAGCGATGGTTAATGGTCTTAAATATACATATTCCGATTTGTATAATTATCCAACAATAATGCAACTTGCTGAAAATAATTATGATTTATTAGAAGAAATTTATGGAATATCAAAATATAGATATAATAAAATAAATGAGTTGATAAAAGAAAGATATTATGATAAAATTGATACAGAATATAATGATAATGTAAATTATTTGTTAACAGGAGTAACTGGATTTTTAGGATCACATATATTATCTAGTATTATTGATAACACTAATGCATTAGTATATTGTGTAGTAAGAAATAAAAATGATAGAACTGTAAGAGAAAGAGTAAAAAGAAAATTAAACTTTTTCTTTGGTAACAAATATGATGATTTAATTGATGAAAGAATAAAAGTTATAGAAGGAGATATTACTAAAAATAACTTTGGATTAAAAGGTAATATTTTAAATGAGATTAAAACTAACGTTGATGTTGTTTTACATGCAGCTGCTATGGTAAAACATTATGGAAATTATAATAAATTTATAACTCTAAATGTATCAAGTACAGAAAAAATAGCTAATTTTTGCTTAGCAAATCATAAGAAAATGATATATATATCTACTCTTAGTAATTCTGGAAATATGTTAGAAAGTGGACAGATAGTACAAGACGATATAAAAAAGAAAACTTTTTATGATGAAAAAAGTATGTATATAGGACAAAAATTATATAATGCCTATGTTTATAGCAAATATATGGGTGAATATAAAGTTTTAAAAAAGTGTTTAGTTGGTCTTGATGCATGTATAATAAGAATAGGAAATCTAACTGGTAGATATATAGATGGAAAATATCAACCAAATGTAGAAGAAAATGCATTTGCAAATAGAATAAAATCATTTATATTTTTAAAAGCTTTCCCAGAATCAATGTTAGATATGTATGTTGAATACACACCTATTGATTTTGCTTCGGATGCTATAGTAAGACTTAGTAGGCTTAAGAAAATTCCATTAATTGTACATTTATTTAATCATAATCATGTTAAAATGCCAGAAGTTATAAGAATATTTAAAAAGTTAAATATTAATATGGAAGTAATTGATAATGAAAAGTTTAAAGTTTTAATAGAGAAAAATTTAGAAAATAACTATGATAATATAAAGGGTATAATTATTGATCTAAATTCACAAAAAGAAATTAAATATTTATCAAATATAATAGTAAAATCTAATAGAAGTATAGAATTATTAAAAAAACTTGGGTTTGAGTGGCCTATTATAGAAGATAAATATATAATTAAATATTTAAAATATTTAGAGAGTATTGATTTTTTAAATTTTAATTAACAAAAGAGGAGGAAATATGATATTAGATGTCGCTTTAATTTCTACTAGTTTAATTGTATATTTTTTTATAATATATATATATACTAAAAAAAATATTTGGGAGAATAAATTATATAGATCTTTATTTTTGTTATTTATAAGTATTTTTATACAAATTTTTGGAGTAACTCTTCAATCATTATTAGGAAGTAGACTTAATATTGATTTAGTATATTATGAATATATATCATATTTAGGAGGAGTCTTTATGCCAGTATTTCTTCTTATACTGGCAATTAGATTTAATAACGAAAAAGCAAAACTTAAATATAAATTGATGTTATTTATTATACCTGTTATTAGTTTAATAATTCTTTGGACTAATGATTTTCATCATTTGTTTTATATAGAGTATTCAACTATGATTTCAGAAACTAAATTTGGAGCATTTTTTAATATATATTCAATGTATTCATATATATGTATGTTTGTATCAGTCATAATATTTATGATTACTTCACTAAAAAAATCCGGATTTTTATCTATACAGGTTATGTTAGTTGTTATTGGAACTATGTTTCCATTAGTTCCAAATATTTTAGCAACATTTAAAATAATATCAATGAGTGTGCACATAACTCCAATAATGTTATCATTGGCTACAATTTGTTTTGCAATAGCTATTATTAAGTATAAAGCATTAAATATTACTCCAGTTGCCTTTAGAACTGTAATGGATACAATGTCAGATTCATATATAGTAATATCTAATGACGGTACAATTGTAAGTACAAATAAGACATTTGATGATTCGTTTTCTAGTATTATGGATTTTGATAAAAACAAAAATTTCTTTGAAATTTTAAAAGATACAAAACTAGTTGATTTAAAAGAATTGAAAAAAGATATTAGTTTATCAAGAAGAAATGGCAAAATAATAAAAAAAGAATATCATTTATGTTTCAAAGATTTTGATAAATATTTTGAAGTCGATATTCATCCTATAGCAGCTAAAAGTGACAGTAAAGAATATGTAGGAACATTACTTTTATTTAAAGATATAACACAACATATGCTAGATATGGAAGCATTAAAAGAAAAGCAAGAAATAATCGTAAAACAAGGACAACTAGTATCAATAGGTGAGCTTGCTGGTGGGGTAGCACACGATATTAATACACCAATTTCTGCAATAAAAACAGGTATAGTAATGTTAAGAGATATGAAAAAAGATGTACCAGAAGCAGAAAAAGAAATATTAAATAGAATGGATAGTTGTGCAACAAAAATAATAAATATAGTAAATAGCATGAGAAATCAAATTAGAAATTTAGGAAGTGATGTCAATATAAAATTCAAGGTAAGTGAAGTAATAAATGATATAAAAATAATTACTTATCATGAATTTGCTAAAAATAAAACAACTTTAAATATTAATATAAAAAAAGATGTAAGTGTAATTGGTGATCCAACAAAATTAGGACAAGTTTTTACTAATCTTACTGTTAATGCTGTACAAGCATATAAAGAAAAGAAAAATAACGTAGTAGAGGTAACTGTTGATGAAGAAAATAAAGAAACGGTTTTAATTACAGTAAAAGATTATGCTGGTGGAATAGATGAAAAAATAGTTCCATTTGTATTTAAAAACATTTTAACAACGAAAGGAACAAATGGTACAGGACTTGGATTATATTTAGTTTATTCTATTGTAAAAGGAGAATTTAATGGAGATATAACTTTTGATACAAAAGTAGGAGAAGGTACAACTTTTTATATAAGATTACCAAAAGCATAAAGTGTAACAAGGATGGATTCATTTATGAATTCATCTTTTTTTACAATCTTATTGTTATATAGTAGGTTTACATTAAAAACTTTGATAGTCTAATGGTATTATATAAATAATAAAAATTTAATTTTTTAAGTATTTTTTTGTTTAATTTGCTTTTTTTGGTTGTATAATAATATATTTTGCTTAGTAATTCTTGTAAAAAATAAATTTATGTGATAAAATTATAATGTACATTTTTAAGGAGGAGTTAAAATGTTAGCAAAACCAAATGTAAAAGAAATTATGCCAAAAGCAGGAAATAGATATCAATCTGCTCTAGCATTATCTAAAAGAGCAAGAGATATTGAGAAAAAAAGACAATTAGATAAAAGTAATGATATAAGAGATGCTGTTGATATTGCAGCAGATGAAATCGCAAACGGTGAAGTTTTAGTTAAAATTAATGGTGAATATGTAGATAAAGAGGCTAAAGCTAAATTGGACGAAGAAAATAAAAAAGGTAAATCTAAGGAATAAAAATAATGAAAAAACATATTATAACAATAGCAGGTGATCATGCAAGTGGTCAAGGAACTTTATCTAATTTATTAAAAGAAAAATATGGTTATGAAATATATAGAAATGGACAATATGTAAGAAAGTTAGCAAAAGAAAATAATATGAGTATTACTCAGTTTCAGGATTATTTAAAAATACATCCGGAATTAGATAGAAAAATAGAACAAAGCGCTAAAGAATATGCAGACTCAAGAGATAATTTAATAATTGATGCTAAACTTGGTTGGTATTCAGTACCTGAATCTTTTAAAATATATTTGAAAGTTGATATAAAAGAAGCAGTAAAAAGAGCTTTTATGGATGAAAATAGAAAAGACACTGAAAATTATAAATCTATAGAAGAAGCAGAAGAAAAAATTATATATAGACATGAAGAAGAAAATAAAAGATGGTATGATGAATATAAAGTAAATAGAGATGATATGTCAAATTATGACTTAGTAATTGATACTACATCAAAAACACCTAAAGAAGTTTTTGAAATTGTAGTAGAAGAATATGAAAAATGGTTAAATAAATAGTATATATGACAATAATTTGTTTGAAATTATTGTCATGTTTTTTTTAGGGGGAGATTAATATGAGAAAATATTTTGGAACAGATGGAATAAGAAGAATTGCAAATACTGAACTTTCACCAGAACTTGTTTTTAGAGTTGCTAAAGCAGGTGCATATGTGCTATCAAAACATGCAGATCATGCACCAACAATATTAATTGGAAGAGATACTAGAATTTCAGGTACACTTATTGAAAGTGCAATGACAGCAGGTTTTTTAAGCTATGGTGCAAATGTAAAATTACTTGGGGTAATACCAACACCTGCAGTTGCATATTTAACAAAAAAATTAAATGCTGATGCAAGCGTAGTTATATCTGCATCACATAATACATTTGAATTTAATGGTGTTAAATATTTTAGTAATAAAGGTATGAAAATTGATGATAGCATAGAAGAAGAAATTGAACAAATAATGGACAGTAATAAATTAGAAGAATTAACTGCAGAGAATGAAAATATTGGAATCTCTCAAAATGCAGAAGATTTAACTGATTTATACGTAGATTTTATTGTTAATATATTTAAAGATAGTATATCAAATAATTTGAATAAAGATTTTAAGGTTGTAATAGATACTGCAAATGGTGCAACATATAAAGTAGCAGAGCGAATATTTACAAAACTTGGAATAAATCATAAAATAATAAATGCAGTACCAAATGGTGTAAACATTAATAAAAATTGTGGTTCAACACATCTTGAAATGTTAAAAGAATATGTAGTAAAAAATTCTTATGATATGGGAATTGCATATGATGGTGATGGAGATAGATGTTTAGTTGTAGATAAAGATGGTAAAGAGATAGATGGTGATATAATACTTGCTATTGCATCTAGATATTTAAAAGAAAAAAATAAATTAAATAAAGATACTTTAGTTGCAACTGTTATGAGTAATTTAGGACTTAAAAAATATGCAGAAGATAATAATTTAAATCTTGTACAAACAAAAGTTGGAGATAGATATGTATTGGAAGAAATGTTAAAAAATGGATACAATATAGGTGGAGAACAATCAGGTCATATTATATTTTTAGATTACAATCCAACAGGAGATGGAATATTAACATCACTTATGTTACTTAATATAATACTTGAGAGTAAAACAGATTTAAATACACTTGCAAAAATAATAAATATTTATCCACAAGTGCTTATAAATGCAAAAGTAAGTAATGATAAAAAATACGATTTTGAAAAAGATGGAGTCATAAGAGCTGAAATAGAACAAGTAGAAAAAGAGTTTTCTGGTAATGGAAGAGTACTTATAAGAGCATCTGGTACAGAACCATTAATAAGAGTTATGATTGAAGGTAATGATATAGAGTATATAACAGAAAAAGCAAGATCAATTGCAAATTTAATTGAAGAAAGATTAAAATAAATTATAAAAAGAAGATTTGTGTTCTTACACAAGTCTTTTTTTGTAGTTTATAAAATCAGATAATATTAATGTTGTAGTATAGTTATTAACGATATATTGACATAATATTGAAACCATAGTATAATGTTTGTGTATTTTAAAGTATATTTTTTTAAGATTTTAAAAAAGGAGGATTAATATGAAAAAGGTTTTAGATATTTCTGAAAAGAAGTTTGAGAAATTTCATTTTGATGAAAAAGGAGAGATTTTATATTTAAAAAGAAATAAGTTAAATAAAATGAATTTTGATTATTTTAAGGAAATTTATGGGTTAAATGATTTTGATTATAATCATAGTAGTAAAGAACAAAGATTTAAAAATCAACGACTTAGGCAAATGATTTATTATTTATACTCTAAATTACATCAAGGAGAATTTGAGGAGGAATTTAGTTTTAAAACATTAAATGATATTTGTTTTAGTAAAATTGATCAGGGAAGTTTTGAGCCAGATGCCTATATAGAAGAT
Source organism: uncultured Clostridia bacterium (assembly GCA_944383035.1). Lineage (GTDB taxonomy): Bacteria > Bacillota > Clostridia > TANB77 > CAG-465 > CAG-465. The sequence goes on from CALWOE010000020.1 coordinate 12,404, forward strand.
TTTTTTGTTATCAATGAAGATGAAATTTGTATTTTGCAATATAAAAATGATAATTTTTTTGATAAATCAGAACGTAATATACATCTAGATATTAAAAATAATAATGAACTTGTTTTTAATGATATTTATTTAAAAAATGAATCAGGAGATATATTACAGGATTTTAAGGAAAATGAACTAATTTATATCGATTTTTTACTTGGAAATGATAAAATTATAAGTACTAAAAATTTATGTTTAAATCTTGGTAGAAGTGGAATAAAATTAAAAAATGTCCCTTTAAGTTATTCAACCTTGTTTAAAATATATTGTTCTCCAGTAAATGAATTGTTATTTGAGCATCATTTGGTAGTTTTTAATTTAAAAGTTTCATCGGATAATTTTGATTTTTTAGTAAATGATAAAAGTTTATTTGAAAATCTTAAAGAGGATATCTTTTTTGATAAATCAAATATTTATTTTGTAGCTAGTTTAGATGGTGATATATCTTTTGGTAATCTTATATTTAAGGAATTATATTTTTATAATGAAAAGTATATGCTCGGGAAGACATTTAATGATGAATTTTATTCTTTTAGAATTGATACCAAATGTACAAAAAAATTAGATGTAAGTGATATTATTCCAACATATAATTACTTAATGTACTTATTTAATAAAAAAATTAAAAATTTATCTAACAATTATATTTCTAGTAGGATATTTATTGAAAGTATTAATTTTGATGAAATAATGTATAAAAATGTATTAATTGCTATAAAAGATGAAAAGTATGGTTTATTTGATTTAGAAGATAATAAATGGGTTATCGAGCCTAAATATAATTTCATATATTTTAATGATGAATATGCTATATGTTCTACAGAAAGTACAAAAATTATTTATTTTATAGAAGATCATAATATAGTATATGAAAAAGCATGCTTGTATGATAAATATTGTGACATGGAGTATATAGTATCAAAAGTTGTTGGTGAATATATTTTTATAACAAATTTAGAAAATCAAGGTCAAACTTTTATAAAAAAATATGATAATAGTAATGTAGTTATAAATTCTAATATTTTCCCATGTAAATCTTTTGGTAATAGATATGTTTTAGTAAAATTTTATGATTCAACATACGAATTTACAAATAATTATGATATTATTGACTTGCAAAATAAAAAGTTTATTTTGTTTGAAACAGATATTGATGATAATTATAATCTTTTTATTAATTATTTAACAATTAGAAATACATTTTTCTATAAAGGATCTAATGATTATATATGTATAAATACTGGTGATTTTTTTAATCCCAAATTAATGATAATAAAAATTCAAAATGAAAATATAACTATATGTAGTATTGATAATGTATTTCAATACTATTTATCTAAAAATTATTGTGTCTTAAATTTAGCAGAAGATATTTATACTATCTGTGATGTTGAAGAGTTAGTATCTTATATTATTCACAATTATGATTCTAAATCATATATTAGCTTTAATAAAAAAAATATGGTGTATGAAATTAAAAATATACCGGATAATTTAATAAAGCATAAATTTAAGAAGATAATTTAGATTTGAAGAGACTTTTTTAGTCTCTTTTTTATTTGCTTTTTACTTATTTTTATGTTATAATATTTATGTTAACAATAGCTTAACAATACTAAATTTAGGAGGTAAAGTAGATGAGCAAAATTGCAAATTCTGATTATGATGATTTATTAGAGGTTTATCGTGATTGTTTAAAAAACGATAAAAAATTACCAAAGTATATTTTAAAAAGTGAATGTTTAAGTGAAATAAGTATTAAATTTTTAGAATACTATTTCAAAGAATTTAATGTAATGAGTAGAGCTGAATTTGTTAAAAATTTAGATGAAAATTTAATTAAAAAAGCAAAGTTGTATGATATTTATAAAACGTTATATAAATCGGATTTATATAGTTTTGCTTTAGATTTATATTCAGATATTAATTTTTTTGAGCTAAATCATTACAAAGAATATTTAAAATGGTCAAATAAAATGGCAATACTTGCTGTAAAATATGTTGTAAGTAAAAATGCTTGGGATTTTGAAATGTTTTTTTATTGTGATGATAAAAAGTATTTCTTTGAAAAAGAAAATTTGACTAAAGCATTAGATTTTTTTTACGGAAATGTTGAATACGCACTTTATAGCGCATATCCAGAAGAATATATTACTTATTCTTTGAAAAAACTTGATAGTGTTAGCAAGTATTTAAATGATTTGTTTGTTGTAAATTTATTAGATATTATGTTTAAAATGAATTCTGATTTAAATTCTGTTAAAAATTTTGAAATTATGGAAACATTTTCAACGTATGATATTGATAGGTTTGCTAGAGGTATTTATGGAAAAATTAGCACAAACTACGGTTTATCATTTAATAAAAAGATATATGATGGTAGTACTAATAACATTGATTGTAAATATCTTAAGTATATCTGTGAAACAGTATTAGGTGAAAATAAACAGTTTCCAAATTTTATTTTTGATGATTATTATGGATATGATAATAGTGTTTTTATTCTAAAGTATATTTTAAAAGACTATTTAAATATTAAAACATATGAGGAAGCTAAAGAAGAATTTAAGTATGAAGATTTTAAATCATATGGCCTTTTATTTATGTTAGAAGAGATATTCCATAACAATATTGATATTGCTTTAAAGAAAGTATATATAGAGCAAGATGAGGATATTAAAACCTATTTAGAAGTTTTAACTGGTAAAAGAAAAACTTTTCCTAAGAATTTTTTATCAAAAGATGATTATTTAAAATTAAAAAAAGCAAATCTTATTATGGAATATGTTATTGACAACTCAAGTAAAAATATTGATAGAAGAATAGTTATAAAAAATTTAAGTAAAGAATATTTTATAAAATATAAAGTTTATGGAATATTTACTAGTGTTTATAAAAACATTGATAATTTACTTGAAAATATTTATTTTGGTAAATATAAAACTGACAATTAATTTTGTCAGTTTTTTGTTTGAAAAAAATATATAAATATAGTATAATATTTTTCAGAGGGTAACTTATGAAAATAATATTTAAAGAGTTAAAAAAAGAATTAAAAGAGAATAAAAAAATAATATTTTTTTCCATAATTCCTATAATAATAGTAATATTTGTACTTTTATTTTTTTTAATAAATGGAATTTATAGAACAGATACTCATATATTAAATTATATAAGAAATTTTGTAAATGATGATTTGACGACATTTATGAAGTTTATAACAAGTTTTTGTTCACCAGTTGTAATGATTACTATTGCTATTATTTTAGTTATTATTTTAAAGAGGAAAAATATAACTGTTTTAATATTTGGAAATATGATTTTTGTTATAATACTTAATTTTATATTAAAATTAATATTTTCAAGGCAAAGACCACTTTCGTATATGTTAATTGATGAAAGCGGTTATAGTTTCCCAAGTGGTCATTCAATGGTTGGAATAGCTTTTTATGGTATGATAATATATATAACTTATAAACTTGTCAAAAAAGTATGGTTAAGGCGAATTTTTACTATATCACTTGCTGTTCTTATAGCTTTAATTGGATTTTCAAGAATATATCTTGGTGTACATTATCCAAGTGATGTTATAGCAGGTTTTGCTTTTGGTTATATGTTTTTAATATTATTTTTACTAATTGCAAGAAAACATCACATAACAGAATAAAAGTAATACTATTTTAGTATTATTTTTTTTCACAAAAGTTTCACATTAAATTATTTACATGTAATTATTTTTGTGATAAAATATTTTGTATTGCGAAATATCAGATATGTTTTTGAAATGGAGGAATAAAATGTGTAATGTACCATATAAAGATGACTTAGTAAAAAGTGTCAAAGAAGTAATAATATCTATAAAAAAATTAAGATATAATAATATATTTAAAGACGATAATATTACAAATAATGAAAAAATGGCTTTGTATATTATAAGTAAATTTAAAAAAGATGATAAGGTATCTTTAATAAAACTTCGTGAATGCTTAAATTTGGCTCCATCTACTGTAACTCCTATTATAACATCACTTGAAAATAAAGGCTATATTGAGAGAGAAATAGATAAAAATGATAGGAGAAATATATATTTAAAATTATCAAAAATAGGATATGAGCATATAAAATTAGTGGATGAAAAGCTTACTAATAGTATTAATGAATATATTGATTTTATGGGATACGAAAATGTAGAAAATCTTATCAAATTGTTAAATAAAACAAATGAATTTGTAAAAATGAAAAAGGAGGAACATAAATGAAAAAAGTATTTGAATGTTTAAAACCATATATACCATTCATGTTACTTGGAATATTATTTACTTTTGGGCAAGCAATGTGTAATTTGTATTTACCAAATTTAATGTCTGACATAGTTAATAATGGTATAGTAGGTCAAGATTTAAATGAAGTATACAGATATGGTATGTATATGTTACTTGTAACTCTTGGCTTTATGCTTTGTGCAATTATTTCTGTATTTATAGCTTCTAGAGTATCATCTGGCTTTGGTGCAAAATTAAGAAAAAGCATATATTCAAAAGTTCAAAGTTATTCATTACACGAATATAAAAAAATGTCAACATCATCCCTTATAACAAGAACAACAAATGATGTAATGCAAGTACAACAATTAACATTAATGTCTATGCGTATGATGATTAATGCACCTATAATGTGTATAGGTGGAATAATAATGGCTGTTTCTAAAAACTTAAAACTTTCATTATTATTTGTAGTAGTTATACCAATATTATTTGTAATTATTTTAATGCTTGCAAAGAAAATATTACCACTTTTTACAGCACTTCAAACAAAAACTGATAGATTAAATCAAGTTATTCGTGAGAAATTAAATGGTGTTAGAGTAATTCGTGCTTTTGGTACAGGAGAATATGAAAGAAAAAGATATGACATAGCAAATAAAGATATATATGATGTATCTTTAAAAGCTGGATATAAGATGGCTATACTTATGCCACTTGTAATGTTCGTTATAAACTTCTCTAGTGTAATGCTTGTATGGAGTGGCTCAAGTTTGATTGATCAAAATCTTATTCAAATTGGAGATATGATGGCATTTATGCAATATGCTATTCAAGTTTTATTCTCAATACTTGCTGTAACAATGTTGTTTGTAATGATTCCAAGAGCAATTGTATCAATAAAAAGAATAAATGAAGTACTAGAACTAGAAAGTAGTGTAAAAGATAGTGGTAAAGATATTACTTATGATGATATCAAAGAAAAAGGAAAAATAGAATTTATAGATGCAACATTCCAATATGCTGATGGTGATGAACCAGTATTAAGTGATATGAACTTTACAATAAATAAAGGTGAAACCGTTGCGATACTCGGAGTAACAGGTTCTGGTAAAACAACACTTTTAAATCTTATAATGAGATTTCATGATACTACTGGAGGAAAAATAAAAATTGGTGGAAAGGATATAAAAGATATACCAATTCATGTATTAAGAGATATGATTGGTTATGTTCCACAAAAAGCAGTTTTATTCTCTGGTACAATAAAAGAAAATATAAAATATGGAAAAGAAGATGCCACTGATGAGGAAGTAAAAGAAGCTGCAATAATTGCACAAAGTATAGACTTTATAAATGAAACAGAAGGTAAATTTGATGCAAAAGTAGCACAAGGAGGTACAAATTTCTCTGGTGGTCAAAAGCAAAGATTGTCTATAGCAAGAGCTATAGTTAAAAAACCAGATATATATTTATTTGACGATAGCTTTTCTGCTTTAGATTTTCAAACTGATCAAAAATTAAGAGAAGCTTTAAATAAAAATGTAAAAGGTGCAACAGTTATAATTGTAGCACAACGTGTAAGTACAGTTCTAAATGCAGATAAAATATTATTCTTAGAGAATGGTAAGATTATTGCTCAAGGTGCACATAAAGAATTGTTTGAAAATTGTAAATCTTATAGAGATGTTGTATTGTCACAAATAACAGAAGAGGAGGCGACTAGAAATGCCAGGTAGAATGGGAGGAATGAATTCATCTAAAAGCGTAGAAAAACCAAAAGATTTTTATAAAACTTTAAAAAGACTTATAAAATATATAGGTAAATATAATAAAGCTATTTTACTTGTTATAATCGTTCTTATAATATCAACTATACTTTCTGTTAATTCTCCAAAGATTCTTGGAAAAGCAACAACAGAACTTGCAAATAATGTTATACAAAAAACAGCATATAATACTGTACATACATTGATTGATAAACTACCACAACAAATACAAGATGAAATACCAGATGATGCAACAATTAGAACATTAATTGATCTTAAAATAATACCTAGTGATGTTGCCGAAAAAATACCAGAAGTTGCACAAGATGTGTCACTTACTACAGAGCCTAAAGTAAATTACACATATATAAAAAAAATTTTAGTATTAATCACAATAGTTTATTTAATTAGTGCTTTATTTAATTATATTTGTAGTAGAACAATGGCATATATAACTCAAAAAGTTACATATAGTTTAAGAAGAGAAGTAGATGAAAAATTAGCTAAGTTACCACTTAGATTTTTTGATAAACATACACATGGTGAAATTTTAAGTCGTGTTACAAATGATATAGATACTGTAAGTAATACACTTCAACAATCTGTTGTTCAAATTTTCCAGTCATTGTTTACGATAATTGGTATATTAATAATGATGCTATCTATTAGTTTTAGTATGTCAGGAGTAGCAATATTAATAGTTCCAGCAGCGCTTGTTTTTGTTGGTATTATTATAAAAGTGTCACAAAAATATTTCATAAGACAACAAAATGTAATGGGTGAATTAAATGGTCAAGTAGAAGAAACATATTCTGGTGCACTTGTAATTAAAGCTTTTAATATGGAAGAAAAAGAGATAGAAAACTTTAGTAAAATAAATGACGAATTATATAGATGTGGATGGAAATCTCAATTTTTATCTGGTCTTATGATGCCTATAATAAATGGTATTAGTAATTTAGGTTATGTTGGGATTTGTATAATTGGTGCAAAACTTGCAATTGAAGGTAAAATAACAATTGGTAATATTCAAGCATTCGTACAATATACACATCAATTTACACAACCAATTGGTCAAACAGCAAACTTACTAAATTTAATACAAAGCGCAATAGCAGCAGCAGAACGTGTATTTGAGATATTGGATGAAAAAGAAGAAGAACCAGATGTAGAAAATCCAGTAAAACTTGACGATGTTAAAGGTGAAGTTGTTTGTGATAATGTTAAATTTAGTTATGAAAAAGGCCAAAGCTTAATTGAAAACTGGAGTCTTAAAGTTAAACCTGGTCAAACAGTAGCAATTGTTGGTCCTACTGGTGCTGGTAAAACAACAATAGTAAATTTACTTATGAGGTTCTATGAAATAGATGGCGGTAAAATTATGGTTGATGGAGTATCAACAAAAGATATGAGACGTATAGATGTAAGAAAAATGTTTTCTATGGTATTACAAGATACATGGTTATTTAACGGTACAATAAAAGAAAATTTAAAATATGCAAAACCAGATGCAACAGACGAAGAGGTAGAAAATGCAGCAAAACTTGTACACGCAGATCACTTTATTCATGCACTTCCTGGTGGATATAATTTTGTTTTAGATGAAGAAGCAAGTAATATATCACAAGGTGAAAAACAATTACTTACAATTGCAAGAGCAATATTATCTAAAGCACCAATATTAATACTAGATGAAGCAACAAGTAATGTTGATACAAGAACTGAAGAAGTGATACAAGAAGCAATGAACAAATTAATGGAAGGAAAAACAAGTTTTGTTATTGCACATAGATTATCTACAATTAAAAATGCAGATATTATATTAGTAATGCAACATGGAAAAATAGTTGAACGTGGAAAACATGATGAATTATTAAAATTAAATGGAGAATATGCAAAACTATATAATAGTCAATTTAGTGAAGAAATGGCATAAAAGGTAATAAAAAGAGAATATAGAAAAAAGCTATATTCTCTATTTTTTTGTATCTTTAAGTAATTCTTTGAATATTTCTATATGAGTTTTTTCATCTTGTATGATTCTATTTAAAACCTCTTTTATATTTGAATTTTTAGTTGCATCAATTATCCTTAAATATTCTTTAATAGCATCTGTTTCTAAAGATATATTATATTCTAAAAATTTTTCTATATCTTTTATGTAACGAATATTATTTGAACACCAATTATCACAAATATTAGGATTATAATCGATATATTTACAATATTTTGGATTTACATTTAAGTTTATTAAAATTTCACTTAATATTTCTAAATGATGCATTTCTTTTATTGCAATATATTCTAATATTTTGTGCAATTTTTCATATGATTTTTTTACGATAAAGCTTTGATAAATATATTGTGATATAGCAGTATATTCACTTTTATTACCAGCATATGCATTAATAATCATTGAAATTATATTTAAATAATTTTTTTCATCTGTTTGCTTTAAACTATCAAGTGTAACTGTAACTTCTGGATAGGTAGTATTTAAATCATATGTTTTTAAGTCTATATTTTCAAAATTCATAATATCACCTATGATAAAATATGATTTTTTTTGCAAAAATATGCAATAATAATCAAAAAAAGTCTATATATAGATAATATATTGAAAGATAAAAAAAATAAGCATATAATTTATATAATGACAAAAAATAAATAAGAGGGTTAATATGGAAGAAAAAAAAGATAGTTTTGATTTTAGATTTTTAAATAAACTTATGTATATTTCAACTTTTATTATTGTTTTTTATCTTTTAAAAAGTATAGGAATATTAGATAAAATAACAATTGTTATTAAAGCGCTAATACCAGTTTTACTTGGTATTGTTATATGCTACTTTGCTATGCCACTTGTAAATAGATTAAAAAAATTAGGTTTAAGTAAAAATATATCTGCAATTTTATCTTTGATTATAATATTTGGAATAATTATAATTTTAATATCGGTTGTAACTCCAATGTTTATAGACCAAGTAACAAATTTAATAAAAGAACTTCCGAATATATATACAAAAATTACAGAAATGATAAATGGTTTTATAACTGAAAAATTTGGTGCAAATAATAAAATAATGATATCTGATAGTATAAAAAATTTAGATATAGTTAAAAATTTAGCAAGCAATGCGTTAAATTATGTTGTATCAACACTTCAAAATGTAATAAGCATAGTAATAACTATTGGTACAGCAATAGTTGTATCATTTTTTATAATTAAAGATATGGATAAAATAAAAGAAAATATGATTATGTTTTTATCAAAAAATAAGAAAAATTCAAAAAGATATAAAATGTTACAAGAAATAGATATAACAGTTATGTCTTATGTAAAAGGAATAATAATAGATAGTTTTGTAGTTGGACTTCTAACTGTTATTGTATGTTTGGTTTTAGGATTAGACTATGCATTTATATTTGGAATTTTAATTATGATATTAAATTTGATTCCATATATTGGTGCCCTACTTTCGTATACTATAGCTTCACTTTATGCATTAAGTGTTGGAGGACCTATTTATGCAATAGTTGTATTTATAGCTTTATTTTTAGTTCAAATGGTAGACGCAAATATTTTACAACCCAATATAATTGCAAAATCTGTAGATTTACATCCAGTAGTGGTTCTTGCAGGTCTTATAATTTTCCAACTTTTATTTGGGATTATAGGTATGATAATAGCAGTACCTATACTTGCAGTTATAAAAATAGTACTTAAGTATAAATTTGATTTTAATGAGAAAATAAAAGATGATGATATAGATTTGGAAATAAAAAAAGAAACATTAAGAAAAATAAGAGAAAATTAAAAAAAATGATAATAATGAAAATAAACATTATTATCATTTTTTATTGTGTAACGAAAACCCCCTGAAATTCCCCTCGAAAGAGGGGAATACTTTTGTTTATAAGGTATTTTTAACTATTTTGGATTTATCTAGATACCATACTAGATACCAAATATTAGTTTTTAGATACTAAATTATTTTTTTATTTGAGTTTATTTAAATACTTAGATTTAAATTATCCATAGTATTTTTTACATCAGTTAGATTATTTGGAAACATATGAGAATAAGTATCTAATGTTTCTTTTGTACTAGCATGTCCTAAATATTTTGATACAGTTGTTACTGGTTGCCCAGTATTTATAAGTAAAGAAGCACAACTATGTCTAAAACAATGAAGTGCTATTCTTCGGATATCTGCATTTTTAGCAATTCTACCATTAATTCTAGACATCATTCCGAAAGTTAATGGTTCGTGTTCTCCGAAGATAAACCATTTATCATTGAAGCCATAGTACTTCTTTTTTTCATTGTATAAATTTACTAAATCGTTATATAAAACTTCAGTAAGAGGTAATGTTCTGATACTTTTAGATGTTTTAGGTGGAGTTAATTCATAATACTTTTGACTATCCTTAACACTATTAGCTTGTTTAGTAATAGATACTAACTTATTATTCCAATCTATATCAGACCATTGAAGACCTCTTGCTTCACCACGACGTAATCCACAATAATATAACATTTCAAACATTGCTTTATCATTTAGATTAGTAGTTCCTGTTATATATTTTTGAAATTCTTCAAAAGTGTAAACATCTTTTTCTTCTTTCATTTCATTAGGGTCTTTAAAGAACTCTATTTTTTTATAAAATTTCATTAGATTGATATCATACATTTTCATTCCCCAATTAAGAATAATTTTTAAAAACTTTTGAACATCATTTCTAGTAGAACATTTAATAGGTTTATTCCATAAGTCTTGTTGGAATTTATGATATAGATTTCCATCCATATCTTTTAATTTAACATTCTCAAAATCAGCAAAATATCTTCTTCTTTTTAAATATGTTTCCATTGTTCTTCTTCTAACTTTATTCTTTTGAGATATAAATGTCAATATATAAATGAACAAAAAATCAAAAATAAAAATGTACAAATTTTAAGGTTATGTAACCTAAGTA
>CALWOE010000021.1 GCA_944383035.1 uncultured Clostridia bacterium
GAGGAGATTTATTTCACTCATAGCTAAAAGCTTTTAGAACCCCACGTAAAACGCGGGGTTTTCATTATCCAAAAAACTCAAATTATTAAATTTTTTTAATAATTTGAATTTACTTATTTTTATATAATTATATTAATTTTGTGTACTTTCTTGTGTTTGTGTATTCTCTTGATTTTGTTCTTCTTCTGTTTCTAAAACTTTTATTTGATTATTGTATTCATCAATAAAAGCTTGATCAGTAGAAGTTAACATATTATCCTTAATATACCATTTATCTTTATTTGCTGTTAAATAATCAAGAATTTTAATAACACCTTGTGAATGTTTTAAAAAGTCTTCCTCATTTTCAGCTATTGATTTTACAGCTGATTTTATTTCTAATTCATCAAATATTTTCTTGTACAAATCTCTATGCATTCCAGAAATATTAGCAGCATTTAATCTTTCTTCTATTTTTGATTCATCAGATAAATTAGTTAATGCAGTTATTACTTCTTTTCTTTTAGTATCATTTTCACTTACTTTTTGTTTTGTATTTGTAAATTCTGGTCCATCACTACTATATGTTACAGGACTTAAAGCTTTAATATCATTATATGCTACATATAATTGGCTTAATTCATTTGCTCTATCTACAAATTCTTTAAAATCTTTTTTTATTTGAACTTCTAGTTCGCCATATTTACCATCCATAGTTTTATCAGTATTTGTATTTGTTTCTGATAACTTTCCTATTTCTTCCCTTAATTTATATTCTTGATATGAATTATATACTAAATATGATGCTATACCAGCTACTATTATTAATAATATAATTACTGTCACTAAAATTATTTTTACACTTTTACTCATAATCAAACCTCCATATGCAGAAATTATATCACTAATGAAAAAAATTGTAAATAAAAAAGAATAAGTTTTTACTTATTCTCATAAATCAAACATAAAATACTAATTTGTGTTATTAATTTTTTAAACATCCTATTGGAACTACATATACTCCATCTTCTCTTCTATATGCATATTTACCTGTTGCTGTAAGAACAAGTAAAAAAGATGGATTTTTCATTTTTGTTATATCTATGCGTGATTCTAATTTTTTTAATGTTCCTGCTCCTTCATTTATTAATTTATCTCCACCTAATTTTATTTCTATCAATCCATAAGAACCATCTCTTAAATGAATAACAGCATCGCATTCTAAATCACTTGAATCTCTATAATGATAAACTTTCCCTTTTATACTCTCTGAGTATACTCTTAAATCTCTTATACATAATGTTTCAAATAATAGTCCAAATGTATTTAAATCATTTAATAAATCTTTTGGCCCAATTCCTAACGCTGCAACTGCTATTGACGGATCAATAAAATATCTTGTATCAGATGTTCTTATAGCAGTTTTACTTCTTAAATTTGGATTCCATGCAGGAACTTCTTCAACCACAAATATCTTTTTTAAAGCATTTATATATGACAATACAGTATCTGTATCCAAAGAATTAGAATCATTAGCAATTATATCACGTTTTAATGTATCATTTGATGCTTGAGTTCCCATATTTCTTGCATAAGCTCTCATAAGATTTTTAACTCTCTCAGGATTTCTAGAAATTCCGTCAGCTTCTGAAATATCTCTATTAACAACAGCATCATAATAATCAAATGCTTGTTCTAATGCTATTTCTTCTTCCATAAAAATTGCTCTAGGCCATCCTCCTCTACATATTAAATAAGCAACGTCTTCTATATCCAAATTATTTATACATTCTATATTTTTCGTACCATTAAATAACTCTTTTAAACTAACCTGTCCTGTTGATTCTCCCGATTCATATAAACTCATTGGTCTCATTAAAACAAAAGTAAATCTTCCAGTACCACTATGAGTTACATCATCCATTTTAGCTGGTACAGAAGAACTAGTTAAAATAAATTGTCCTTCTGCATTTCTGTGATCTACTTCATATCTTATAGCATCCCACAATTTTGGTGCTATCTGCCATTCATCAATTAACCTTGGAACTTCTCCTTTTAAAAGTAAATTTGGATTAATTTCAGCCATTATTATATTCTGTTCTTTTTCATCTGGTTTAGACATATATAATATACTTTTTGAAATTTGTTCGGCAGTTGTTGTTTTTCCACACCATTTTGGCCCTTGAATTAAAACAGCACCTTTTCCCATTAATTTTTTTTGTAATATTTCATCAACAATTCTATTTTTATAATTTTCCATGATATATTTCTCCTTTTTCTTTATTATATTATACCATTCTTTCTTAATTCATACAATATTTTTCGGTTATTTGTATAACTTTTTTTCGGTTATTTGTAGATTTTTTTTTCGGTTATTTGTTTTTTATAAAAAAAGAATAAGTTTTTACTTATTCCCATAAATCATTTGTTAATTTTTTTATATAATTTGTTCTTTTTTTAGTTTCTTCTTTTAAAATTTTATATTTACCATCTTTTTTTACTAATACATCGCCTGATTTTATATCTTTTGGCAAATCTTTTTTATTTACATTTATCATTTTTTTTTCTTTTGTTTCTATAACTGCATAATTTTCTTCAAATCTATCTACAATATATTTTTCTTCCATTTTATATTCTCCTTATTTATTAAATGAGATGTTTTTTCCATCACTTGTACAAATTATAGTTCCAAGTTCATCTGTTCTATATGTTTTGATATTATAATTTTCTAAAAGTTCTATTGTTTCTTTATGTGGATGTCCATATGAATTATCTTTTCCTAAAGATATTACAGCATATTTAGGATTTACTTTTTTTAAAAATTCTTCGCTTGTTGATGTACTTGAACCATGATGACCTATTTTTATTACATCTGCTGATATATCTTTATTTGTATCTAATATATCTTCTTCTACCAATTTTTCTGCATCTCCTGTAAACAAGAAACTTGTATCTTTGTATTTTAATTTTATAACTATAGAATAATTATTTTGATCTTCATATTCATCTTTAAGTGGAGATAAAATTTCAAATGTTGCATCTCCTAATGTATAAGTTTTTGTTGTATCTGGAGCTGTTAATTTTTTATTCTTATTTTTTACTTCTGTTACAAAATTTTCAAAAGTTTTTGTATTTGAAGTTGTTTTTGGAAACAATATACTATCAAAATCATATTTTTTTACTATTTTATCCATTCCACCAATATGATCTTCATGAGTATGTGTACCTACTATATAATCAAATTTTTGTATATTTAAACTATCTAAATATGATATTAAATCCTCTTCTGATGAGTTTGTTCCAGCATCTATTAACATATTATGCTCTCCGCATTGTATTAAAATACTATCGCCTTGTCCTACATCTATATAATGTATTTTAATATTTTCTGATGTATCTAAATTTATTAAATTATCTGACTGTGTGTTTTCTACTTCATTTTGGTTATAATTATTACTTTTTATATCATCTAACATATCAGGATTTGTTGTAACCTGATATCCACCAAATATTACAACCGCAAAAAATATTACAATTGATAATAGTTTATATAATAGTCTTTTTTGTTTCTTTTTCATAAAAATCTCCTTATTTAACAACACATTCTAATTTTTTTTACTATATCACATAATGTATCTACTATATATATAACATCTTGTTCATTATTTTCTTCTCCAAATGTAAATCTTATTGCATTTTGTGCCTCGAATGTATTAAGACCAATAGATGTTAAAACATGTGATGGTGTTTTCTCATTTGAATTGCAAGCACTACCACCAGATACACAAATACCATTCATATCAAGCATTAAAAGCAATACTTGTGAATCAATACCTTGTATATTTATATTTACATTACCTGGTAACCTATTTTCAAGCGAACCATTAATTCTAATACATGGTACTTTTTCTGTAAGCTTGCATATAAATAAATTTCTTAAATTTAATAATTTTCTGTTATATTCATATACATTTTTATTTGAAAGCTCTATTGCTTTCCCAATACCAACAATATTTGCTACATTTTCTGTACCAGCTCTTTTATTTTTTTCTTGGTGTCCACCTGACATAAAACTATCAAAATTTATTTTTTTATTTATATATGCAGCTCCTATACCTTTTGGTCCATAAAATTTATGGGCAGACATTGAAAGTGCATCTATATTTTGAGCTTTTACATCTATTTTTACATTCCCTATTGCCTGTACTGCATCAGTATGAAAATATATATTATTCATTCTTGCAATATTTCCTATAGTATTTATATCTTGTATTGTTCCAATTTCATTATTTGCATACATTATAGATATTAAAATAGTTGTATCTTTAATGCTATTTAAAAGATTATCTATTTTTACAAAGCCATTACTATCAACATCTAAATATGTTACTTCAAATCCTTCTTTTTCTAAATCTTTACATGAATTAATTACAGCTAAATGTTCAAATTTAGATGTTATTATATGATTTCCTCTATATTTATTCTTTCTTGCTATTTGTTTTATTATCATATTATCTGATTCAGTTCCACAACTTGTAAAATAAATTTCATCTGTACCGGCTCCTATTGCATCTGCTACTTTTTTTCTTGCTATTTCTATTGCTCTTTTTGAATTTCTACCAATTATATATGTACTTGATGGATTTCCGTAAAAATCACAAAAATATGGTAGCATTTCTTTTAATACTTCATCTTTTACATATGTTGTTGCACTATGATCAGCATATATTATTTTATTTATTTTGTCCATTATTTTATCACCTTCATAAATATAATATATTTTATGAAGATTGTTTAATTTTAGTTCAATATATTTAAATTTTACTATAAAACTAAAAAAATAGCAAATAAAAAAGTTTGAATTTCTCCAAACTTTTTTATTAATATATTACATATTATCTCTACATTTTTTACATATTCCTTCTTCATCTACATCTTTAGAATATGTCCAACATCTTGGACATTTATGTCCTGTTGATTTTGTAACTTCCACATGATATGTACTATCTTCTTTTACATTTAACTCAGATATAATTGCTACAAGTGCTATATTTTCTTTATTTTTGTTTATAAACTCAAAATCTTCACCATTTGTATATATAGTAACTTCTGAATCTAATGAATGACCAACCTTTTTATCAGCTCTTGCTACTTCTATATATTTTGCTAAATCCTCTTTTATTTCAAATATTTTATTCCATTTTAATGCAAGTTTATCATCATCATATTTTGAATCTACTTGTGGAAATTTTTCAAGTAATATGCTTTCTTTTTTATCATCTTTTTTAATAAATGAATAAATTTCTTCTGCAGTAAATACAAGTACTGGTGATATTATTTTAGTTAAGCAAAGTAAAATATCATACATTGATGACTGTGAACTACGTCTTAATTTATGATTTTCATTATATGTGTATAATCTATCTTTTATAACGTCTAAATATTTACTTGATAATTCTGTAGTACAGAATCTATGAAGTTCACTATATACTAAATGATAATCATACTCATCATATGAATTTGTAACATAATCTACTAATTTATTTAATTTATACATTATATATTTATCAAGTTCATCTCTTGATTCATATTCAACATAATCTTTTGTAGGATCAAAATCATATGTATTTCCAAGTAAAAATCTTATAGTATTACGTACTTTTTTATACACTTCAGATACTTGTTTTAATATATCTTTTGATAAACGAATTTCACTATGATAATCAGCTGATGTAACCCAAAGTCTTAAAATATCTGCACCATATTCATCAACTATATCTAAAGGTGCTATTCCATTACCTAAAGATTTTGACATTTTCTTTCCTTCACCATCTACAACCATTCCATGTGTTACTACTTCTTTATATGGAGCATAACCTTTTGTTGCAACTGATGTTAAAAGTGATGATTGGAACCATCCTCTGTATTGATCGTTTCCTTCCATATACATATCAGCCTTACCTTCTGGTAATCCATATTTTTCATTTAAAACAGCCGCATGTGTTGAACCAGAATCAAACCATACATCCATTATATCTGTTTCTTTTACTAATTTATCACATCCACACTCACATACATGTTTTTCTCCTAATATTTCTTCTGGAGTGTATTTAAACCAAGCATTTGTTCCTTCTTTTTCAACTAATGCTCTAATTTTTGATATAGTTTCATCATTTATGTATTCTTTTCCACATTGTTCACAGTAAAATATAGGAATTGGAACTCCCCAACATCTTTGTCTTGAAATACACCAATCTGTTCTGTCTTTTATCATATTTGTCATTCTTTCATCGCCCCAAGATGGATACCATTTTATATTTTTAATTTCTTCTAATACTTTTTCTCTAAATCCATCTATTGATGCAAACCATTGAGTTGTAGCTCTATATATTACTGGTTTTTTACATCTCCAACAATGAGGATATGGGTGAGTTAACTCTTTTGCTGCAAATAAATATGAAGTTTCTTCTAAATATTTCATAATTTCTTTATTAGCTTTTGCATAAAATAAACCTTCAAATCTACCTGCTTCTTTTGTCATTTTTCCATGTTTATCTACTGGAACTATTATTTCTATATCTTTATATCTTTTACAACATAGGTAGTCTTCATGACCATGTCCAGGAGCTGTATGAACACAACCAGTACCAGCATCTAATGTAACAAGTAAATCTTTATCAGAACCTAAGATAACTCTTGATGTTTTGTTATCTATTACTGGATTTTCACAAATTATATTTTCAAGTTCTATGCCTTTAAAAGTTGCAATTATATTATATCCATCTGTATTTACAAGACTCATTACATTTTCTACTAATTCTTTTGCCATTACATATCTTTCTTTTTTACCATCTAAGTTTGCTTCAACAAGTGCATACTCAAAATCTTTATTTAATGTAATAGCTTGATTTCCAGGTAAAGTCCATGGTGTTGTTGTCCATATAACTACATAAGTATCTTTTAAATCTCCATACTTAGAAAATAAATCTTTATCATCTTTTACTCTAAATTTTACATATATTGATGTTGAAGTATCATCTTTATATTCTATTTCTGCTTCTGCTAATGCTGTTTCACAATCACTACACCAATATACTGGTTTTAAATCTCTATAAATATATCCTTTTTTAAACATTTCCCAGAATACTTCTAATTCTTTAGATTCAAAATCTTTATTTAGTGTAAGATATCTTTTAGATTTATCTCTATAATCTCCAAGACCACCTAATCTTTCAAATTGTACTGCTGTTTTTTCAACTGCTTTTAAAGCAAAATCTTTACATATTTCTCTGAATTTTTCTGTTCCAACATCATCTTTTGTGATTTTTAATTCCTGTTGTACTTTTTTTTCAATTGGAAGACCATGAGTATCCCAACCAGGAACATATGGTGAATAAAATCCATTCATTGTTTTATATCTGATTATTATATCTTTTAAAATCTTATCTAGTGCATGTCCTGTATGTATATCACCATTTGCATACGGTGGTCCATCATGTAATACAAAAGTTTTACCAGTATTTTCATTTTGTTTTAAAGCTTTTTCATAAATTTTATTTTCAATAAATTTTTCTAATATTGCAGGTTCTTTTTTTGGTAAATTTCCTCTCATTTCAAAATCTGTTTTTGGTAAATTTAATGTTTTTGAATAATCTTTTTTCTCTTCCATAATATTTCTCCTTTCCAAAAAAGATATAAATAAAAAACTGCACATGCCTGTATATATATAAAAAGGCTGTACAGTAAAATTACTAATTTAATTCATATTATAAAAAATCCTCTATATATACAACATACCAACATATGTGTCCTTTATAACGTAAGGAATACGGCACGGCTTACTAATTTTCAGCTTACAACTCCAGGATGATTTTCAATATAACTTAATTTAATTAGGCTTGCACCATCCCTAACTCGCTTAGTATTTGGGTTATATTTACTCTTTCCTTTCACAGTCTTTATTTTATTTATATTATGTAGTTATTATATCATATATGTTTATTGTTTACAATACTTAATTTAAAATAGTTATAATTTAAATTAATCATTATTCTAAGTACTAGATAAATATTTAATGTTTTAAAGTAATTATACAACTAAAATCTTTTATTAATTATATTTCTTTAATAAATTTATTATATTTTTTTACAATCAATATAATAAAGTATAAATATATAAATAAAACATAAAATAATTACGAAAAAATGACGTGAACGTCAAAAATTCGTAATATATATTTGACTTTATTATTTTTATTTGATATAATAATTACGAAAAAACGACGTAAACGTCAAAAATTCGTAATGGAGGGATTCGATTATGGAAATAAAAAGAGATTTTTATTTAAATGAACTAATAAATAGAATGGATAATGGACTTATAAAAATAATTACAGGCATAAGAAGATGTGGTAAATCTTATTTACTAAATATAATTTTTGAAAATTATTTATTACAACAAAAAATAGATAAAGAACATATTATTAAATTAAGTTTAGACGAAAGAAAAAACAAAAAATACCTAGATCCTGATGAACTTGATAAATATATTAGAAGCTTAATTATAGATAATAAAAAATATTATTTGTTGTTAGATGAAATACAAGAAGTAAAAGAATTTGAATCAGTTCTAATAGGATTTATGCATTTAAATAATGTTGACATATATGTAACTGGAAGTAACTCAAAATTTTTATCATCAGATATTATAACTGAATTTAGAGGTAGAGGAGATGAAATAAGAGTTTATCCTCTTTCATTTAGTGAATTCTTTTCAGTATATGATGGATTAGAAGAAAAAGCTTTAAATGAATATTATACATATGGAGGATTACCTTTAACATTACTTTCTAAAACAGACAATGCAAAAATAAATTATTTAAGAACCCAAAAAGAAAATGTATATATAAATGATATTATTGATAGAAATAAAATACAAAATAAAGAAGAATTTGAAATGTTAGTTCAAATAATTGCATCTGATATAGGTTCTCTGACAAATCCATTAAAACTTTCAAATAAATTTAAAGAAAGAGATAGAAATTCATCAATGACTGATAAAACAATTTATAATTATTTGGGATATTTACAAGATGCTTTTATTATTGAAAAGGCAAGACGTTTTGATGTACGTGGTAAAAAATTTATTGAAACACCACAAAAATATTATTTTACTGATATTGGAATAAGAAATTCTTTTTTAGACTTTAGACAAAGTGAAGAAATATCTCATATAATGGAAAATGTAATTTATCTAGAATTAAGAAGACGTGGATATAATGTTGACGTTGGTTCTGTTGAAATAAGAGATGGAAATATCAAAAAGCAATTAGAAATTGATTTTGTAGCAAACAAAGGGAATAATAAAATTTATATTCAATCAGCATTAGAAATGAAAACTAGCGAAAAAGTTAAGCAAGAACAAAAATCATTATTAAATGTCCATGATTTCTTTAAAAAAATTATAATTGTAGGAGATAATATAAAAAGATCTCGTTATGATAATGGAATTATTATAATGAGTATATATGATTTTCTTTTAGATCCAAATAGTTTAGATTACTAATTTAAAAATACAAAAATTTATTGTAATAATTACGAAAAAGTGACGTAAACGTCAAAAATTCGTAATATATAAAGTCAATGATTTTAAATTTTTTAATCATTGACTTTACTTATTTTAAATACTAATAAATTACAGTTTAAAATCATCTAATGTTATATATCCATTTTTTATAACATCTATACAACATACATTATTATCAAAATAATTCTCATAATCAATTCCAGATATAATTATTCCATATTTTAAAGAAATTGCACAGTTAAAATCTTTTATTAATTTTATGTCCTCGTCATATTTTTTTATATAATAATATGCTTCTTTAAATAATATGTTATTAATATTTTTCCCATTGAAGATTACTTGTAAATTTTCGTCATCGAAAAATTCAATACACACAAGCCTATCATCTTTAAATTCAAGAGAAAACACGTTATAAAAATCTACATTTTCTTGTGTTTTACTCAAAGTATATTTATTATCAAGCATTTGTCTTATATTTTCTCTTTTTTCATCAAATAATAAAAAATCACATCCTCTATTTGGATTTATTTCAAAACTAATTTTATCTTCCACTGTCATCAACTACTCCATCTCCTATTAATGTTTGTACATAATTTTCTACTTGATTTAGTTGCTTATTATACCTACTCCCAAAATTTGATATAATATCATTTTTTTCATTTTCAAAAGCTTGTGTATATTTTTTCTCATTTATTAATTTCTTTTGAGATTTTTGAAATTTTAACGATGATAATTTTTTACCATAACTTCTAGTTTTTTCATGATCTTTTTTAGTAATTATAATTGCAGGAGATATATCTTTATTTTCATTTAAAATCTGTCCTGAACTTTTTGGTGGCATATGATGTACTTCTAATAAATAACCTAGATTTTCCTCATGAACCTGTTTTTTTAATTTGCTATATGAACCACCAACTATTTCAAATTTATCTATTTGAGACATAGCATATTTAAAATTATCATTATCTAATTTATCATCTATACACTTATTTGCAAGTACTTGCAAATTATTTATAATATTCTCTTTACTTACTTCTTTATTATTTTCATTTAAATTTTTTTCACTTTCTATTTTTAAATTAGAATATGTATTTTGTACTCCAAGTATTTTATTTAAATATATATTACCATTTTTTATTTTTGTAAAGATAATACCTATCTTTCTATCTATATTGTTATAATATGAATTATATAAATTATTTACCTTGTTTAATACTTCATATAAATAATTTATTTTATCTCTATAATAACTTATTTTCCTATTTACAGAATCTATATTTGGACTTTCTATATATCGTCTTCCATTTTCATCTTCTTTTTCTACATATATAATAGAATTTTGAAGATTTACTATGTAACTATTATATACATATATTGAATTTTTTATATTACTTTTCATCATTTCAAATTTTTCATGATAATATATATTAATATCATTTAAAGTATCTTTTGTATATTGCAACATAGAAAGTGTCTTTTTAACAGAATTAATAGTACTTTTCGCTATATTTTTATTAATAATTATCACCTTTAATGTATATTATCTAAAATATACTTTTCTAAATTTAAGATTTTTTTATCTAAATCGCTTAAATCATTAGCTATATTAGCACATTTTTCTTTTATTGGTAATAGATATTCTTGTTCAAATTTTTGTGATTTTATATCATAAAAATCATTTGAAATATCTGTCCATGTACTATCTATATATGAAATTAGACTATTAATTCTATCTATTGTATTATATTTGTATATTTCCATTAACTCACCCACAATTAACTATTTAAATATTCTTCAATTATAGCAGATATAACTTTTGCATTTCTTAGAGTATCTTTTATTTCTTCTTTTCCTCTATTCATATTATTTAAAATATTTGATAATTCTTCTTTATCTGATTTAAATTTATCATCTTTCCAATTATCTTCCAAATCATTTATAACTTGATTAATATTTTTTTCACATTCAGTTAAATCTTTTAATACCTTATCTATTCTACCAATTGCAATATTTAATAATTCTTTATCATTTACAACACTTCCAAACATAAAAACCTCCACTATATTTTTAAATTTAATATATCCTCTGCTTTACTTATTTGGCCTTCCATTTCTTTTGATATATTATCTGTATTTTGTTTAATTTGTTTTAATGCTTGTGCTTGCATATCAAATTTTTGTTTTATACTATTATATTTTGCATCCTTCCAAAACTCTGACATACCATCAGTAAGTGAATTTAATGAATTTATATAATTTTCTATATTTTGATTTAATGCTTTAATTTTATTTATACTTTGATTTACCTTATCAACATCTGTTATATTAATCTTACTATTTGACATACATTACCTCCTATTTCAATCTACAAAAAGATTTATTTCTTCTGATACGTTTGAAGATATATCTATATCTTTAAATAATATATTATCTTTTCTATTAAAATATCTTTTATCATATTCATTTGTATTATCAAAAAATATATATTTTGAATTATCATTTATTACACTATCAAGTGATGTTACTCCAAGTGATGAAATAACAAGTAAATTTATATTGTTATAATATCCCATCTCTTGGAAATTAATTAAAGTATTTACTATTTCTTTTACTTTCACATCTGGAGAATATTGATTGTTATAATATTCTTTAAACCTATTTATTTTATTTATAACTAAAAATTTATACTTAAAATTGTCATTTTTAATTTTTTCTAACATACTTTTTAAATTATCAATATCTCCTCTATATTGATAATAGCAAACAAAATCTTTATTATTTATATATTCTTCTTTTACATTGTTACTTATATTTTCAAAATCTAATATATAAACTTTTAAATTATTTTTATTATATCTATCCCAAATTTCAAGACTTTTAAGATAACTTTTTAAAATATAATTACATTTAATTACAGAACTAGATGTAACTAAAATATTTGAATTTTTATTTTTATCATATTCAATATTTATCTGTGCATTTTCAAGTCTCATATATTTTCCTAAAATTGCAATTGGATATGTTGATAAATTATATTTATTTTTAAAATACATATCTTCTACTTCTAAAATATTATTTTGTGAACTATTTTTAAATAATGGTTTACTAATAATATTTTTATCAATATACAATTTTTCTAGTATTTTTAAATGATTTTTTATTTGTTCAGGTGTAGAATTTGGGAATCTAAATATTTTATTATATTTTATATCACCAGATTTATTATTTATAATGCCCATACCTTTAGGAAAATTCATTATTTCTTTTACAAGTTTATTTCTTTCATTATAATTACTTAATTTATCAAAAGAACTTCCAAGTAAAGAATCAATTGAAGTTTCAATACTTCTTATCAAAATTTTTGTATTTAATTGTTTGTTTATACCATCTGTAATACCGCTTTCACTAGTTATATTTTGAGCACACATTATTATATGAATTCCTTCTGCTCTACCTTGAGTTATAAGCTGTGTAATATATTCTTTTGCTTTAGTACTTGTTGAATTTGAATCTGAAAGAATCATCTGAAATTCATCTACTATTAATAAAATTTTTGGTAACTTTTTACCTGTTTTTAATCTATACTGCTTTATATCTGGTACTTTTTCTTTTATAAAAAGAGATGTTCTTTGTTTTAACTTATATACTAAATGCGCAAGTATTTCTACTGGATTTGCCATATTACCATAAATTGCTTTTATACTTGGTAGGTTATAATCAGAATAAACTGAAAACTCAACACCTTCTTTTAAATCTAATATATAAATTTCTAGTTCATTACTATCATACATATACATAGAATTTAAAAGTAAATAATTATATAGTCTTGATTTTCCAGCACCCGATGCCCCAGTTAAAATAGCATCTATATAATCATCCGAAAATTCAATATATTCAAATTCATTTTTCGAATTTATACCAATTGGAATTTTTATTCCATCTAGACTAGATAAATGTCTTGGTAGTTTTGATATTAATTCATCCAAAGATAATTTATTTTTTTCTTCATTTCTTATTTTTTCTTGTTCTATAAATTTTACAAGATTACTAGTTAAAATTTCCAAAGCTTTTTCATTAAAATATTCTTTCGCTAATTTTTCATGCTCTAGTTTTATGGTATTTGTTTTTGCATCAAATAAATATGATTTTTCTTTATAAATTACACTTTCATCATTTCCAACTATTATACGCTCTAAGTTGCAAGATAATTTAATTATTTCTTTTACTTTTTTTATTTCATCATCAGATTTTTGATTTAAAATGTTAAATTTAGTCTTGTCCATGTCATTTTTATGTATTGATTTAATTAAATTTGAATATTCAGTCATATCTGTATCTATATTTCCTACTAAAATCAAATAAATACCATATTTTTTACCATATTTTAATATATTTTCCAAAAGTTTTATATCCTCTTTAAATATATTTTCAAAATCGTTTATTACATAAATTTGATTTTTTTCTTTTGATGTAGCTGTTTTATTATATATAGATATATCTTTTTCATTAAAAAGTCTTATTCTTTTTAATAATAGTTTATTTAAATCTTCTATTAACTTTGATACATCATTTTTATTATATATTATATTTTCATTTATAATATCTGGAAATAAATTATTTAATGTACTTATTTTACTAAAAAAAATTCCATTTTCTTTTACATCTACAATATTTACATTTACATATTGAGGTTTGAGTGCATATATAACTCTTAATAAATAAGAAGTAATTACAACTTTTAATGTATCTATTGAATTTTCATTTTTAACATTAAATATAACACTTAAATCATCATCAATATACACCGGTATATCAATGTTTATGCCATATTTTTTATCTTCATATTTTTTCATTGATAAATGCACTATATTGTTAGTTGAATTTATATTTTTATTTAAAGGATTAGATTTTTTTACCTCATCTAATCTTTTCAATGTTTTTTCATCTAAAATCTTATTCTTATTCCAAAAGTTGGATATTTCTTTATCTATATCATTAATTTTTATTTTTATACTATTTATCTTGCTTAAATAACTATCACCATATTTTTTTATTACTTGTAATTTATCTTTATTTTCTTTTATTTTTTTTAACAAATTATTATCTAATAATATTTCTTCTTTTAAATTTTCTAAACTTTTAATATTTTCATTAAATTCATTTAATTTTTCTTTTTCGTAATTTGTTAAAGACATAAGTTTATCAGCAATGTTTTCTGTATTAAAAGAAACATCATTTCCTATTTTAAATATTCTATTTTGTTTTTTTATAATTTTTGATTTATAATCTTCATTTACTTTATTTAAAATGTCTAAAATATTTTTCTCATATAATTCATATTTTTCTTTAAGTTTATTTTCTAAATTATCTATTATATTATTATATATTTCAGATATTTTCTTATCTAGACTATCTTGTAAGCTTTTTTTATCTTCAACTAACTTTATATAATTATTTTGATATTTATTTTTAAGTTTATCTATTTGACTTATATCAATTAAATACTTGTACCCCATCTACTACACTACCTTTATTTTTTAAACATTTTAGATATTATATCTTTAAAATTTTGCCTCTTAATTTCTTTTATATTATTTTCTTCTTTATTATCTGTGATCTCTGATTTTAATTTATACATTATTCTTTGATTATTATATGTATAGTGATATACTTTAATTTTTCTACTTAACTTTTCTAATTTAATATTTTTAGTAACTTTTTCAAGACCGAAATATTTAATATATAAATCTAAAATATCTTTTAACATTTTTTTATCACTATCTATATTTTTATATACTAAATCTTTATCTTGTATAAAAATATATTTTAAGTTATTATTTCTTTTAAAGAATATATATTTACTATCTAAAGTATTTTTATTTTTTATTTTTTTTAATAAATCTATTATATATATAATATGATCTATACTATTTTTTATATTTTTATGTTCATTATTATTGTAATTTAATTTTTGCATATTTATATTAGAATTTATTTTTGTTTTATAATTTGTAGATATTTTTACTTTAAAATTATTCATAGAATTTAAATCTAAATATTTATTATATTCTAAATTATCTAAAATAGATATATTACTTGATAAACTAAAATTACTATCTTTTGTAAGTATATACAATCCATTTTCTTTAATTAATTTTTGTTTTAGATAAAATAAATTAATTAATGTTTTATTATTAATTTTATTTAATAATTTATTATTTATTGTAAGTTTTTCATTTAAATCTTGTATATCAATACTATTTTTACAATTTTCTTTTAAAAAATCTTTATCATATAAACAAGACTCATTTAAAATATATGTTATAATTAAATTTAAAGTTTGTATTTTATTTTTAGATGTTAGATTATTAAATTCTTCTTTTTTTAAAGAAAGACCTTCAAAAGAATATATAGCTCTTCCAACATTATCTGTTATATCTCTAAAAAATAATCTAGAAAACACTATATTAGTCTTATCACAAAAAATATATAAAATTTTTTTACCATTTTGTTCTATATACTTTTTAAAATCATAGTCGTTATATATATTTCCTATAACTTGTTCTATATTTCTTATTAATTTACTATCTAATTCATCTTTTAAATAATACCAAGAATAATCATCTGTTTTTGTTCTTGTTTTAAGTAAAATATCTAAATTCATATATTCCTCCTAAAAGCTAAATATTAAATTTTTATCTATATCAACTTTATTTAAGATTTTATCAATACTTTCTTCTATAAACTTTATATCTTTATTATTTAACTTTATTTCTTTTTGCAAAATTTCAATTTTTTCATCTAAAATTTCCTTATATTTTTTTCCATAAAAAAATCCACTCATATTAATTTTATTCTTACTAACTTGATTTTTATTTGTTTTCTTATTACTTGATTTATTTAAATAACTTTCAACATAATGTTTATATTTAGAGCCATTTAAAATTTTAATATTATCTTTTTCTTCAGTAAGTTCTTTTATATATTTATCTAATTTATCATTTTCATCTTTATATTCCTCTATTTTATACCTTAAAGCATTAACTATACTACTTAAAATTGCAATATCAATATTTTTTGGAGCAGGATCTATATTTTCTTTTAATTTAGAAACATATATTTTTTCTTTACCATTATTTTGTACTTCATTTGTAATTGAATTTCCCTCGCCAATACATGTAATTGGTAATATTCCAAAATTCCAATTATCTTTTACATGCCTTTTGGCACATTCATAAACTACATTAAAAGATTCTAAAGCTTTATTTGCAAGAGAAGAATAGTTATTTAACTTGTCTTCTTTTAAAATTGCATCACTATCTGATTTAGTAAGAAGAATTAAAAAAGACATTTGTTTTTTTGATAAGTTATCTTCAAATATATTAAATAATGGATTTATTTTATCTGCACCTATTAATTTATTTTTACTCATACCTGTATTGTTACTAAGCAAAATAGAATCTGCAAGAACAAGTATTGCATCACTATTTTTAATATATTCTTTTGTCTTTTCAATTTCTTGTTTTTCTTCTTTTGACTTGTTAGGTTTAAACATATCTACAAGTACTCCACCTCTATAATCTATAAAATTAAAATTACACAAAATATCACTATCTACTTTCAATTTTAATTTATATATAGTTGTTCTATCTGTTCCAATATCATCATTTATAGAAAAAGAAGATAACTTTCCTATTGTAAAAAAATCATTTTGATTTTCATCATTTCTTGGAAGTATTGTTATCCCGTTAACTGAAGATAAAGTAAAAATTTGATTTAAACTAGAAAGAAAAGAACTTTTACCACTTCCAGATATACCAACCATTGCAATATTTATATCTTTTTTTAATATATCACTCATATGTTCCTCCAAATTATATCTTTTAAATTATTTTTCTTGTTTTATTAATTCTAATTCTGCAATTAATAACCCGTTTTCTGATGCTTTCTTTAAATAGCTTATAGCTTTATTTTTATCTTTTATTTTATATTTTTCATCTAAATATATTCTTGCAAGTTCATAATATGCTTCTATTTTATTTTCACTTGCACAAATTTCATATAATTTTATAGCTTCATCAATATTAAAATATTTTTTGTCATTTTTATATATACTTGCAAGAAAAAACATGCATTTAATATCTTTACTTTTCTTTAATAAATTTATTATATTATCATCTACTCCATATTTTTCAGATACATAACTTACATACTCATATAACGAATTTTCTATATTATTATCCATTGCAATTTTCAAAAGATTTTCAATATCTACTTTATCATCTTGAATTATATTTCTTTTTAAGCAATCTGCATATATAAAACATGCTTTAGGATCAGATGGTATTTTCTTTTTTAATAATTTACATGCAAATTTCTCGTTATATTTTTCATTATTTACTTTTTTACACAAATCGTAATACATAAGTTCTCCATCAAAATACTCACATTTTAATGAAGGTAATAAATATTTGCATGCAAGTTCTAAATTATAATTTTTAAAATTTGGTGTTAAATACATATTTCCTAAAGCAAATTCTACAAGTATGTTTTTATCCGCTATTTTTAAAAAATACTTTTCTGCTTTTTCTAAATCTTTTTTTACATATGTGCCAGAAAAATACATAACACCTAGTTTTAAAAAATATGTATATTCGTTATCCGGTAAAACTTTTAGATTTTCTAAATCTATTTTTTCATTAAAACATATTGCTTTATAAAATTTATCATCTATATCTATTATATTTTCTAAATAATCTCTAGTCTGATTTACTTTCAAATCTAAATCTTTTATTTTATTTTCTATATCCATTCACATCACCAATTATGTAACTTTAAATATTAGTTTTATTATACTATATCAACATTTATTTTTCAATAATTTAAGTGTTTTATATAAAAAAAGTTTGAAAAATTAAAACCAGAGAGAATATATATTCTTTCTGGTTTCATAATTTTATCTTTTTTATTTATTTTCAGATTTTGTTGTTAATTTATAAAATTTTCCTTTTCCTACTTGAATTATAGCATTTGGACTTACAGTATGAATAGAAGTAATATCTGTTACTCTTTCACCATTAATTTTTATAGCACCTTGTTTCATTAACCTTCGAATTTCAGCTTTTGATTTATAATTTCCTGATAACATAATTGCATCTATAATTGCTTGCCCAACATTTTCCATACTAACATCGAAAAATAATTCAGGAGTATCTTCAGGTGCTTGTTGTTTTTGATATGCTGTTTTAAATATATCTTCTGCTTTTTCTGCTTCCTCTTTACTATGATATAATGTAGTTATTTCTTTAGCAAGTTCCATCTTAATATCACGTGGATTTTCACCATTTTCCAATCTTTGTTTTATTTTTTCAATTTGATCTGGATGAACATCTGTGCAAAGATTATAATATTTTATTATTAAATTATCAGGAATTTTCATTACTTTTTCATACATTATAGAAGCATCTTCATTAATTCCTATATAATTTCCTAAACTTTTACTCATCTTTTCAACACCATCAATCCCTTCTAATATTGGCATAAATAGTGTAATCTGAGGATCTTGCCCAAAATCTTTTTGTATATTTCTTCCCATTAAAACATTAAAAGTTTGATCAGTTCCTCCAAGCTCAATATCCGCTTTTATTGCAACAGAATCATATGCTTGCATCAAAGGATAAAAGAATTCATGTACAGATATAGGTTGTTGTTTTTCATATCTATTTTTAAAATCATCTCTTTCTAGTATTCTTGCTACTGTACATTTAGATGATAAATTTATAACATCTCTAAAATTCATTTTCCCCAACCATTCGCTATTATATTTAACTGTTGTTTTTTTGGGATCTATTACTTTAAAGATTTGATCTTGATATGTTTTTGCGTTTTTTTCTACTTCTTCTCTTGTTAGTTGTTTTCTTGTTTTGGATTTTCCTGTTGGATCTCCTATCATCCCTGTAAAATCTCCTATAACAATTACTGCTTCATGCCCTAAATCTTGTAATTGTCTTATTTTTCTTAATACAACAGCATGACCTAAATGAATATCTGGTGCTGATGGATCTAATCCTAATTTTATTATTAATGGTCTATTTTCTTTATCTACTTTCCTTAATTTTTCTACTATTTCAGCCTCTTGAGTATGACTATCGCTACCTTTTAACATTATCTTTGTTGTTTCTTTAATGTCCATAAGAAAATCATTCCTTTCACTTTTAAATATACCATCATATTTTATTATATATAACTAAAATTCTCCAAATTTAATACTAAATTACCAAGAGCTACCGCCCCCGCCTCCAAATCCTCCACCGGAGAATCCGCCACCAGATCCATAAGATCCACCAGATGAATTAGGAGTTGATATCATATCTCTTTGTACTCTATTTAAAGTATTATGCATAAAGTTAGACATTACAATATAATTAAATGGTGTATTACTTACATACCAATCAGGTTCATTAATACCTATTGTTTCAAATTTTTTAATCCATTTATCAGATATATCAAGTACATAAGTATATGGTAATATGTTATAAAAATACTTAGGATCATCTAATACTAAAGCTTCAAGTTTTTCTTTTTCAGCTGTTTCTAAAAAGTTTTTAAATCCTTTTATTTTTCCTAACATTTCGATTCCATACGCAGTCCTTTTTGACATTAAACATAAAAATACAATTAGTATTACAAATGATATTATTCCAGTCAAAGCTATAATAATTGATGTTAATGAATTTATGAAAATCTGTGCGTAAAATATAATTATTGGAAACAATATAAACAAAATTCCAAAAATAAATAAAGGTGATTTATAAATTTTAGATTTATTTGTAAATATATCTGCTAAAATAAAAATATATCCCATAGTCATAAATAGAAGTCCACCAGTTAAATCTATATAAAATCCACCAATAAAATCATATACAGGTTTTAACACAAAAGCACACATTACAAAAAATGTTGTTATAGCAAGTATTATTCTTGCATTCAAAGATTTTTTCTCAAATATTTTATATTTTAATTTTTTTATTTTATATAATATATTATTTATTTTTTTATAAAAACGATCTACTAAATCCGATTCTTTTACTTCTTTCTTTAATAAAAATAAACCATTAAAAAATTCTCTCTCATACTCGTTTGTGCCATCATATTCTTTTAATTTTATTATTTTGTATGTATCTTTACCAAGTAATTTTTCTTTTTTTATTTCTTCTATTTTTAAATATCCTTTATTTGCAAGATAAATTAAAAGTGATATAACATCTTTACTGTCAGCATCTCCTTTATAAATATACGCAAGTTCTAAACTATTTAAATTATCTGGTGGATAGAATTCAACAGTTTCAACCACATTATCGTCTTTTCCATACTTTCTCCACAAATAATATGCTAATATAATTGATCCTATAAAGAAAATGATACAAAAAATTGTAACAGCATCTATTGGTTTTTCTTTAACAATAAAATATCCTTCTTCAAGTTCTGTTCTAATTGTAAGTCCATTGTATGGTAATAAAGTTCCATTATATGAACCTGTCACCACATTACCATCTACATTATATTCAATATTTTCATTATTTACTGATCCATATACACCAGATGAAAAACCTATTTTTGATGTATCAAACTCTTTAGGAAATGTTATTTTAAATGTAACATTTGATACTTCTGTATCCCACTGATCTCCTATAATATTAAAATAGAATTCATCTATATCTTTTGACATATCTTTTCCAATATCATATTTATATGATATCACATAATTTTTATTTCCATAAACAGTATCATCTTCATCTCCAATTTTTATACTAATTTCATCTATACCAGCAGAAATTGAATGTGATTCGTTTACTTTTATATCTGTTACTTTTACTCTTTTTTTATATTCTATTCCATCTAATCTTTTTATAGTATTACTTACTGGAATATTTCTTATAATACCATGTTTATTAAGACCTGTAAAATTTGCAACTATATTTTCTGTTATATAAAGACTATTATCTTCATTTATTTTTATATCTACATCATATTTATCTATAGTATATCCATTTGCTGCATAAGCTGTATTTAATATAAAAAACATTGAGATAAATAAAACAAAAGTTATTATGTACTTTTTCATATATATCCTCCTTCATATAACTATATTATATCATAAACAAAAAGAATAAAATACAAAATATTGCAAAAATCAAAAAAATATGTACAAAAAATTGTACATATTCAGGCTCTATAATAAATGTTGGGGTGAAAATATACCTCAACATTATTTTTTGGCATAAAAAAGTTGCAATTAAATC
>CALWOE010000022.1 GCA_944383035.1 uncultured Clostridia bacterium
TGTTCCTAGCAAATATATTGGTCAATATGTCTATGCTCAACAAATTGACTCATATTTATACATATATTTTAACACATGTTTTTGATAAACTAAAAGTGGTCCAAAAACAACAAGAAAAGGATATTATCAAATATGTAAGACAACATATATACAATTTGCTATCAATATAGAAAGATTAAGAAAAAGAGGTCTAGTATTTCTACTAGACCAATATACAAAAGTACATATTGAATGTACAAATTGAACCGCCGTATACCGAACGGTACGTACGGTGGTGTGAGAGGGAATAAATAAAATAATTATTTATTCTCTACTCGATTTTTATATCTATATTATACATAGTAAGCCAGTTATTTATTTGGATTAAATAAGCAAGTGTTTGTGGATATGTCATTAATTGTCCAAATAAGTTTTCTTTTAAACCTTTTCCTTTAGTATTAATTAAATGATTTACATAATCTGTATTTATAATTTCATGTATTCTTGAATTTTTGTTATCAATTATTTCTTTAATTTTTCCTTCGACTAAATTTAAATAATCATTGTTGTATGTTTTTGGAAATGGAGATTTTTTCCTTTTTATAATTTCATTTGGAAGTTCATTTTCAAATGCTTTTCTTAAAAGATATTTTTCTATAGGTTCATTATTATTCATTAATCCAAGTTTCATTTTAGCTGGTAAATTATATACATATTCAAATATTCTATAGTCTGCAAATGGTATTCTTATATCCATATTTTTCATGACAGCAGCTCTATCTGTTCTTTCTATTAAAGTATTCATGAAATATTTAATTGTAAGATAATTTATATCTTTAAATTTGTTTTCTTCTTTATCATGAGTTAAATGAATAACATTATTTAAAGTATCTTTTTTAGTCATATTTATATAATCATATATATCTTCTTTTTTTATTAAGTTTTCTTTTATAAGATTGCATCTAAGATTTTCTGATAATGCCCATGGATAACCATCAGTATTCATTAGATGTGATTTGTAATACCAAGGATATCCGCCAAATATCTCATCAGAACATTCACCAGATAGACAAGTAGTATATCCATTATCTTTTATTTTTTGTAAAAATGCATACATTGATGTATCAATATCTGCCATTCCTGGCATATCACGAGCAATCATAGCATTATCTAATAAATAAAACAATTCTTTGTTATCAATTTTTAAAACATTATGTGTTGATTTTAATTTTTTTTGCATTATTTTTACAAAATCACTATCCTTTGTTTGTTGGTATGAATTTGCTTTAAAATCTGTATCATTTCCAATGTAATCTATCGAAAAAGTATGGAAGTCATCTATATAATTTTCTGCGATTTTACATAAAACACTTGAATCTAATCCACCAGATAACATTGCAGCTATATCTTTTTTATCAGAAATTTGCATTTTTGTTGCATCAATTACTAAATCTTTAATTTTATTTATAGCCTCTTTAGGTGTATCATTACATTCTTTTGACTCTAAATCCCAGTATTTATATTCATTTATATTGAAAGTATTAAAATCAAATATACCATAGTGTCCTGGTTTTATTTCAAAAATATCTTTAAAGTATGTATTTCCAAGAGTATGAGCTGGACCTAATGCCATCATTTCAAGAAAAGCTTTTTTATCTAAAACTCTTTTTACATCACTATGTTTAAGTATTGATTTTATACTAGTAGAAAATATAAACGATGGGGTAGTGCAAAATGTAGTAGTATAATATAGTGGCTTTACACCTAGTCTATCTCTTACAAGTAATAATTTATTATTTTGCTTATCAAAAATCACAAATGAATAAGTTCCATTTAACATAAGTAACATATCAACATTAAATAGTGCAAAAAGACTTAAAATTATTTTCTCATCGCTTTTATCATCAAGTATAATATTATGTTCTTTTAAAATTCTTACTAGTTCTTTTTTATTAAATATATTACCAGTATAACAAATAGTATAGATATTATTTTTATACTTATAACTTGAAATGTTTTGATTTATACTTGCAAATTTTAAATTGCAAGTTATATATTTATCACAAATATCACTATCATTTTGTTTTGTAACTTCTATCATATCTGTAATTTTTTCATCATTTGCTTTATCATTTTTTGTGTAGTATCCACAGTATGTAGACATTTTTATATCACCTCGATTTACAATATATTATATATATTTTTTTTTTGAGATGTTACAAAAAATTAAAAACTGGACAATTTGTCCAGTTTAAGAATATATATATTCACCATTAATATTTCTACCATTAACATTAATAACTTCTTTTTTATCATAATTTACAATATATGGCCCAAATTTTATATTAGTAAGTCCAAGTTTGGAGTAGTCATTATCTTCTTCTAATATATAATAACCATTTGAATACTGAATATTATTAACTGTAACTGGAGTATCATTTAGTGATTTGCCAATTATATTTTTAGAATTTGTTATAGCAAGTTTAACTATTTTTAATTCATCTAAATATTTAGTTGTATTTGACGAATTTTTAACTCCTAATTCGTCTAGCCATGTAATTTCATTTTTGTCATCAGTTTCATAAACAAGGTATCCATCAGATATTTGAATATGAGAAAGATCATTTACAGTTGCATTTGGGAAAATATTTTTTAGTGCATCTTTATCAGTTATATTTATATCTTCTCGAATAGATATATTAGGGAAGTTTGGATTATTTAAGTAATTATCAGATATATATATTTCTAAAGTATCCATATATGCTTTTATATTGGTTTTAAAAGCTGTTTCATTTGCAAAACTAATAATATTGTTTTTATTTAAAACAATTATTACTGTAGCACTCAAAATACTTATTATTATAATTATTAAAAATAAAGTTATTAAAGATATACCTCTTTTATTTTTTCTTTTGTTTTTCATATTATTCACCATATCTATATATTACAACAAAATATAACATTTATCAAGTAAATAACAGATAATGATATTTTATTTTTATATTTTTAAATCTTCTTTTTTTAGACAAGATAATAAAAATATAAAGCAAAAAAATAATGAAGTATATAGTATAAGTTTAGTATAAATAGAAAATGTAACTTGATTACTAAGTAGTGATAATATTTTAGTTGTTAATAATCCTGCAAAACATGGTTTTATTATCCAATCAAAAAGTTTGAATTTTACTTTAACTTTTTTCATTAATTTTTTTATACTTAAGGTTGAATTTAAAAATTCACTTATATATATAACTAATATATATCCAATAATACCTATTTTAGGTAGCATAAAATATATTAAAAATATACTTATAAATAAGTCTAATATATTTACTTTCATAACACTTACTTGTTCATCAATTCCTCTTAACATACTATCAACAATAGTATCTAAATATGTAACAATGAGCATTGGAGCAAGAATTTTTACATAAATAGATGTTTCTTTACTTTTATATATAATACTACATATATCATCTGCAAATATTAAAAATAAGAATATAATAAAACAAGAAAAAAGAAGTGTAATTTTAAATATTTTATTAATTACAATTCTCATTTTATTATAATCATTTTTTGCCATGTATCTTGAAAATTCAGGCATTAATAAATTACTAAATGAATTTACAAATACAGATGGAAATAAAAGTAGGGGAAGAGCAATGGCATTTATAATTCCATATTTTGCTAGAGCATCATCATAACTCATACCTGATTTTTTTAAACCAATTGGTATCAGTGAGTTTTTAATAGTTACAAGAAATGATCTAATACAAGATGTAATAGCTACTGGAACAGCTATATGATTTATATTCTTTATTATTTCTTTTTTAGATGTACATTCACAAAGTAAATTATCTTTTTTCTCTTTTTTTATTTCTATAACATATGAAATAAAAATATATAAAAATGAACAAATTTCTGAAGCAAGTGAAGCTATTCCAAGAGCAATGGCAGAATATATCGGTTCTTTTGGCATAAAGATTGCAAGTATAAAATATACTATTATAATTTGGAAAAATTGTTCAATTATTTGAGATATAGCATTTTTATACGCTTTTCTTTTTGCTGTAAAATATCCATTTATTGTTGCTGCAATGGATACAAATGGTAGAGTTATTGCTAATATGTATATTGGATATCTATATATTTCATCATGTAAAATTGTATTTGATAATATTTTGCCAAAAATAAATATAAAAACAACTGAAATAATTGATGTTATTAAACTAAATAAAAGACATAATCGTACTGCTAAAGTAGCACATTTTTTATTTCCTTTTGAAATATTTTCTGCAACTATTCGAGTTGTTGCAAAACTTATTCCAAAATTAGATAAAGTTATAAAAAAAGCATAAAGAGATATGATAAGTTGATATACCCCCATTGAAGTTGCACCAATTTTATTTGTAACATAAACATTAAAACTCATACCAATTCCTCTTAGGAAAAAAGAAGTAATTGTAAGTATTATTGTATTTAATATAAATAATTGTTTCTTTTTCAAAAAAATCACCCAAGTAATAGTACATTATATTAACTTTAAACATATAATATGTATATAATTATTTTTTTAAAAAAGTAGAATTCTACTTGATTTTTGATTTTAAAGTGGTATAATATACAAGACTTAAAAAATTTATAACACTAATATAATTTTGGAGGTGCTTATTATGTATTGTAACAAATGTTATTCAAAGATTCAGCTAAATGATAAGCAGTATAATGAAGTTATGAAAGACAAAGTAATTGTATGTCCAAAATGTAAAGCAAAACTTAAGTTTAATGATTTAATATTAGTTGAAAAAAAGGAGCAAAATTTTAAAGATAAGTTTGAATTTTTGATGAAAAAAAGAGAAAATAAAAGTAGGATGATGTTCATTATTAGTATTGGTTCTATTTTTACATTTCAAGCTTTATATGCACTATATCTTTTTATTCATTATGCTTTTCATTTAATTTAAAGAGTTATATTTATAACTCTTTTTTCATACCATAAATTAGGTGTTATATTTATGAATGTATTTATATTAAGTCTTATTGCAAAGTATAAATATTTAGGTATATTTTTATCTATAATTCTAGAGCAAATTATTCCATTTAAGATTAATAATTATACTTGTTATATATCAGGAATACTTTTATCGCTAAATAGTTTTTCTTTAATTTGTACTTTACTTTCACTTTTTATTGGAAGTGTAATTGGAAGTATTTGTATATATATAATTGGTTATTTTTTTAGTGATTTTTTAAATATTAACTATTTAAAATTTGGAATTAAAAAGATAAAAGAATATTTTAATTCTTATCCATTTTTATTAACATTTATATATAAAAATACACTACTTTTAAAAATAATATTTCCATTTTTGATTGGAAGTTTAAAAATTAGTTTTAAAAAATTTATAATCTATAATATTTTAAATAGTTTTATAAATGTTTGTTTGTTTACTTATTTAGGATATTTTTTACAAGAAAATTTTAATTTGGTTAATATTTTTGTTCTATTAATAAATATTTTTCTTTTATTTTTAATTTATCTTTTTCATCAAAGAAAAGTAAAAACGTTAAACATTAAATCTATAAAGTATAAAAGTAAATGTTGACATAATAAATTTTGAATGTTATAATATATGTGTGAAATACTGTTATACATAATATTATTAGATTATGTTTAGATATATATTATAATTAATTAGGAGGATTATCATGGAAACATTAGAGAATAATATAAATATTACTTTTGTTGAAATATCAGAAAATTTAAAAAATAAAAAAGAATTTATAGATTATAGTAAATTAAAAGAATTTACAATAGTTATATGTGATTTATCAATAGATAATGAACAGGAATTAGTTATGACACAACTAAAAAAAGTTAATTTAAATAAAGAAGTTTGTTTTTTATTATTTGATAAAAAAGGATATTGTATTAATAATAATGTTAATATTTTAAATGTAAATTCTATAGATTTAAATATTAAAAATCCAGTTAATTTTAATATTAATGAATCTATATATTCACAGGTATTGAACAAAATATGTGATATATATGAAAAATATAATATTTTATGTCATGAAGTCTCAAGAATAAATATTATATTTATTGGAGGGATAAGAGAAGAACTTTATAATGAAAAATTTAAAAATATCGTATCTCAAGAGAATATGCTAGTTTCAAAAGTATATATGTCCGTCGTAGAAGATGATAATATTAGATATGCTTTAAGTTTAGGATTTGAAGAGATTTATTCTATATAATAATATTTAAAAGTGTACAATTTGTGCACTTTTTATTTTTCTTAAATTTCTATGATATACAAACTTAAAGTTATATGGTATAATATTAAAAATTAAATGGGAGGTAATATGCTTAAAGTAGAAAATTTAACTAAGACTTTTGATAAAAATGTAGCAGTAAATAATATTTCTTTTAATGCAAGTAAAGGAAAAATTTTTGGACTTCTTGGGAGAAATGG
Source organism: uncultured Clostridia bacterium (assembly GCA_944383035.1). Classification (GTDB taxonomy): domain Bacteria; phylum Bacillota; class Clostridia; order TANB77; family CAG-465; genus CAG-465. Next base: position 6,459 of record CALWOE010000022.1, read on the forward strand.
AGCTGGTAAATCTACAATTTTTAGATGTATGTTAAATATAATAAAGCAAGATAGTGGTAAAGTACTATACAATGATAAGATAATAGATGAAAAAATATTAGATAAGATAGGATATTTACCTGAAGAAGGTAGTCTTATTTCATCGTATACAGTTTTAGACCAATGTATATACTATGGTATGCTTAAAAACATGGATGAAGAAAGTATAAAAAAAAGATTATTTGAATTGACTTCAAAGTTTGATATTATAGAATATATGAATATGAAACAGAAAGATTTATCAAAAGGAAATAGGCAAAAGATACAATTTATTGTTTCAATTCTTCATGATCCAGAACTTTTAATATTAGATGAGCCATTTTCAGGTTTAGACCCTATTAGTGTTGAACAATTAAAGCAAGTTTTATTAGAGCTTAAAGAAAGTGGTAAGATAATTGTTTTTTCATCTCATAGAATGGATCATGTTGAAATGCTTTGTGAAGATATTTTAATATTAGATCATGGTATGGAAATAATAAAGGGAAATATAGATGATATAAAAGATTCATATAACACAAAAGTTATAAATTTAGTTGGTAAATTTGATAAAAATGATATAGAAAATTTAAAAGAAGATAAAAATATAATAAATATTGATAAAAAAAGTAATGATAATTATGTATTGAAAGTTGGTAAAAATCTCGATATCAAACAAATGTTTAGCACTCTTAAAAATAGCAATATAACTAATTTAACAACAGAAAAAATAAGTCTTAATGATATATTTATAGATAAGGTAGGTAAACATTATGAATAGAAAGATTTTAAATATTATCAAATTTACTTTTGAAAAGGATATAAGAAATAAGTGGTTTATTGTATTAAATATTGTACTTTTTTTACTTACTGTTATTGTATTAAATTATAATACGGTATCAACAATTTTAAAAGAAAATAACATTAATTTAAGTAAAAATGAAATAAATATTGAAGTAAAAGATGATAAAAATTTATATTATGAAAACTTACAAAAAAACTTAGAAAATTATAATGGAAATGAAAAGATTAACATAAAAAAAGTGGATGATATTTCTTCATATACAAAAGATAATATACAAGAAAAAATATTAATTGAAGTAAAATATTCATCAGACGAGATAATATCACTAGATGTAGTATCTAAAGAAGGGTTTAGTACAAAAATATATAATATTATTAAAAATACAGCAGATAGTACTAAAGAGAGTATAATAAAACAAGAATATAACATATCAGATAATGTCTTAGAAAAATTAAAAGAAGAAACTACAATATCTAGAACGACACTAGCGGTAGATAATAAAGATAGTGATATAAAAACTATAATGCAAACTATATCTAATTATTTAATATTAATTATATTAATGATTGTGTTATCAAAGATAGCAAATGATATATCACAAGAAAAAATGTCAAAGAGCATTGAATATGTACTCACTAGTATAAGTTCAACTAAATATCTAATAGCCAAAATACTTAGTATAAATATTACTTTAATAATACAAGTTATATTTTCTGTAGTATATTTTGTTATTGGTACTTTAATAAATAATTTAATAACTATTATTTATTATTCACCAAATTTAAGATTAAATAGTAATGCTATAAATGGGATTTCAACTTTTAATATTGATTCAAGTGTTATTATATTTGCAACTATAGTTATTGTGTTTATGATACTTACTGTACTTGTACAATGTATAATACAAGCAGCCGTGTCTGCTAAAACAACTAATATTACAGAGGCTTCTAATTCAACATTTTTACTTGTTGTAATTAATTTATGTATATATATGGTTGCAAGTCTTGTTATAACACCACTTAAAGTTCCAAATATACTTATATATATTTTGTCTTGTATTCCAATTATATCCATGTATTTTATACCTACAATGTTACTTTTGGGACAAGCAAATGTTATTCAGATTATAATTGCAACTGTTTTACTTATAGTATCAATTCCTATATTATTTAAAGTATGTGGAAAAATATTTAAAAATGGTGTGCTAGATTATTCTAATAAAAAGAATAAGAAAAAGGATAATAAAAATATTTCGAAAGTTCAAATTCAGGAGAATATAATAAAGAAAAAAGAGTTTACAAGATTTGGTTTTATAATAGGTATGTCAATGATTTTATTTATAGTATGTCAACTTGGTATATCTGTTATATTAACACCTGTTATTGGTATATTTAACATATCTGATGCTTTAAAAACACAGATATTGAATATGGTTACTTTTGTATTATCTTTACTTATACCATCATTATTTATTGGACTATATATAAATAATAAAAGAAAAGATAGTAAAGAGGATAATAATAGTAAGAATAAACTAAAAAAAGATAAACAAATTAATAAAAATGAAGTAGTAGGTATTGGATATAAACTAAAATATGTTTTAATGACATTACCAATAGTCTTTATTTTACAAATAGTATTAAATTATATATATACAAAACTTGGAATGAATTTTGATGTATTAGAAACATTTAATATGTTTAATTCATCATCAGTACTTCTTATGATATTATTCTTTATACAAACTGCAATCTTACCTGCAATTTTCGAAGAATATTTTATACGTGATAGAGTATTAAATTTATGTAAAAAATATGGAAATTTATTTGCAATAATATTTTCATCACTCATGTTTGCAATATTACATATGAATTTAACACAAGGTATTTTTGCTTTCTTAATGGGAATTATTTTAAGTGTAGTTGTTATTAAAACAAAAGATTTAAAGACAAGTATGATAATACACTTCTTAAATAATGGATATGCTGCTCTTACTATGATTTTTGAGCAAAATATGTATGCCTTAAGTATAATTAATCTTGTTTATTTTGCAATGATTATAATTGGTACGCTTCTTATATCAAAAGAACTTTTATTTATATTTAAAGATAAAAAATATAAAAATAAAGACAAAGATAAAAAAGTTTTAAAAGAAAAAAATAGAATATCAAATTTTGTATATATGTTTTTAGATTATCCATTTATAATTGCAATAATACTTTCTATAGTGACACTTATTGTAATGGAGGTTATGCTAAGAATATTATAAAAAGTGCTAGACTTTTTTGGTCTAGCGCTTTATAATATATATGTAGGGTGATTTTATGAAAAAAGTAATAAGTTATATATGTATGATTTTGTTATCTGTTTTAATTTTATGTTTAATATTAAGTTTTGCAATTAAAGATTCAATTTTAAAGACACTATCTGACAGTTTTGTAAAACAAGAAATATCTTCATATATATTAGATCAGGTAATAGATAAATTAGACAATAATTTTATATCTAAATTAGGTGATGATATAAAGGAAAGTCCATATATACAAAATATAACAGATAAATTTTTAGATGATATATATTTAAAACTAAAAAATAACAAGTCAGATGAAATATTTGATATAGATTTAGATATTGAGACTGAAATAAATAATATAATAGATGAAGAATTTTCTTCTTTTAGTTATGAGTTTAGAGAATTTTTAAAGTCAGAATTAGCAAAGATTGATTTTGATAAAATTAGTGATGATGTTATAGAATATTTTACTTCAGAATATAAAGAGGAAATAACAAATATTTTTAAAATATACGATATAATTTGTTCAACAAACTTTAAAATTATTGTATTAATTGTAATTTTAATACTTGTATTAATACTTATTTTTATAAACAAGTTTGAAACTATTAAATATATTTTAATGTCTACATTTATAAGTTTTATTTTACTTTTTTTATTAGTATTAGGTATTAATATATATGGTAAAAAGCTTACAAACATGTATCTTGGAAGAACTATTACAATTAATATAGATTTATTTATCATATCAATAGTTTTATTATCTTTTATTACTATATTGTTATTTTTAATATATTTTATTCCTAAAAAAATTAATAAAAAAATGAATTAGATTTTTTTTCTAATTCATTTTTTATATATGTTTAATTTAATGTATAAATTGTTTTACCAAAAACAAGTTCTTTTACTTTCTTTTTTATTTCCATTATAACAATTGGGATAATAGAAATTATTATTACATATATCCATTGAGTACTATTTAGTGGAACTACATTAAATATATTAGCTATAGGAGTAATTACTATAACTAAAATTTGAAGTATAAGAGAAATAGCTATACATAAACTTAAGTATTTGTTTTTAAATAGTCCTACTTCAAAAAGAGAGTTATCACTACGTAAATTTAAACTATGAAATAGTTCTAACATTCCAAGTGATGCAAAAGCCATAGTACGAGCAACATCTAAAGAGTAATTTGTTTTTCCTATATAAAAGGAAATTAAAGTTAAAATACCTATCATGCATCCCTCAAAAAATATTTTATTTAAAAGACCATTTGAAAAAATACCTTTTTTAGGATTAATTGGCTTTTTATCCATAATATGCTTATCCGCCTTTTCAAGTCCAAGCCCGATTGCAGGGAAAGAATCAGTAACAAGATTTATCCATAACAGTTGAATAGCAAGTAGAGGTGAATCAAGTCCTAATAGTAGTCCAACGAATATAGTTACAATCTCACCAATATTAGTTGCAAGTAAAAAGTGTATAGCACGTTTTATATTTTCATATATATGTCTACCTTCTTTTATAGCTTCAACTATAGTTACAAAATTATCATCAGTTAAAATCATATCAGAAGCGTTTTTAGCAACATCAGTTCCGTTTTTACCCATTGATACACCGATATCTGCAATTTTTAAAGCTGGAGCATCGTTAACTCCATCGCCAGTCATTGCAACTACTGCACCAGTACTTTGAAATGCTTTTACTATTCTTACTTTGTGTTCTGGTGATACTCTAGCAAAAACTGAATATTTCATTATGTTTTTTCTTAAATCTCTATCACTTAATTTATCTAATTCATCTCCAGTAATAGCAAGTTCATCTTTTTTTAATATACCAAGATTTGTTGCAATAGCTTTAGCAGTTAATATGTGATCGCCAGTTATCATAACAGTTTTAATACCTGCTTTTTTACAAGTTAAAACTGCGTCTTTAACACCTACTCTTGGAGGATCAATCATTCCTACAAGCCCAACAAAAGTTAAATTTTTTTCTATCTCATTACTAGTTATATTATATGGTAGAGTAGGAGTATCATAATATGATATTGCAAGTACACGTAAAGCATCTTTTGCCATTGTTTCATTAAATTTTAATATATTATCTTTTATTGTATGATTAATAGATTTAACTGAAGAATTTTCATAATATGTGGAGCATCTTTTTATTAATGTATCTGGAGCACCCTTAGTTATTATTCTATATTTTCCATTACTTAATTTGTGTATTGTAGTCATTAATTTTCTATTTGAATCAAATGGAATTTCGTTTACACGTTTCATTTTATTATATAAATCATTTTTATTAATTTTATATTTTAAAGCTGCCTCTACAATTGCATTTTCTGTTGGTTCACCATCTATATCTATTTTTCCATTTGAAGAATTTAAATAACTATCAGTACACATGCATCCAAGTTCTAGTATAAATTTTGTATCTTTTTCTTGTGTTCTACCTTTTGCGTCATATACTTTTACAATTTGCATTTTATTTTGTGTTAAAGTGCCAGTTTTATCAGAACATATAACTCTACTACTACCAAGTGTTTCAACAGCAGGTAATTTCCTAATAATAGCATTTTTTCTTGCCATTTTTGTAACACCGATGGATAGCATAATTGTTACAATTGCAGGAAGACCTTCTGGTATTGCTGCTACTGCAAGACCAACGGATGTCATAAACATTTCAAATATTGATATACCTTTAAAACTACCTATAATAAATATTAAAAAACAAATACCAAGAGAAAATATACCAAGTATTTTACCAACATTACTAAGTCTTTTTTGTAGTGGAGTACTAGGTGCACTATCTGATATAATCATATCAGCAATTTTACCAACTTTAGTATTCATTCCTGTATCAACAACAATTGCTTCAGCGTGACCATTTGTTATAATTGTAGAAGAAAATACCATATTTTTAATATCACCAATTGCAATTTTTTCTTTAAGTTTTATATTTGCTTCTTTTAATACTGGAACTGTTTCACCTGTAAGTGCAGATTCTTCAACTTTTAAGTTATATGCCTCATAAAGATAACAATCCGCTGGTACTAATGCTCCTGTTTCTAAAATTATGATATCTCCAGGTACTAAGTCTTTTGAATCAATTGTAATTATTTTAGAGTTTCTTTTTACTTTTGTAGTCGGGGAAGATAGTTTTTTTAATGCTTCTATTGATTTTTCAGCTTTGTTTTCTTGTATAAGTCCAATAAGTGCATTAAAAACTACAATAACAACAATAATTATTGAATCTAAATAATCATTACTTTGATTTAAAAAGGAAAGAATGCACGAAATTATTGCGGCAATGATTAAAGTTATTATCATAAAATCATTAAATTGTTTAATAAATTTTTTAAAAAAACTTTCTTTCTTTTTTTCTTTAAGTATGTTTTCACCATAAATATTTAGTCTTTTTTTGGCCTCATTTTCATTAAGACCATTTTTTGTATTTGTATTTAATTTTCTAGCTATTTCTTCTTTTGACATTGTATGCCACATAAAATCACTCCTTTGTACAAGTTATACATTAAATGTATATGATAAAAATAAATTTATATGAAAAATACCATATAAATATATGGCATTTAATTTAAATTATAGTTCCTCCATTTACATGAATTGTTTGTCCGGTTACATAGCTTGAATCATCACATGCAAGATACAAATATGCTGGTGCTACTTCACATGGCATCGCTGGTCTTTTAAGTGGTGTATCAGTTCCAAACACTTCAACATCATCTTCACTAAAAGATGCGGGTATAAGAGGTGTCCAAATTGGTCCCGGTGCAACTTCATTTACTCTTATTTTTTTATTAACTAGGGATTTTGCAAGTGATTTTGTAAAGGCAGTAATTGCTCCTTTAGTAGCAGAGTAATCAATTAATTTTTTGTTTCCTCTAAATGCATTTATTGATGAAGTATTTATTATACAATCATTCTTATTTAAAAATGGTAAAACTTCTTTTGTAAGATAGAAAAAGCTAAATATATTAGTTTCAAAAGTATTTTTTAATTGTTTAGCACTTATATCAAAAATACTATTTTTAACATATTGTACACCACAATTATTAACTAATATATTAATTTTACCTAATGCTTCAATAGTATTATTTACAATAAACTTTGAGAATTTTTCATCTTTTAGATCTCCTTGTATCAGTAGACATTTTCTTCCGTATTTTTCAACACATTTTTTTGTTTCTAAAGCATCTTCAGTTTCATTTAAATATACAATTACTATATCACAGCCTTCTTTTGCAAAAAGTACGGCAACAGCTCTTCCGATACCGCTATCACCTCCGGTAATAATTGCAACTTTGTCTTTTAATTTATCAGTTCCTTTATGTGATGTATCATCAAATATTGGTCGTGGTATCATTATACTTTCAATTCCCGGCACTTTGTCTTGATGTTGTTTTTTAAAACTTATTTTTCTTTTTATAATTTCTTCTTTTTCACCTAAACTTTTAAAATCATAACACATAATATACCTCCTAGTATAAATTATATATTTTGAATATAAAAATATGATTACTTGTTGTAAAAAGTTACAGTATTTGTTATACTAATTATATCGTGGGGGATTGATATGCAAAAGGAAAGAATTAATTTATCAAAAGAAAATAAAATTTTTTTATTTACTCTGGTATTTGCTGCAGTAGCTTTAGTAGCTAAATTATTTTATCTTGGAATACCAGTATTTGTTATTCAAATGTTAATATTTGTTGTAGCATTTGTGATGTTTATTAGGACTGTACAAATAAATATGCCTTTAAAAGTCACATTAAGTATTTTAATACCAAGTTTGATAGTAGGATTACATATTTTACTGATAGATACTGATTATAGGTTTATTATGCCATTTATAGCTTTATATTTAGATATTGTTTTTGTATGTTATAATATTTATAATTATACTATAAAAAATGCCGTTACAAGTTATTTGATTAGTTCTAAAGATTCACAAAGAATTTTTATTATTGCAACAGCTATTTTAATTGTAATAAATGTATTTTTTGTATCTTATGTAATGACTAATAATTTTAGATTAAATAAAGTTAAAGCCGATTTGAATAATGCAGTTATGATTGGGGAGACAATGGATGATTTTATAGATATCGTAAAAGATTATAATTATAAAGAATATGATAAACATTCTTCATTTTTTATTGCATCTATTCCAATAAATTCTGCAAATTATGAAATATCTGAGCTACATTCTATATTAGAGGAAAAAACTAGCGATAAGAGATACGAAACTGGTAAAAAACTTACATATACTCAATTAAATGATGTAAAAGGAGAAGTAGAACTCTATGTTGAAAGAATGGATACACATATAAATCAAGTAAATTTATATTCTATTATATATGTAATTTTAGCTGTATGTGATGTATGTATGTTTATTGCTCTTTATGTATATTTTATAAAAGTAATGAAAAAATAAAAATAAAAAATATATTAAAATAATAAAAAACAAAAGGTTAGAAAAATTGTCTAATTTTTTGTTTTTTTATTATATTTTTTTACAAAAATTTACATAAATATATTACTTGATAAATAAAAAAAATCTTATGTTACAATTGACATAACAAACTATAAATGGTATAATTATTGTTGTAGTAAAATGAATATGTTTAAAATGATTATTTTAAAAGTTAGGAGGATTAAAATGAATATTTCACTACTACATTTTTTTATGTTATTTCATATGGCTAATTTTGTTAGTTTATTTGGACTTAAAAAAATAGTAAAACTGATCTATTACTAGGAGTGATATTTATGCAGGTATTTGATTTGCTATTTACAGTTCTATTTTTTTATATCTTAATTTCCACTTCATATTACTTATACAAAGTAAGAAAAACAAAATCTAAATCAACAAATGAATCGAAAGACGCATTAAGACTTGTTTTTTTAGCATTTTTTTTATACGGATGTGGAATATTACTGGAAGGGAGTGTTGTGATCTACAAATACATTAGTACAATAGTCGGAATTGTAGGAATTATTATTACAGCAGTTCTTGTATGTGTTGCAGCTATTTTGTATTTTAAGAAAAAAGAGGTGTAAAGATGAATTGTATAACTTTCAGAGAAGATATTCCATCTTGGGATTCGTATTTTATGGGACTAGCTAAATTTGCTAGTAGCAGAAGCAAAGATCCAAAAACTCAAGTTGGGGCATGTATTGTTAATAAAAGACATGAAGTATTGTCTTTAGGGTATAACGGTATGCCTTTTGGAATACCGGATGATGATGAGCATTGGAGTGATGAGGTAAAACATGATTTTGTTGTTCATGCAGAACAAAATGCTATTAATATTTATAAAGGAGATTTAACAGGCACTATTTTATATGTCACTTTGTTTCCGTGTCATAAATGTGCACAGATTATTATTCAATCTGGTATTTGCGAGATTGTTTATGAAAAAATGAAAAAATCTTCTTCTATTAAATATGATTCTTCATTGAAACTATTAAAAGAAGCAGGTATTAAAGTACGTCAGTATGAACCAGTTGAAAAAAGTATAACTATTAAAATTTAGGAGGATTTATATGTTGTTTATATCACCATCAAAATTTAATGTTATTATTGTAGGATTAGTAATTATTTTTGTTATTGCTTTTATTTTTGGAAGACTAATTAAGAAAAGTTCTGGTTCAAAAAATTAAAATTGATGGAGGTTAAAATGGAAGTTTTAAAAAAATTGGGATTGGAATTAAAAGGAAATATATTAAATGTGATTAAGCCATGCTTTATAAATGGAATATATAATGATCCAGAAACAGAGGATGTTTTTATTCCTATTTCTTGCTTAAAGTCTGGTTATATCATAAAGGTTAATACAAACAATTATCTTATTTGTTTGATAAAAGAAAAATTATATATTTACAAAGTCCCAACTGAAAATCTTTCTGATATTTCAGATTGCGAATTTGAATCCATAAAAAACAATCCATGTGATATTGTATTTTTATAGTATACAAATTAGTTAGTAATTATAATTTTAATTACTAACTTTTTTCTTGCTTTTTAAAAAATATATTATATAATTATATCAAGGAGATTATTTATGAAAATTGATGGAAAAATTGAGACAATAATATTTAGTAATAAAACAAATGGATGGACTGTTTTACTACTTAAAAGTGGTAAAGATTATACTACTGCTACAGGTCAAATTGAAGACATTGAGGTTGGCGATGAAATAGAGTTAGATGGGGAATTTGTAGTTCATAAAGTATATGGAGAACAGTTTAAATTTGAAAATTATAAAAAATTACTTCCAAAAACAAATTCAGCATTAATTCAGTATATTGCTGATAATATAAAAGGTGTTGGTAAAAAAACAGCAACTAATATTATAAATACATTTGGTGATGATGCTATAAATGTTATAAGATTTAATCCTGAAAAATTACGTGAAGTAAAAGGACTTAATTTGGAAAAAATAGAAAACTTAAATACTTTTTTTAATGAAGAATGGGATAAATGGAATAGTATAGAATATTTATCTAATCTTGGAATTAGTGTTCTTGTTGCAAGTAGAATATATAAAGCACTTGGTAATGAAACTATAAAAGTCGTAAAAGAAAATCCATATAGTCTTATATCTTTTGTTAAATCTATTGATTTTAAATTAGTAGATGAGATTGGTAAAAAATTAGGACTTAGTTTAGATAATGAAGATAGAATAGATACAGGAATATTATATGCTTTAGGTAAGGTAACTGAGTTTGGACATACTTGTATAGATTTAGATAAGTTAGTAGATTATTCAATGTCTATTTTAAATGTAGATGAACAAGATATAATTAATGGAATTGCTAGACTTAAATTTATGCAGAAAATTTATACAGAAGATATTAATCAAAAAGAATTTGTCTTTAGACGTAGTTTATACTTAGCGGAAGAAAATATAGCTAAATCTATTATAGCTAAAACAAGGCAAAGTATTAAAATTAAAAATTATGATAAGCAAATTGAAAAAGTAAGTGATGTTAATAGTTTAGTTCTATCTGATGAACAAAAACAAGCAATTTCTACTTGTCTTAATAATTATATTTCAGTTATTACAGGCGGACCTGGTACAGGAAAAACTACTATTATAAAATGTATTATTGATATTTTAGAAAATCTAAAAAAAGAATATGTTTTATGTGCACCTACTGGTAGAGCAGCAAAAAGAATAAAAGAGACAACTGGCAAAGAGGCAAAAACATTACATAGACTACTCGAAATTACAAAAGTAGAAAATGATAATTTAGATATATTTTTAGATATAATGGTTAGACCTATTGAGGCAGAAGTAGTTATTATAGATGAAGCGTCGATGATTGATACCATGATGATGAATAATATAATAAAAGCTTTAAAGGTAAATACAAAACTTATTTTGGTTGGAGATGTAAATCAATTACCATCTGTTGGAGCGGGAGCAGTTTTAAAAGATATAATAGATTCTAATTGCGTAAATACAGTATATTTAAAGAAGATATATAGACAAAGTGCTAAAAGTGATATTATTGTGAATGCTCATAGAGTAAATGATGGTATTTATCCGGAGTTTAAAACAAAAGATACTGATCTTTTTTTCTATCAGACTGATAGCGTAAGTTCTACTTTGGATAAAATAGATTCTGTTATATCTGAAGAAATAGACTTACATGAAGATGTAAAAGATGCAATTGATATTTTAAAGAATATGCAAATACTTACTCCTATGAAAAAAACTGAACTTGGTACTATACAATTAAATGAAATTTTGCAAGAAAAATTAAATAAAAAAGATGGTATAAAAATAGAAAAAAAATTTGGAGATAAAACATTTAGAGTATCAGATAAGGTAATGCAAATTGTAAATAATTATGATAAGAAATTTTCTATAGATGGGAAATTTTTTGATGGTGTTTTCAATGGTGATATTGGATATATAACAAAAATTGATAATTTAGAAGAAAAGTTATATGTTTTGTTTGATGATGAAAAAGAAGTAGAGTATGATTTTGATGAATTAGATCAATTAGAACACGCATACGCTATAACTATTCATAAAAGTCAAGGTAGTGAGTTTGATTTTTGTATACTTCCTATATATATTGGATATCCTAAGCTATTTACAAGAAATCTACTTTATACTGCAATGACACGTGCTAAAAAGAAACTTGTTATAATTGGAAGTAAAAAAATGATAAATTATATGGTAGATAATGTAGATAGTAAAAATAGAAATACAGGACTTAAACAAAAGATAATTAATAATTTATAATAATAGAAATTCGCTTATTGAATAATTTTTATTTATATGTTAAAATAACGATATATTGAGGTGATATATAAAGTGGAAGAATTAATTGAATGTATATGTGATTATGTAAAAAAACCATACACTGATTATGCTGTTATGATAAATGGTGAATGGGGAAGTGGAAAGACATATTTTTGGAATAATAAATTAAGAAGTAGACTTGAATCTTTAAAAGTAAATGGTAAGAATTATAAAACTATATATATGTCACTATATGGTATAAATAGCTTAGAAGAAATATCAAAGAAAATATTTATAGAAACAAATCCAATGATAAATAAAACATTAAAGAAATTTGTTGATACAAGAGAAGGAAATGTAATACCAGAGTATGTTAAGACTGGTTTAGATATGGCAAATCTTTTTGGTACAACTACTTTTTCATCAGATAAAGTAGATTTTTCAAAAATGTTTTCTATAGATGATAAAATTTTATGTTTTGATGATCTTGAAAGAGCTAATGTTGATGTTATAGATATACTTGGATATATAAATAATTTTGTTGAACATGATGGTATTAAAACAATTCTTATTTGTAATGAAAAAGAACTTGCAACTAAATTTAAAAATAATAATGTTGAATTTAAAACAATGATTGCTACGTATATTTTGGATAAAGAGGGATTGCTTGTTCAAAAAGATAAAAATAAATTTTTTGGTACAGATCAGACACCAAAAATAGAAAAACCACTTGCTAATTTATTAGAAGATAAAATATCAGATATTTTTGATAAAGCAAATGCCTATGAAAGAATAAAAGAAAAACTTATCGGTGAGACTTTTGAATATGTTCCAGAATATGCATATATATTAAGTGGTATGATAATGAAATATTCATATAACGAGGAATTATCAGACTTTTTTAAAAGAAATACATCTTTGATTATATCTGCATTTAAAAAATCAGATACTAGAAATTTAAGAATTTTAAAACATTCATTAAATGATTTTGAAAAGATATATAACGAGGTAAAAAGAGTTTATCCAGATATAAATTTAGAAATATTAAAAACTATGCTTACATTTACAATAGCGGTATCTTTTGAAATAAAAGCAGGAAATGTAAGTAAAGAAAAATTAAAATCTATAAATGATAATGATGAATATAATTCAGTTATTTTTACTTCAAAAATATTAAACGATAATAATCAATTCTATTTAAGAGAATTTGATAATAGATACTTTTTAAATAGCTTATCAAAATATAAATTTTTTAAATTTATAGAAGTATATATAAGAACAAGATATTTTGATGAAAAGTTATTTAAAACAGATTTAGAAGCTGCTCAAAATAAATATCAAGATGCAAAAGAAGAAACAACGAAGAAATATACAAAAATGATTAGTGGTGAATATTGGAAGCTTTCTGATTTTGATTTTGATCTTTTATGGAAGCAAGTAATTGATGAAGTAAAATCTGGAAAAGTTGATTTTAAAGAACATGTAAAACTTTTTGCAGTATTTAAATATTTAATGAATTCAGATCTTATAACTTATCCAATTAATGATTTAAAACAAACTTTTATTTTAGGAATGCAAGTTGCAGCATCTGAACAAAAAGATAATATAAAAAATATTATTGAAAATGTAGATACAGATTATGATATTGAAGATAAAGATATAGAAGAAATAAAAGATCATTATATAGATATAAAGAAAAAGGTTATCGAAGATATAGCAACAGAGAAAGCTACAGAGCTATTTAGATATCTTCCAAATGATATTCCAGAATTTTATAGGCAAATTATGGGAGAATATAAAGATTTACCTGTATTTTCAAGATATGATATGGATGATTTGTATCAAAAATTACAACTTGTACCAAATTATGATTTGTATAATATAATAAATATGATGCAAGTAAGATATAATGATAAAAAAGAATTATATAAAGCTGATTCTAAAAATTTAAAATATCTATCTGATATAATAAGACGTAACAGAAATGGAAGAGAAAAGACAATTAAAATGGCTTTATTTGAAAATTTAGCTAGTAATATAGAAAAATTAGAAAAAATAAAATAATGATAAAATATACACTTATAGTTATATAATAACACTATGTATGTTATATACTATTTTTAGTGTATATTTTTTTATAGCAGAACAAAAGTTCTATGCACCTAAAAGTGCCTAAAAATCAATATTCTTATAAAAACTGTAAAAAATTTCCTATGACTTCTTACAAAATTTAGGATATACTTTTTATAATGCATATTAATAATAGTATAAAAATCTTAAAAAAACTAATAATATTAGTGATAATTTCAGGAGGTAAAAATGAAAGCAACAGGAATAGTAAGAAAAATTGATGATTTAGGTAGAGTAGTTATACCAAAAGAGATTAGGAAAAACTTAAGAATTAGAGTCGGCGCTCCATTAGAAATTTATATAGAAAAGACTGGTGAAATTGTCTTAAAAAAATATGCTCCTATGGGAGATATGTTATCAATAGCTGATCAATATGCAGATACACTTGCTAAAATTAGTGGTTTTACAGCTTTAGTAACAGATAATGAGACTGTTATAGCAGTATCTGGTGCTCCTAAAAATGAGTATTTAGCTCATGAAATTAGTGAACATGTAAGAGAGGTAATGGAAGACAGAAGTATTTGGTCTACAGTAGATGATAATCCAAAAAGAATTTTAATGGGAGAAAAACTATTAAAATATTCTGCTCAAATAATAGCACCAATAATTTGTGACGCTGATGCTATTGGTTCGGTTATATTATTATCAACTAATTTTAATAAAAAAATAACAGAAGTTGAATATAAATTGGTACAATCTGCGGCAAATATTTTGGGAAAACAAATGGAGGCATAATTTTTAAGATTTAGTTACAAGTGTATCTTGTAACTTTTTTTGGTGTGCCGTGCATGGTATATATCTAGTTGGTGAAAGTCCAATACACGCGTAAGTATCGACGAAGTGTCA
>CALWOE010000023.1 GCA_944383035.1 uncultured Clostridia bacterium
AGTTGTACATTAAAATCAAATGTAAGAGTAAAATATATTACTTCGTAATTTACTTGCTTTTAATTTTTCACTTAACAGTATAAAATATAACCATTTTTTTCTTTTATATAATATTGTAAAAAAAAGTATATTGTGGTATTATATAGTAAATGAGGTGATTTAATGCAAGGATTAAAATTAGATTTTAAAGGATTAAATACATTTGTTAATGAATTTGAACTAAAAAATTTTGAAAACATTGTATTTAATGCGCATGATATGTTAAATAATAAAACAGGTCTTGGTAATGATATGCTTGGATGGATGGATTTACCAACAAGTAGAGATGAAAAAGAAATTGAAAAAATAAAAGAATGTGCAAAAAAAATACAAAAACAAGCTGATGTTTTTATAGTAGTAGGTATTGGCGGTTCATATTTAGGAGCAAAAGCTGTAATTGATCTTTTTGATAGTTCTTTTAGTAATTTAGAAAGTTTTTCTAAAAGAAAACATCCTCAAATTATATTTGCTGGAAATAACATGAGTGCCAAATATATAAAAGATTTATTTAAATATATAGAAGATAAAGATATTGCAATAAATGTAATTTCTAAATCTGGAACAACTTTAGAGCCTGCTTTAACTTTTAGAATGTTAAAATTATTTTTAGAAGAAAAGTATGGGATTGCAGGTGCTGCAGAAAGAATATATGTAACAACTGATAAAGAAAAAGGAGTTTTACACGATATAGCTGTAAAAAATGATTATCCAATGTTTGTTGTACCAGATAATGTAGGAGGTAGATATTCAGTATTAACTCCAGTTGGTCTTTTACCAATTGCAGTTGCAAATATCGATATAGAAGATTTACTTGATGGTGCCCAATTTGCTTCATATGTATATAACGAAAAAAATCTTACAGAAAATGACTGTTATAAGTATGCAGCTTATAGAAATATTTTGTATAATAAAGGTAAAAGAATTGAACTTTTAGCAAGTTATGAACCATCATTTAGATATTTTATAGAATGGTATAAACAATTATTTGGAGAAAGTGAAGGAAAAGATCATAAAGGAATTTTCCCAGCCGGTGTCAATTTTACAACAGATTTACATTCGATGGGGCAATTAATTCAAGAAGGAAAAAGAAATATTTTTGAAACAGTAATAAACATTGAACTTGATAGAACATTTTTACAATTACCTGAAGTTAAAAATAGTATGGATGGTTTAGATTACTTAGCAGGAAAAGATATTGATTTTATAAATAAACAAGCATTTAATGGTACCTTAAAAGCTCATATTGATGGTGGTGTACCAAATGTAGTTATAAATATTAAAGATTTAACTGAGTATAACGTAGGACAGTTAATATATTTCTTTGAAAAGGCTTGTGCCATGAGTGGTTATATATTAGGTGTAAATCCATTTAATCAACCGGGAGTTGAATCATACAAGAAAAATATGATGGAGTTGTTGAAAAAATAATGAAAAAAATATCTATAACATCTAATATATTAAAAATAATTGGAATAACTTGTATGATATTTGATCATATTGGATATTATTTTTTTGAAAATATAGATATACAAGTATTTTATATGTTCAGAATTATTGGAAGAATTGCCATGCCCATATTTACTTTTTTATTGGTGCAAGGCTTTTTCCATACTAAAAATTTAAAGAAATATTTATTGAAAATTTTTGGAATGGCCGTTTTTACACAATTAATATTATTTATACTTCAATTTATGTTTAATCGATATACTAATTTAAAATATATAGATTTAGTAAGTTGTTTAAATATATTATTTAGTTTTTCATTAATTATATTAGTTTTAAAATCTTTTAGCAATTTGGTAAAAAACAAGTTAAATTTTATACTTATAATATTTATATTTTTATTATATTATTTTATAAATTTTGATTATTCATTTAGGGTTTTAATACTCGGAATATGTTTTTACTTTTGCGAAATGTATAAATTAAGATATAAAAATGAATATATTTATAAAATTTTAATTTTTATATCAATTCTATTAATATGTATAGATAAAAATATATTATCATATTTTTCAATATTATCTTGTATTCCAATATTTTTATATAATGGAAAATTAGGAAATAAAAGTAAAAAATTAAAAAATATTTTTTATTTGTCTTTTCCAATTAATCATATTGTAATTGGTTTAATATCAATTATACTAAATCAAGTAGGTGAGTTATGAAATTTGAAGAAAATATAGAAGAAAAAGAATATGGACTTGTACTTGCAGGTGGAGGTACAAAAGGAGCTTATCAAGTTGGCGTATATAAAGCTTTAAAGGGAATGAAAATAAATGTGAAAGCTGTAGTAGGAACTTCAATTGGAGCTTTAAATGGTGCATTAGTATTGCAAGATGATCTAGAAAAAATGCTAAATTTATATGGTAGCATAAAATTAAATGATATACTTTCAATAGATAGTAAAATTGATGAAACAAAAGATATATTTAGTTTAAAAAATATAGCCAAAATTACAAAAGAATATATAGAAAAAAGAGGCATCTCAAACGATGCTTTAAGAAAAACCATAGAAAAATATATTGATGTAGATAAAATATATAATTCAGATGTGGATTTTGGAATGATAACTTTTTCAACGAAAAATAAGGGAGTAGAATTATTTAAAAAAGATATTCCAAAAGAAAAAATGGTAGATTTTTTGCTTGCTTCATCATGTTTTCCTATATTTAAGTCTCAAAATATTGATGGTGAACATTTCTTTGATGGTGGCTTATATGATAATATGCCAATTAATATGTTAATAAAAAAAGGATATAAAAATATTATAGTTGTTGATGTTACTGGAATGGGATTAAAAAGAAAAAATGCTTCAAAGAATGTCTATATAAAAATGATAAAACCTAATGAAAAAGTAGGAGGAACGTTTGATTTTAACAAACAACAGATGAAGAAAAATATTGAACTTGGTTATTTAGATACTCTAAAAAGTTTTAATAAAGTTCAAGGTTTTAATTTCTATTTTAAACCTAGTGAATTTAATAAAATGTTAGAGTTATTTAGTCTAAAAACAATATTTGGTTTAGAGTGTGCAGCAAAAATTTATGGAATTGATAAATATAAAATTTATGAAAAAGATGAATTTTTGGAAAAATTGATGATAGAATATAAAAAAGAATTAAATAATTATAAAACTATAAAAAAATCATTAAATATAAGAAAAAATAATATAAAAAATATTTTTAGTAATAGTAGATCTGTATTAAAGCTTATAAATAAAGGAATAGGTATAACTCTTTTTATGGACTTTATTGAACAAAATTCTTTATTTGAAGAAAAAATTTTAGTAAGAGCTACATTTAAGGAATATATACAATCAGCTAAATCAATGATAGAACTTGTAAATACTGTAAAATAAACTAAGTAAATATATTTGTAATATTTTTGAAATAATTTAAACTATTGTTACATTAATATTACATATATTGATTATTTTGTAATTAAAATAAAAATAATACAATAAAATGTTTACATAAAGCTTTACAAAAAAAGATTATTATGATATAATTTAATTATCATAGTAATTTTTTTTGTGTATGGTACATAAGATTAAAGTATAAATAACCAAAGGAGGAAGTTTATAATGGAAAATTATAGCGAAAATAATTACGTAGAAATTGGTGGAAAAATTAATAGTAAATTAGAATTTAGTCATGAAATATATGATGAAAAGTTCTATAAGTTTTTTATAGAAACAAAAAGACTTAGTAACTCTGTTGATAAATTACCAATAATAATTTCAGAAAGATTAATAGATATTGATGAATTAGAAATTGGTAAATTAGTTAATATTAAAGGTCAATTTAGATCATATAATAAACAAAATGACGGAAAAAGTAAATTAGTTTTATCAGTATTTGCAAGAGATATAGAATTTTGTGAAGATGAAAAGATTCTTACTTTAAATAATGCAAATTTTATGGGATATATTTGTAAACAACCAATTTATAGAAAAACTCCACTTGGTAGAGAAATAGCAGATGTTTTAATTGCTGTAAATAGATCATACAAAAAATCTGATTATATACCATGCATATTGTGGGGAAGAAATGCTAAATTTTGTGAAAAAATTGAAATTGGAACACCAGTAAAATTATCTGGAAGAATTCAATCAAGAAATTATGAAAAAAAATTGCCAGATGGTACAGTAATACCAAAAGTAGCATATGAAGTTTCAATAGCAAAGTTTTCACTTAATAAATCAGAAGAAAAAGTAGAAAATAATAATTAGTATTAGTTTTAATAAATATTAATAAAAGTTATATAAAAAATGTAGATTATATTTTTCTTGAAAAATATAAAATTATATGTTATAATAAAATGGTAAAAAATTAATGGTATTTTTTATATAAAGTTCTAGCTACAACATTTAGTTGTAGCTTTTTTTTGGTTAATCTATAAGTTCTGATGGATTTATAAAATTACCATTAATTCCAATAATTGTAAAATGCAAATGAGGACCAGTAGTGTTTCCATTTAAAGTACCATTTGATAAATATTTTGGACCAACATAACCAATTAATTCACCTTGTTCTACACTATCTCCATTTTGAACGATAAAATTTTCTGATAAATGACCATATAATGATTTATTCCCATCATAATGTTTAATTATTATACTGTTTCCATATCCATTTAAGAAAGATGAAGTTATTATAATACCGCTATTTGTAGCATATATGGGACTCCCGTTAGGAATAGCAAAATCAATTCCATCATGAAAATTAGTTTTACCAAATAATATTCTATATCCAAAGTTAGATGAGATATTTCTGCTGGTTGTGGGATAAATATATGAATTATTTGAATTAAAATCTTGATTAAAATTAGAAAAGAAAGACATAATAATAAAGAATAAAATAAAAGTGTATTTTAGTTTTAAAAACATAAAATCACCTTATTCATTATATCATAAAATTAAAAAAAGTAAATGAAAAGTACTATGTAAATTAGATTAATAGTATGAATAATGTAAAAAATATGTAAAAAACTATTGCTTTTTTTTTTATTAATTGCTATAATTGAATTATAATTGAGTATTAGGAGGGAAAAGTTATGAAATTATCAAAGAAAATACTGTTAAGAAGCATACCTGCTTTACTATTAGTAGTTGTTTTACTTTCTAGTAATGTTTTTGGGTTTAGTAATTTTAGTCCAGATATGAATGTAGAAGCTGATACAAATACTAGTTTAGTAGGTTCAGTAAATAAGATTTGGGGTGTAGTATTAACTGTATTACAAGTATGTGCAATTGGTGCTTTAGTTTTTGCTGGTGTAAGATATATGTTTGCTTCAGCAGATCAAAAAGCAGAATTAAAGAAAAGCTTAGGAATTCTAGCTGTTGGTGCAATACTTGTATTTGGTGCTTCAACTGTTGTATCATTCTTAACAGGTGCATTCAATGAAATTGCTGGTCAATAGTTAATAATGATATATCTAAATATAAATAAAAGAAATCAGGTTTACCTGATTTTTTTGATAATGAGAGGTATTTTATTATGCATAAATTTATAAAAATTTTTACATTATTGTTTATAATAGCTGTTATTATGATTTCTTTAAATGTATCATATTGCGCTTTGGGAGATGGATTTGATCAAAATAATATACAGACTGGAACAGCATCTTCTAATCTTGTTTCTCCTATGCAAAAAATATGGGGCGTTGTATTAACAGTATTACAAGTTGCTTCAGTAAGTGGTATTATATTAGCTGGTGTAAGATATATGTTTGCTTCAGCAGATCAAAAAGCTGATTTAAAAAAAAGTATGCCAGCGTTAGTAATTGGAATAATTTTAGTTTTTAGTGCTTCTACAGTGATAAAATTTATAGTTAATTCTTTTATAAGTATAACAGGAAATTAATGTTTCGTAAAAATTACATTATTATTACATTTTCATATAATTAACTAAAAAAGTCTTTATTTAATAAAAAAATATGGACTTTTTTTTTAATTATTGATATAATTATACCTAGTAATGTATAGGGGGATATAATGAAAAAGTGGATTAGAATTTCGTTTTGTTTATTGATCTGTTTATCTATGATCACAAAGGTAAGTGCTGATACAATATATAATAATACAACAAATAAAATAGATAAAGCAGCAATTGTTGATGAAAATGGTGGTGGATCTGGTAGTGGATCATCTTCTGGTGGAACTAGTTCTGGATCTGGTTCTTCAAATAACAATTCAACAAATAATGGTGACGGTGATAATTCTGACTTCTGGGCTCAAGCTAATAATTGGTTTTCAAAAGGTGATAAAACTTCTACTACATCGGAAGCACAGGTTATAATAAGTCAAGTAAGTGATATGGTAAATGTTATTGGTACAACTGTTATAACTTTAGTTACTATATTTTTGGGTATAAAATATATGTTTGGTAGTGCTGAGAGTAGGACTAGTGTTAAAGAAAGCTTAATTACATTACTTGTTGCTTGTGTATTCTTCTTTGGATGGAATGCAATTGCAAATATATTGTTCCCTGGAAATAATTTTATATTAAATAGTTCTAGTGATTCATCATATAAAAATTTAGTTGGTAATATTTTTTCAACAGGATTATATATTGCACAATTTTTAGTTATAATAGCAATATTATATATTGGTATAAAATATATTTTTTCAGGTGCTACTGGTCGTGCAGATTTGAAAGCAAAATCTGGTCAATTTATAATTGGTATTATACTTGCTTTTGCTACAACTAATTTTTTAACTTTCATATCTAAAGCAGTAAATGAAATATTATAGGAGGTTGTTTTATGGGAAAATCATATTTTGTACCAAGAAAAGTAAAAGGTGAAAGTAGAATATTATATATTTTTTCTATGAAATCTTTTATAACTACCGCTATATTTGGAAGTATTGGCGGTATGATTTGGTATGTTTGTGGTACTTATTTTGGAATGAGTATATACATTGGACTAGCTATTACAGTTATTTTTGGCGTTCTTGGTTATTTTTTAGGAATTGCTAAAATACCCGATGCTCCATTTATGGGACCATTTAGAAAAGCTGGCGGAGAAACTTTGACTGATATAATATATAGATTTATAACATTTAAATGGAAGAAAAAAATATATATATATAATTTAAATAGACAAATGAACAAAGGAGGAAAATAAAATGACATCTATCATTTTTCCACTAATTTTATTAGGTGGTATATTAATTTTTGGTGTTATATTTTTTATTGTAATAAAAAAACAAGAAGCTGATGAAAAAACAAAAAAGAAAAGTGAAAATGTAAATAAAGAAACAATAAATAGTTCTAAAGATACTAAGAAATCAAATGGGGATATAAAAAAAGAAGATGTATTCAAATTTATGGGATTTGATAGGATATTAGATGATATGATTGTACAAAATAATGGTACAAAATATACAATGGCTATAAAATGTAAAGGTATAAATTATGATTTGATGTCTGAAGTTGAACAATATGCTGTGGAAGAAGGTTTTATTACTTTTTTAAATACTATAAAATATCCTATTCAGTTATATGTACAAGCTCAAAATGTCGATTTAAAAGGTGCTATATCTACATATAAAAAAAATATAGAAGGAATTAAAAATGAATATGATCAAGCAAGTCAAGATTATACAAGAGTAACATCAGCATTTGATTCTACTAAAGAAGAAATAGCAAAAGCAGAATCAGAAAAAGCAAAGATTCAAAATGTATATGAATATGCATCAGATATAATTAATTATGTTGAAAAAATGAGTTTGAATAAAAATTTGTTACAAAGAAATTTTTATGTCCTAGTTTCATATTATTCATCTGAAATATCATCTTCAGAAAAATTTTCAAAAGAAGAAATTGAGAATATATGTTTTAATGAATTATATACAAGAGCGCAATCGATTGTTAGTGGACTTGCTAGTTGTTCTGTAACTGGTACAGTATTAGATTCTAATCAATTGGCTGATTTATTATATGTAGCATATAACAGAGATGATAAGAGCTTAATGAGTGTAAAAGAAGCTATTGATTCAGGTTTCTATAGATTATATTCTACATCAAAGGATGTATTTATGAAAAAAGAAGAAAAATTAAACAAAGAAATAGATGAAGCTGCAAGATATAGAGCAATAGAAGCAGTAAGAAAATCTATAAAAGACGGAACATATGAATCACCATACGAGACTGAGTTGGATGTTGAAGAAAGCGTTAGTAGGTTGGCAAATGAGTATATAAGAAATGATAAAAATCTTGATCCGGAAGTAAGTGAAAGAGCACAACAAAAAATAATTGATGATTATAGAACAAAAAAAGAAGATTTATTAAATAAAATGGCTATTGAAAAAGAAGTATTATTAAATGGAAATATAGAGAATGATAAAATAAAATATGAATCAGATAATTTAGTGACTAAAGATAGTACTTCAATTAATCAAGAGAATAATAATTCAACATTCAATGATAATATTAAAGATGCAAATATTCAAACTTTAAATACAGATATTGATAGTAAATCTGATGATACTTCTAGAGGATTTGAAGATAATATAATTGGTAGTAATTTTAATTTTGTTAATCCTAGTGTATCAAATAAAGGAGATAATGTATTAGAAAGACAAAATGTTCAGAATGATGATGATAATAAATTAAAAAATAACAAAGAGAATGAAAAAAATAATATAAATAATACTAAAGATAATTTTATAAAAGAAGATTTGAATAAAAAAGAACAAGTTGAGAATAAAGAATTAGAAGAAGAAAAAGTACAAGAAAAAACAAATAATCAAGAACATAAAAAAGATTCTGAAGATGATAAAAACAAGGATGAAAAAAATGATTTAGAGAGTGATAATAAACTTCAAGAAGAAAACAATAGACTAAGAAATGATGATTATGATAGCTTTAGAGACGACAATATATTTGATGATAGAATGTTTGGTGCTTTTAATAATTCTAATAATACAAATGAAAACAATTCTAATGATGATGAAATTATTAGATAGGGAGGATAAGATATATGTTCGGCAAAAAAAACAAAGATAAAAAGAATGTTAATAATAATAATGAAAATGTAGTAGAAGAAAAATTAGTATCTTCTGATAGTTCGCAAGTTAATACTTTAGAAGTTAATAAATCTACTTTACATGATTTATTAGCTCCTTCTGGTATAGATGCTACACATTATGATTATTTAGAAATATTTTCTAAAGTTTCAAGATTTGCAAGAACTTTTTATGTAACGACTATTCCTAGACAAGCTACTTTTCCATATTTTTTATCAGGAATATATGAATTTGGTGATGTAAATACTTCTGTATATATAACTCCAATTTCGGAAACAGTATCTCAAAATGATCTTAATAAAACAATAGTAGAACTACAATCAGAAAGATACGTTGCTCATGATAGAGGAGACATAAACAGAGAATCTGTTCTTGCAACAAAACAAGCAGAAGCTGAAACTCTTCGTGATCAAATTGCTGCAGGATATAATAAATTATTTGATGCTACAATTATATGTACTTTATTTGCATATACAAAAGCAGAGCTTGATAAAATGTCTGAATTACTAGCAATGGAAGCTTCAAAAACACAACTTGGTTTAAAAACAGCATGGGCCTTACAAGAAGAAGCTTTCCAATCTAATTTACCATTAAATACTAATAAAATTACTAGAAAACATACATTTGATAGAGGTTCTATGGCAACAACATTCCCATTTGTTAATGCGGATGCTGGTATGGATAATGGAGTACCTATTGGAATAAATAAACAAACTGGTTTACCATTAATATTTGATAATTTTAGTAATACGCTTGCAAATTATAATATGATTATTTTTGGTAAATCTGGTGCTGGTAAATCTGTTACAATTAAAACAATAATGGCAAGATCTGCAATTTTAATGGGACAGGAAAATCTTGTTCTAGATGCAGAAGGAGAATATGTTGTAGTGGCTGAAGCTTTACGTGGTATAAATATAAATATTAGTCCAAAAAGTAACACAATAATGAATATTTTTGATATTGAAACTGAAATTGTAAAGGATGAAATTACAGGAAGAGAAAGATATGTTTTAAATGTTGAAAATAAAGTAGAAGATGTTACACAAGGATTACTTACAATGGCAAGAGGTGCAACAAAATCAGAAGAAGTTAATGAACTTACAAAACAAATAATCGCAGAAATTGTTTTAGAAGAATATAAAGCTAAAGGTATAACAGATGATCCAAATTCATTATATTTAGATACAAGTACAGTAGGTGGATTAGAAAAACCAAAAAAAGAAATGCCAACTATAGGTTCTTGGTATGATAGGTTAGTAGAAAAAGCAAAACAAAATGATAATGAAACATATAAATTTCATTATGATTATTTGATAAAAGTTATGAAACAGTATGTAAGAAAATATAATGGACAAATGTCATATTTTGATGGTCAATCAACATTTGATTTACAAGAAGGATGTCCATTTATAAATATTAATATCTCTCAACTTGAAGAAAGATTTGCAAGACCACTTGCACAACAAATTTTATTATCATGGATTTGGGAAAAATATGTTAAAAAGAATAGTGAAGATAAAACTAGAGCTAGAAGTAAAAGAGTTTTAGTTGATGAGGCATGGATGTTACTTGCTTATCCAGAAGCAGTAGATTTCTTGAATACAATGGCAAGACGTGCCAGAAAAAGAAATGTATCTTTAACTGTTGTATCACAAAAATTCCAAGATTTTTATGAAAATAAATCAGTTCAAGCGGTTTTAACATCAGCAGAAACTAAATTATTTTTAGCACAAGATAAATCTGAAATTGAATATTTAAAAGAGGTTTTTAAATTAAGTGAAGGTGAAGCTAATTTCTTAATTACATGTTCACGAGGCGAAGGTTTGATAAAAATTGGTTATTCTTCAGCTGTTATTGCAATAAGGCCAACACAAAGAGAGTTTGAATTTGTAGAAACAAATTTAAATAAGCTTGTTGCAATGAGAAAGAATAACCTGTACAATAAAGAATAGGTGATTATAAATGAATAACAAAACGAAAAAAATATTTTGCATATTTATGTTAGTTTTAGTATTTTTTAGTTTTTCAAGTAATGTTTTTGCAGAAATTAATACTAGTTATGGCGAGAATGGTCCGGTACAAGATGTAGCTTATGACGATTCGATATCTAGCTCATCTTTATTGGAAGCTATTGCTAAATTAATTTATGCATTAGGAAATTTAATAGAAAATTTAATGGGGGGAGCTTTTGAATTATTAGTTGGAAATAATATGTTCCCTTGGGCAGATAAAGTAATATTTAATACAATACCTTTGTTGGATATTAACTTTTTAAATCCTTCGCAAGGTTCATTGTTTTTAAGTTCTGATGGACAAACTGAAACAATACTAGCTACGATAGTAAGAAGAATTTATTTTACTATATTTGCAATATCTATATCTTTACTTGGAATTATGGTTGCAGTTATGGCAATAAAACTTGCAGTATCAACAATAGCATCTGAAAAAGCTAAATACAAAGAGGCGTTAACCAATTGGGTACTTGGAATAGTGATGATATTTACAGTTCACTATTTAATTTCATTTTTATTCTTTGCAAATGAACAGGTAGTAAAGGTAGCAAGTTCAATGTTAACAGAACAATTAGAAGGAGTTCAGGTAAATATTACAGATGAAAATGATCAGGTTACAAGATTTTATAATTTTGCTCAACAGGCAGGACTTGGTAATGAAATAGATACTAATGATACAACATTA
The DNA here is from genome assembly GCA_944383035.1 of uncultured Clostridia bacterium. GTDB lineage: Bacteria > Bacillota > Clostridia > TANB77 > CAG-465 > CAG-465. The sequence goes on from CALWOE010000023.1 coordinate 11,774, forward strand.
GCATTAATAGGAATGCAATTGTATGATGATCCTGTATATAAAGAACAAGGAAGTATAGACCCTGGTTTTAGTTTTGTTATAGTTAATATTGATGGAAGTGCTACACTAAACTTTAAAAGAATATTACATAGTGCTAGAACTGTAAAAAATTCTGGTTTCATACAATATGTTTCTAATGCAATAGAAAGTTATGGTAGTGGTGATGCAGCAGGAGTGGAGGCTTTTTTGAATTCAACAGGTTGTGCAATGATGGTGACAAATTATAAAGAAAGATATGAATATGCAAGCCGTAACCCAATGGGTGTTAATGAAAGGAAATTTTTAAATCTTTGTAGGCTAATAGATGCTTATAGAGCAAATCAACCAAATGCTGAATTGTTATCTGGTGCAGGTACTCATGATGCCTCTGTTGAAGGAATAATGAGTTTTGGATCAGGAGCACCATTAAATGATTTTATACAATTTTACAAAACTTATGTACAAGCATATAATGATTATATAGTAGGTGATGGCTCTGCGTCAGGTATAAATATAATAAGTGAAATGGGGCAATTTTTTAAAGAAGCAGCATGGGGATATGATAGAGATGAATCAGGAGAAATAAGGGGATTTGAAAGAGATAGAGCAAGTATAACAGGATGTATTTTATATTTTATGTTCGTTTTACAATCAATATTATTCTTCTTTTCATATTTAAAAAGATTTTTCTATATTATAATACTATCAATAATGGCGCCAATTGTTGTAATATATGATTTCTTTATGCGTATAATGGCATTTTAATGGAGGTAAAAAATGAAAAAAAATGTATTTAGCTTATGGTTAAAGGAGCTTTGTGCTTTAGTTTTTGTCCAAAGCGTTCAAGCATTTTTGTTAGCAATAATAATGGTTGTAATTGTAAGTACTACAGTTACTAGTACAAATTCAACTGGTCAGGAAAGAGAGGATGCACTTGCTGCTTCTGGTTTAATTGGGATTATTGCACTTGCTTCAATTTCAAAAATAGAAAATTTAGTAAAGAAAATATTTGGTTTAGATTCTAGTATAACTGATACTTCTATGAGAGGTGGTATGGGTGCTCTTGCTGGAAGTCTTATAGCTTTTAGAATGGCATCTAGAGTGGCAAATAACGTTCCAAAAGTTGCTGGGGGTGTAAAAGATATTTACGATTCGAAAAAACAAAAACTTACTGCAATGAAAAGATATAATAGAGATCTTAATGCTTTAGGAGTTGGGAATAATCCTAATACTTCTCAACTTGCAGGAGCAGGCGCAGTATTACCTACAGGTGTTAATGGTCAAAACGGAGCAGTAAATAATGCTGTGGGTGGTTCTGGATCAGGTAATGCTTCGGGAAATGGAAATTTAAATTTAGGAAATGCAGTTGTTAATATAAGTAATGGAACAGTGAATTCTAATGGATTAAAAGATGGTAAATTAGATATGGAAAAATATAACAAGATAAAAGATAGATTTGATGATAATATGGATGCAGCAAAGAAAACTAGAAGTCAAGGGTATAAAAAGATTGCATCTGGAATTCTTGAAACTGGAGGTGCACTTACTGGTGCAACTGTCGGCGCGGCTGTCGGCTTGGCAACAGATCAAAATGCTGTAACAACAGCTATGGCTGGTTTAGGTGTTGGAGATCTTGTTGGTGAAATGTCAACTAATTTTGCTATATCTACAAAAAATACTATTAGAGATATTAGAAATATGCCAAACGTTTCTAGAGAGACAAAACGTTTAAAACAAGAAATACAACAAAAAAATGCTGCAATTCAAGAAGAACTTTCAAAAAATATAAATGCTGGTAATATTTAGGTAGTGAAGTTATGAAAAAAATTATAGATTTAAATAATTATTCTAATAAACAATTATTAGCCTTTTTTATAACATGTTTATTATTGTTTATGTTCTTAACTTTTGTTTTTTCTAATTTTAGAAGTAATGAATATAAATATGATTATGAAAATGGTAATATATATTCTATATTAATCGATTTTAATGAAACTAATGATAGAGATGTATATTGGAGACTTGAAAGTATAATTTCTAAATTAATTAGTTCATATAAAGATGACGAACAAGAAGATTTAAAAAATGGTAAGATTTATGCTAAAGATTCAATTAAAAATTATTATAATGCTTTAGAATATGATTATCAAAGATTTCTTGGAAAAAGTAAATTTAATAAAAAAATAACTGAATTTTTTACAAAGATTTCTAGTGTAAAAAATAATATGTTAGAAATAAGAGATGAAAATTTTATAGAAGCTGTCTATAAAAAAGATAATGCTTATATATGTAAAATTTATAGTCCAAACAATCAAAATGCGTATCTTGGTATAAATTTAAGAGATGGATCAAACAGATATACTATCTTCTATATTGAATAAGAAAGGAATATTTATGTTAGAAGCTTTTAAAAATTTAGATAAAAAACAAAAAATTTGGATTTCAATAGTTGTTATAATTTATCTTATAATTCTTGTAATATCAATAAAAATTATATGGTTTCCAAAAACTGATAAATTAGAAAATGAAATGACTCAATATTCATTTTCTGGTACTTTTCAACAAGTAAGTTCAAATAAATATTTAACTAAAGTTAATTCATATATTACTGGAAATAATACAGATGAACTTTTTAATTTATTGGAAGATAATTATAAAACATTAAATGGTATTACAGAAAATACAGTTTATTCTTTTTTAGAATCAAAATTACTTATTGGTGAAGATGCACGTGTGACAAATTATTCTGTTAGCAATGAAGGAGATACATATATTTATAAATATAATTATGAAGTTAAAGGTATTGATAGAGTTTTATATCTTGTAGAAGAAAAACCATATAATTATAAAGTAATATTTGATAATGAAAATGTACCAATTATTAATACAGAAGAAATTGAAAGATCAGTAAATGGTGTTTTATTTAAATTTTTAATTACTGGTAAGACTAATAATTCAATAAAATATAAAGTTACTATAACTAATACCAATGACGTTAATTTAAAATTTAATTTTAGTGATATTAATAATGTTACATTAAATACTAAAAATAATGGAAGTATAAAATTGTCAAGTTCTATATTATCATCATTAGATAGCAATAGTATTCCTAAAAATTCTACTATTGTTAAAGAATTTATGTTTGATATAGGATTTGAGCAACAAGGTGATATATCTGGTTTTACATTTAGTAATGTCATGTACGGTGCTTCAAATATAACATTAAATGTAGTATTTTAAAGGAGATTGAAAATGGGTAAAATAGGAAACTTTTTTAAACTTCCATTTACAAAAGCAAAAACTGATGCTAAAAATGGCTTAAAAACAGCATTTAATTTTTTTATGAAAAGTATAGGTTCAACTTTATTTCTACCTATAAAAATAATTCTAATAGTCGTTTTAGTTATTTTTGTAATTATTTTAATTTATACAGATTCTCAAAATAAAGCTAGTGAGATAATAGATAATACATGTAACACAGCAATAAATCGTCTTTTAGATGCATTTGGAGAGAGTGGAGAAAATAAAGAAAAAACAGATTTCTACAAAGAAAATGGTAGCTTATTTTTTATGAACATTTCTGAAATAAATGATATATATGATGAATTCATGAAAGAACCAGATGAAAGTATAACTAATAGATTTAATGTTGTATATGGAAATAATACTGTTAATGATAGAGAATATAATGAAAATAATGTTAGTTCTATAGATGATAGAAGTAAAGTTGATTCTGAGGGAAGAATTGTTGATGAAAATGATAAAGTACCTCTATTAAAACATATTCTACTTTCAGAAAAATATAATTTCAATAATATAGAATGGAAAGTATACTCTCATTCTTCTGACGGTGATGCACCAGAAATGGTAGAAAATCCTCAATTAGGTGTAATATATCCTAAAGATTCAGAAGATACTGAATTAAAATCTTTTGTAGATTTAACGTTTCCATATATACAGACATGGAAAATTCCGTTTAGTTTTGCTTCTGCGATGATTGAAAAAGATAATGCGCAAGGAAATTTTGGTAGATTTGCTTATGATATTTTAAGTTATGCTCAAAGTGATATATCAGTTCATAGATATGATGTTCAGACATTAACAAAAGTTTCAAATTATAAAGAATATGAAAGAATTACAAGAAGAACAAATTTAAATTTAACATTGAAAAAGAATGTTACAACAGATCCTAATACAGGAGTTCAGACAACAACTTATTCAATAGTAAATGGTGTTGTTCCCGAAAATGAAACAATATCTTCTGAGCATATAAATGAAAAAGGAACAAATAATGAAGTATTAGTAAGTGAGAATACAGAAGTAGATATAAATTATTATGTAAGCAAAGCTAAAACTTTTGATATAAGTATAGAAAATGTGTATAATTATGAAAAATATAGTGATGCAGATGCTGCTGCTAATCAAAATTATGATATGGAAAACGAAGAAAAGGCAGATTATAACGAAACAGAAAATGAGGAGAATAAATTAGTTACATCTGGACTTACTGGAAAAGTATATAATTCATTAGATTCTTTATTGTCTGCAACAAATGCGAGTAACTATTCAATTATTTATGACAGTGGAGATACAATAAGAGTAAAATTTACTGGTAAAACTTATGTTGAAAAAGTTGGACAAGATGTAACCGTAACAAGAGTTTGGTCAGATAAATTAAATCAAGAATCATCTACTAAAGCAGAATATACATATGACGATGTAACTGAGTACAATGAAAATGAAGATAATCTAGAATATTTAGAAACTATAACAAAAGAAACATTTGATTCAGACCCAGAATCCAAAAAGTATTATGAAAGATATGCTGAGGATAAAGAACTAAATTTAATTGATTTTATAAATTCTAATCCAAAAATATATAAACATTATATAGCAGAAGGAGAAGAATATGCAAGGTTTGTTGGATATTCAAAATTATATTTAAGTGATGTTTATAGTATTTTGAAAGATGATCTAGAAAAGATTACTGATGACAATGGTAATTTACCATTTATATATGGTCATTCACTTGGATTTGTTCAGAGTAATTCAATTGTTAATTCTAGTGATAGTATTATTTTAAATGGAAATATGCAGATGTTAACATGTCTGAAATCTAGAGAAAATCCAACAATTGATGAGGAACTAAAACAGCAATTACTTACAGAGCTTTCTGCATCAGGCGGAAAAGGTGCTGAACTTGCTGCTGGTGACGGTTGGTTATATCAATATTATAAGAATTATCCATCTGAGCTTATGGCAAGAGTAATAGCGGCAGAGATTGACACAGTAGAAAGTAGTGATGAGGGGATAGCACTTGTTGCTGCGCATGCTTTAGCAATGGTAAATGAATTAAATTCACGTGGTGAAGATGCAACAATGTATGAATTACTTAAATCTGGTTACATATCTTTTACAACTGGTTCTGCTTTACAAAGATTTAAAGAAGTTCCACCACAATTTTATAGAGAAATTTGTACAGCTGCTATTAGAGGTGCATTTCAAGAAGAAGGTGCTTTACCACCAGGATTTACAGGAGACGAAAGATATTGGATAGGTACATCCGATGGTTTTTGTTCTGTTGCTAATAAAAATTCATATATGGAAATAAATGGAGATAAATTAGAAACTGTTGGTTATAAAGCTTATTATGGAAATTCTGAAGGAAATAGAGTTGGTAATTCAACAACCCTACATGTATTTGCAAAAAATGGAACAACAAATGGGGAAATGTTAGAGCAAAGTAGCACGTTAAATAAGCCATCTTATCATTCACATAGTTGGTATAGATTTATTGATATAAAAGAACAGTATAGGATATCAGGTAGTGGAGATACTGGTATGTTTGCAAATACGGCACAAACGGGACAATCTATGACTGCTTCACAGATTACAGAAAGAATGGCAAAAATTAGAGAAATTATGGAAAGTATGGAGAACTTAAATGGTGAAGTAGCTGAATATCCAGCAGATCCTCATGCTATAGGTGGTTATTCATTAGGTGGAAGAGTATATCCTAATTTATCTCAAGGAAGTTATGGACCGGAATATCAATATGGTGGTGAAAATGCTAGTAGTATTGGATGTATTGCAATAGCTTGTGCAATGTTAGCTGCCGGTTTTGGTGATACAAGTGTTACTATGGATTCACTATGTGGATCTGGTGGAGAATATAGGGGAATATATTTGAATGTAGAAAATATAGTAAATCCAGTTTTAGCAAAACATGGACTAACAACTCATATATATGGTAAGCATGATGGTGAATATATAAAAAGGTTACCTAATAATTTTGATAGAAGTATAGTTGAACCAGAAATGGATCAGGCATTACAAAATGGATATCCTATAATAATGGTAGCTGTACGTGGTAAAACTGGTACATTTACAAATTCAACACACTACTTTTTAATAGTTGATGTTCAAGTTGTTGATGGACAAAAACAATATTATTGTTTAACAGAATGGCCACGTACTACTGGTTGGCATTCTGCAGAAGTTATATTTTCTGATTTTGGTGGAGTTTGGATTGTAGGTCCTCAGTAAAAAAAGAAAGGAGCATGAGGCGTATTTATATATAAATACGCTTCATAAAATAATATATGAAATTAAAATATAAATTAATTTATGCTTTTTTAATAACTGGAATAGTAGTTATGACAATATTATTAATTTTAAATTTAGATGATGTATATGAGTATTTTTTTACGTTTAAATATGATTACCCTTTTGAATATAAAGAAGAGGATATAAAAAATAAAATAACTAATGATGTTTATGATGTTGAAAATAGAACTTTTTTTTATTTTATGCATGATGTTGTAGAACAAATTAATGATTATTGTAAAAGTGATAATTTTCAGAATGAATTATATTCTATACTTAATGAAGATTATTTAAGTTATTATAATATAACAAAAGATAATATAAATGAATCTTTAAAAGAATTTAAAAATAATACTTATATTTTTGAAGATTTAAAATATTGCTTATCTTATAAACCAGATACTTATGTCTTTTTGGTTTATTGTCAAAATGATAAAAAGCTTATTATTAAATATACTTTATTGGATAGTACATATTCTGTATTTTTGGATAATTATGTTGAAGATTATGGATTACAAAAATTTATTGATGATAAGGTAGTTAGTATGCTTCAAGTGAATCATGGTAATCCTAATGATTATAATGTTATGAGAATGAAAATGTATCCAGCAAAAGATATTGTAGAAGAATATGCAGATATGCTATTAGAAATGGATTTTAATACGATATATGAAAAGTATATTGGTCAAACAACTAAGGATAAATATTCTTATGATGAAATATATAGTTTTATAAATACAGATGCATATTTTTTTAAAAAACATGTTTATGTAACTTTTAAAGAAAAAAAAGTAAATGATAAAATGGCATATAGATATACATTTAAGGATGCACATGAAAATGATTTTACTGTAAATGAAAATAAGCCATATGAGTTTACATTTGATTTTAATATAAATGAAAATTCTACATATAATAAACAATAATTTATAGGAGTGAATTTGATGCCAAGAGAGATAAAAAAACAAAAATTAAAAAACTTAAAATTAGAAGATTTAGAGGAAATAAAAAATAAACAACAAGTTCTTGATATGTATGTTAATGATATTGACGAAAATTTAAACATGATTGGAGTAGTTGGAAATAATATTAAGAGTATGATACCACGAGATGAAGCTTCAAGTATAGTTGGAGAAGATGGTCATGTTGAAGAAAGGCATATAATAAATAAAAAAGGAAAAATTTTAAAAGTATGTATTAAAGATATCTTAAAAGATAATGATGGTAATATAACTTTAATATGCTCTAAAAAAGAACTTGAATTAAAAGTTAGAAAATGGATGTATATGCATTTAAAACCAGGAGTAAAATTAAAAGGTACAGTTGTAAGTAATACAGAATATGCTTCATTTGTTGATGTTGGTGGTGGTGTAATCGCTATCTTAAAAATAAATGAAATGGCAAATTGTGTGTTACAACATGCATCAGATAAATTTAAGATTGGTCAAAGAATTAATGTTGTTGTAAAAAAATATGATAGAGATACCGGAAGAATAGAACTTTCATATAAAGATACATTAGGCTCTTTTGAAGATAATGTTAAAAAATTACATGAAGGCGATATTGTAGAAGGAATAATACGAAATAGAATTAAATCAGGAATTTTTGTTGAGTTAAATAATGGTTTAGTTGGACTTGCTGAGCATGTAAATGGTATAGAATATGGACAAAAAGTTTTAGTAAGCATAAAAAAAATATCAGTAGAAAAGAAAAAATTAAAATTGATTATTATAGGTTAAATAAAAGAAGGATTAAATTTTAGAGGCTGCTGAAAAAGTAGTCGAAAATGACTCTCAAAAAATCGTGAATTAGAAAATAATTTTTTCTGATTCACG
>CALWOE010000024.1 GCA_944383035.1 uncultured Clostridia bacterium
GTAGAAATAGATATGTACTATTTATCAGGAGAGATAAATATATTTGATGGTATAACAGGGAATGTGAGCACAAAAAATGAGAACAGGTCAGAAATATATATATACAGATTTCCAGATAGTGGAACATTAAATATGCCAAAGAAAAAATATAAAGAGGATAGTTTATATACTAATTTAAATTTAACAGTAAATATGGAACCTGGTGTAATATTTGTAACAGATGGATTTACTGTAGGAGGAGTATTAAATTTAAATGGAACAGAAGAAGAAAAAGTAATAATAACTTCAACTATAGATGAAGGAAATGAAGTAAATTTAGAAAATTATTGGAGTAAAATATATGTAAATGGAACATTAAATTTAAAAAATACAATATTTAGATATGGAGGAGTAACACAAAACAACAGAGGAGAAAATGTAAGTTGTAATTATATAGAAAATACAGGGACATTAAATATAGATAATTTAATATTAGAGAATATGGGAACAACAGGAAAAGGGGCAGGGATAAATGGAAATGGAAATATAAAAATAATAAATACAAAAGATATAGGAGATATAGTAGTAGAAAAAGTAACAAGTTTAGATATTCAAGATAGTAAATTAGATAGAATATCAGCAAGATATACAAATCAAAACAGTTTTGAAAGTAATATAAATATAGAAAGAAATGAAATAAATGAAAATGTAGATTTAATTCCAACAAATGGAGTAGTAGTAAAAATAAAAGATAATAAATTTTTAGGAGACTATATACCAGTAGAAATAGATATGTACTATTTATCAGGAGAGATAAATATATTTGATGGTATAACAGGGAATGTGAGCACAAAAAACGAGAATAGATCAGAAATACATATATACAGATTTCCAGCCAGTGGAACATTAAATATGCCAAAGAAAAAATATAAAGAGGATAGTTTATATACTGATTTAAATTTAACAGTAAATATGGAACCGGGTGTAATATTTGTAACAAATGGATTTACTGTAGGAGGAGTATTAAATTTAAATGGAACAGAAGAAGAAAAAGTAATAATAACATCAGAAACTGATGAAGGAAATGAAGTTAACTTAGAAGATTATTGGGATAGTATAAATATAAGTACGAATGGTATATTAAATATCAATAATACGGAATTAAGATATGGAGGAGTAACACAAAATAGAGGAGAAAATGTAAATTGTTATTATATAAATAATAAAGGAACATTAAATGTAGATAATCTAACATTGGCAAGTATGGGAATTGATGGAAATAGTTCTGGTATAGAAACTGAAAATGGAGACATAAAAATTTTGAATTCAGCTAATATTGGTACGGTATATATTAAAAATGCAAACAATATTGAATTGAATGATAATAAATTAAAAAATATAAGTATTAATTATTCTTTAAACAGCAAATTAAACAATATTAAAATTAATAATAATATATTAGAAAATAGTATTTTATTAGAGCCAAATTTAGCTTCAACTATTGAAATAACTAATAATTCATCTATTAATTCTTATCCTGTAAAAATCATACCAACTAATGCAGTAGGAGAGATATTTAAAAATATAAAAAATAATAAAAATACAACAAATAATATATATAATAGTATATATATAGAAGGTATTGTAAATAATCATTTAATTTTAACTAGTAATAATAGTTATAATTTTGGAATTTTGAATGTAGCAAAAGAAGGTATATTAGAAATTAAAGATGGTATAACATGTAAATTTGAAGATGATAAATCTTTCAAAGTTGATGGAGTTTTAATAGTAGATGGAACACAAAATAATAATGTTAATATTAAAAGTATAGGTGATGAAAATAATAAATATTTTCGAGGACTAATAATATCTGATGGTGGTATGGCTTTTATAAATAATTTAAATTTAGAATATGCTGGAAAGAATGATACTTTCCCAATTGAAAATAAAGGTGCACTATTTATGTTTAATAGTTCTATACAAAATAGTGAGAGTAACAAATCTATATTTTTCAATACTAGATATTTGGATCAAATGTTTAAGTATAATAATATAGTTGGTGATTTCTATTGTAATATGGAACTTGATGCAACAAATAATTATTGGAATTCTAGTGATGGTCCGGCAATATATAACTTTGATACAGGAGAGATTGAAGGTAATGGAAGCGTTATATATGGTCCAGCAGTAAAGTGGGACCCATATAATAATTCATTTATAAAAACAAATATAAATTTAAGAGAATATATAGAAAAATATATAAAACAGGAAAAACAATATTTTGGTGTACCTGGTGTAAATGATTTTACAGGTAATTATTCAAAGACATATAATGATTTAGAAGTAGAATTTTCAAATATAGATTTAAGTTTTACAAGAACATATAATTCTAAAGATACATCAGTTGGCATATTAGGAAGAGGATGGACATTTGGTTTTAGTGCAAAAGTTGTAATAAATCCTTTTGATAGTGACTCAATATATGTTTATTTACCAAATGGACAAGTAAATATGTTTACAAAACAAGTGGATGGAACTTTTGTACCTGAAAATAGCAGAAACACTTTAACTTTAGAAAATGGAAACTATGTACTTATTAGTAAAGATCAAACAAAATATAAGTTTAATAGTAATAAATATTTGTATCAAATAATAGATAAATATTCAAATGTTATAAATATTACAGTAAACAATTATGGATTAATAACTACTGTAACAGACTCTAGTGGTAGAAGATATAATTTAACATATAATTCAAGTAATAGATTGGAAAAAATAAAAGATCCTTTAAATAGAGAAGTTAAATATTTTTATACAAATGATGGATTATTATCAGAGGTTGAAGAACTTAATGGAAAATCAATATTTTATGAATATGATAATTCTGGATATTTGATAAATATTAAAGAAGAAAAAGATGATGGTAATATTGTATTGGTAGAAAATTTAACTTATTCAAATGATAGTGATATTTATGGAAAAAGATTAGAGATAATAAAAACATCAGATGGAAAAATTGAAGCTCATTCATTTAATAAAGAAGATAACGTTGCAGCTATTGTTGATCAGAATTTAAGATCTACTTTAAAATATTTTGATAGTAATGGTTATGTTATAAAAGAAGTTAGCCCAAATGGAATGGAAACTAATGCAACATATAATCTTGTAAACGGGCAAAATAAGTATGGTGAAATTTTATCAAAAACAGAGATTACTGGTGCTACTACTTCATATATAAGAGATAATAATGGAAATATATTAAAACAAACAAATCCTGATGGAAGTTATAAAACTTATGAATATAATAATAAAAATAGTATAGTTAAAGAAATTGATGAAGTAGGAAATATAACAACATATAATTATTCTGCAAGTGATGGTGTTACTTTGTTATCAAAAGGTTTGCCAAATGGTGCAACAGAAAGTTTTGAATATTCAACTTCTGGTATAAAAGGTTTAATTACTAAAAAAACAAATGGTAAAGGTGATATAACAACGTATCAATATGATAATTATGGTAATTTAATTCAAGAAACAGATTCAAAAGGTAATATTCAAAAACTTGAATATAATATTTTGGGATGGTTAACTAAGAAAACTACTGCTGAAGGATATGTAACAACTTATGAGTATGATAATAGTGGAAATATGACTAAGGTAACAGAACCAAATAATATTATAACAACAAATTATTATAATTATAAAAATAATTTAATAAAAACTGTAAATGCAAATGGTAATGAAGCTATAACAGAGTATGATGATTCACAAAGAAAAATAAAAATAACAGATGAGCAGGGTAATATTGTAAAATATAAGTATGATATTTATGGAAATATTATAGAAGAAGTAAGACCAAATGGTGCTATATATAAATATGAATATAATAATATGAATCAAAATACAAAAGCATATATATTAAAAGATAATAAAACATATCTTTTAAAAGATAGGACATATGAATATAATTTAGGTAATACAATTGAGACAACTAAATCATATTTTGATGAAAATAACTATTCTACAAATGTAATAACTAAGAATTATTTAAATAACGTAGTATCTAATAAAACAGAAAATGCAGAAATTATAAATACATATTATGCAAATGGTCTTTTATTATCAGAGCAAAATCAGATAGGAAAGAGAACATATTATACATATAATTCACTTGGTAAAGTAGCAAGTAAATATGAAGAAGTAGAAAACAATTTATATAAAGTAACTAAATATTTATATGATAATTGTGGAAATATGATACAAGAAAAGACATCTAATGAACTAGTTTTATTAAATGCAGAACCAAGTTCATATTATATTATCAATTATGTATATGATGGAGTTAATAACCTAACTTCAAAATCAACATCTTTATTAGAAGAAACAATATATACTTACGATAAAGATAATAATGTAATTAAAGAACAAGTTAAAATACAAGATGGAAAATATAAAACTACAGAATACGAATATACTTATGCTAAAAAAGTAAAATTGAAAAAAGAATATGTTGAAAAATCTTCTATTATTGGATATAATCTAGATGATACAGAAAGTATTACTTTAAATACAAGTTATGAATATGATAATATGAATAATCTTGTAAAATTAACTGATTCAGATGGAGTTGTAACAAACTATAAATATGATAAATTAAATAGAGAAATAGAAAAAGAAATAGTAAAAGGAGATATATCTATAAAAAGTAGCAAAACTTATTTATATGAAACAGATGATAAATTAGTTTCTTCTACAAATGAAAATGGACAAACTACAACATATGAATATGATAATCAGTATAATCTTATAAAAACTGTAGAACCAAACAATACTATAACAACATATCAATATGATTTAAATAATCATGTATTAAAAAAAGTTTTACCTAAAATGCAAGATAAAGCCGGAAATGATATTAATTATACATATGATAAATATGGTAATTTAGTGTCACGAATTAAAAATTATACAGATGCAGATGGAGTAAGCAAACAAATAATAACAACATATGAATACGATCTTATAGGTAATATTATAAAAGAAAAAACAGATAATGTAATAATTGAAAATACATATAATAAAGCTGGAGAAATATCAAGTACAAAAGATGGAAATGAAAATATTACAAGTTATAACTACGATGCAAATCTAAATTTAATAAAAAAAATAGAAAGCAATGGTTGTGTTACAGATTATTTATATGATAGCAGAAATAATTTACTAAAAGAAATAGTGGATAATGTTGTAAAACAAGAGTACACATATGATTTAATAGGAAATAATATTTCTAGTGTAAATGAATTAGGCAAGGTTATAAATTATACATATAATTTACTTGGAAATATAGTTAAACAAGAAGAATTAGATACAGGTTATGTATTAAATTATATATATTCAACTATTGGTAATGTTGTTAAAATATCAGATAACCAAAATAAGGTTATAGAATATGAATACGATATATTAGATAATGTTATAAAAGAAGTAGAGAAAAAAGATGATAATACACAAAGTATTACTGTAGAAACTAAATATGATAATTTGTCTAATGTAATAGAAGAAAAAGATGGAAATGGAAATATTACAAAATATGAATATGATCCAGTGTATAATCTTGTTACTAAAGAAATAAATCCAAAGAATCAAGCTGTAACATATGAATATGATAAAAATGGAAATTTAATTAAACAAATTGATTATCTAGGAAATACTATAACGTATGAATATGATAATTTAGATAGAGCTATAAAAATTACAGATCAGTATAATAATGTTATTCAAAAAATGGAATATGATAATTTGGGAAGACAAATAAAATCTACAGATGCTAATAATAATAGTGTTTTGTTTACTTATGATAACAATGATAATATATTAACCAAAACAGATGAAGAAAGTAAAGTAGAAAGTTATGAATACGATAGTATGGGAAATGTTAAGAAATATATTGACAAAAATGGAAATACAACAAGTTATAATTACGATAATATTGGAAATCTTTTAAGTGTTGAAAATGCATTAGGTGAAATAACAACATATGAGTATGATAATATGAATAATTTAATTAAACAAACAGATGCAAGTGGAAATATTACAACATTTAGTTATAATAAAGATTCTCAAGAAATATCAAAGACAGATCAATTAGGTAACATTGAAACAAGAACATATTATTCAAATGGAAATTTAAAAACTTATACAACAAATAATAATGATACATTTACATATGAGTACGATATACATGATAGATTAATAAAAGAAACAGTAGGAGAAGAAGTTATAAATTATGAATATGATAACAATTCAAACCAAACAAAAATTGGTAATTTAATTAGAACATATGATAATTTAGATAGAATCCTTACTCAAACAAGAGATAATTTAACTGTTGAATATACATATAATGATAATGAAAAAACTTTACAAATAAAGGATCCAAAAGGAAATATTACTAAAGAGGTTTATGATAAAGCAAATAGATTACAAAAAGTAATAAATAGTAATCATACAACAGAATATGAATATAACGTAGATGGAAGTTTAAAAGCACAAAAAAATCCTACAAATATTATAAAATATACATATAATACAGATAAAAGTTTACAAAGTATAGTAACAGAAAAAAATGATGGACAAGTTATTGATAAATATACATATACATATGACAATAATAACAATATATTAAAAGAAAATAATAAAAGTTATACATATGATAGTTTAAATAGATTAAATACAGTAACAGAAAATGGTAAAAAAGTTACATATACATACGATAATTCAGGAAATATTTTAGAAAAAACTGAAGAAGATGAAGAAAAAATTATATCTACTAAAAATACATATAATGAAAAAAATCAATTAATTTCAACAAAGATAAAACAAAATGATGTATTATCAAATAGTTATAGTTATACTTATGATAAAAATGGTAATATGATTTCTTCAAGTGATTTAATGCAAGGAATAACTACTACAAATATATACAATGCAAGAAATGAATTAATTCAAGTTAAAAATAATGAAAATATAGTAGCATCTTATTTTTACAATGAAGAAGGAAAAAGAATATCAAAAACAGTAGGTGATAATACTACAAAATATATTTATGATGGTAATAATTTAATACTAGAATTAGATAAAGAAAATAATGAGCTTGCAACAAATACATATGGAATTAATTTAATAAAAAGAAAGACAGATAAGGTTGGATATTACATATATAATTCTCATGGTGATATTTCTAAAGTTGTTGATGTAGATAATAATGTATTAAACGAATATAAATATGATGAGTATGGAAAAATTACACAATCAAATGAGACCTTTAATAATCCATTTAAATATACATCTTATTATTATGATGATGAAATACAAAATTATTATTTAAATTCTAGATATTATGATCCACAATTGCAAAGATTTATTTCAGAAGATACATATAGAGGAACAACAAATGATCCATTAAGCTTAAATTTATATACATATTGTGTTGGTAATCCGTTGATGTATAAAGATAATAGCGGCAATATACCATTACCTTTACTTTATGGTATAATAGGAGGAAGTATAAGTGTATTGGGTACATTTTTTTCAGACATACTTGATGACGGAAAAGTAAATTTGGGATTAAATACTTATATTGGGGCGGCAGTAGAGGGAACTTTAGTTAGTGCCGTTTTAGGAGGATTAGGAAAAACAGCTAGTTTTTCTGAGAAATTATTTGCTACATTTACTTCATCTCTAGTAGGTAATACATTAAATCAATATATAAGAAATTTTGATTTAAAAAATAATATAATTGATTCGTTAAAGATTGATACTACAGAAGCTTTATTATCTGCCACTGTGTCTTCTGTAAGCCTTATTGGATACACTGCAGGTGGTCAAATAAAAAGAAATATGCCACTTATAAATAAAATTGGAAAATATGGGATTAAAGGCTTTTTTTCTGGAATTACTGGTCGGACAGTAATGGAAATGTATGAATCTTTTGAAGATAAAAATAGAGGTTTCGAAATACAAAATGTAATTGCTTCTGGAATAATAAATGGTGCTATTAGTGCTGTTTCTGGCCCCTTAACTGATAAATTTTTAGATAAATATAGCAAAAAAGATATTTTAAAAATAAATAAATTAAATGGAGAAAATAATGAAAAATCAAAAGGAGTAAAGGAGCGTTTTAGCTTGAAAAATAAAAAAATTGATGAACATATTTTACTACAAACTGAAGATGGTAAAAAAAGTATAGTAGATAGTATTATTATGACTAAAGATGGAATTGTTATAAAAGAACTTAAATCCTCTAAAACAGCACCTTTGACAAAAAATCAAAAGTCATTTAAAAAATCATTAGTAAATAATAATGCTATGGTTATTAGTAATAATGGAAGATTTTTTCATAAGAGAGATGTAATTTCAGCAGGTACAAAATATATAGTTGATGTGAAAAAATATATAGCATTTTCAATTCCTACAAATCCTCAAATAATAAATCCTTTTATTAGAATTAATAATATAACAAAATTATGGGGGAAGATATTATGATTGATAGCATACATTTTTATTTTACATTGGAAGAAGAAAGAAAATTTCTAGAGTTTATATTAGATAGTGGATATATAATATTGCAAAAAACATATATGATAAGAAAAAAAGATGGATGGTATGAAAAATATTATAAAAGAAGATCAAAATATAAAACCATATATTTATATAAAGAAGATGAATTAAAAAAATATATATTAGATTTTTATGAGTCAGAAAAAATTACAAATAATATAAAATTATATTTTATGAAAAAGTACGATTTAGATTTTAATAGAAATAGCATAAGATCATTATTTGGTCCATTTATAATATTAGAAAGAGGCGAAGATTATATTTCAGATAAAGGAATTAGTTATTCGAGTTATTATCTGGCAACAGAGTTAATACATTTAAATTATGAAATATCTGATATTGAATATGTTTTAAAGCCACAAGAGTTTTTGGATTCTTTTGAGAGTCTAATAAAATATATAAAAAATAAAGTGGATTTAAATTTAGTTGAATATTTAAATGTTACAAATAATTGTATAAGGTTTGAATATGATAATTTATCAAATGAAGTAAGAAATATTGTAAAAGAAGAAGGAATTAGTTTTAGGTATGTAAATGATGTTTATATTGCAAAAAGAAAAGTAATAATAAAAGAGTAAAATTATTAATTTTAGTTTAAAGGATGATGAAAAAATGGCTATAGATGAAATAAATAAAATAGATTATATTAGAATAAGTTTAAAAGATAATAAGGTACTTATTTTAGGAATAGAAGATAACTATTATAATTATAAATACTTAGAACAAACAGAAAATCAACATTTGTATTTATTGCAAGAAAAGATAAATACGTGTAGTAAGTATGTGACTTCAAAATTATATAATAATGAGTTTCCAAATAAAACATTTGATAGATTTTTAATACAAATCGAATTTAGTTACAATATTACTAAAGAATGTTATAATTTTTTAATTAGAGCAAAAAAATTATTAAAAAAAGCTAATATTAATATAACAGCACGTTATATTAAATATAGACGTAAAACTTTTTTTAAATAAAACTATATAAAATTTATAGTTATAATAAATAGAGTTTATTGAATAAAAGGTGAATATAATGAAAAAAATAAGTTTTTGCATAGATGAAAAGTTAGAAAAAGAATTTTTAGAATTTATTTTAAAAAATAAATTTATTATAATACAAAATAAATCAGTAATAACTGATACAAAAAAATCATCATGGTATGAAAAGTTTAAATTGAGAAATAGAAGATATAAAAAATGTTATTTATATAAAAAAGATTATGGAGAAATTATATATAATGATAAGAAAAATATAAATAAATTATATTCTCCAATAATTGAATATGTAAGACCTACTAGTTGGATAAGTGAAAAAGAATTAGAGGTGCGTATAGGACAACTAATCACTTGTCTTGATTATCATGATAATGATGGGAATTTAATAAAAAAAGATGAAAAGTTAGAAAAAGATTTTAAATTAATTGAAAATTGGTTTGAAAAAAATATGATAAAGGATATACATGATATGTCTTTTATAGATGATGAAAAAATTGAATATGTATGTTATATTTCAACAGAAATGAAAAACTTAGTAGATAATTATGATTATGAATTATACAAAAGGATGATGTAAAAATGGCATTAGAAGAAACAAATACAGTAGATTATATAGAAATGAGTTTAATGGATAATAAAGTATTAATTGTAACTATATTTGATGATTATTATGATTATAAAAATGTTGATAGAAGTGAAGAAGAGCATTTGTATTTATTAGAAAATAAAATAAACTCATGTTGTGCATATATAATTTCTAAACAGTATAAAGAGAAATATCCAAATAAAACATTTGAAAAATTTATAGTTCAAATTAAGTTTACATATAAAATTTCAAATGAATGCTATAATCTTTTAATTGAGGCAAAAAAAGCATTAAAAAAATATAATATTGATATTATAGCTAGATATTTTAAATATAGACGTAAGTATTTTTTTGAAAAATAATATAATAAATGTAGTTATATTAATATAAATATAAATATAAATAATTATTGGAGATGCTAATATGAAAAATAATATAAAATTTTGTTTTACCTTAAAAGAAGAAAAAGATTTTTTAGAGTTTGTTTTAGATAATGGATATATAATACTACAGAAGCCATTTATAATAAGAAAAACAAATAATTGGTACGAAAATTATAGAAAAAGAAGATCTAGAAAAAAAATAATATATCTATATAAAGAAAAAGAATTAAAAGATTATATTTTAGAGTTTGAATTTCGGAGATTTGAAAAGATAATAAATCGAGTAAAAAAGTTTTTTATGAACAAATATAGTTTAGATTTTTATACTAATGATGATATGTTAAAAAGTGCTCCTATTATAAAATTAGAGTTTCAAGAAGATTATGTTAGTGATAGTAATAATTGTTTTTCAGAAATTTTCTTGTATGCTGATGTAAGTTTTTTAGATTACGAAAAAAATGATGAAAATGAATATTATGGCTTAAAATCAAAAGACTTCATATCTTTCTTTAATAAATTAATAAATTATATTGAAAAAAGAGTAAAAATATATTTAATAGAAATAAAAGATAGTAATAATTCAATAAGATTTGATTATTATAATTTATCAAAGGAAGTAAAAGATATTATTACTAGCGAAAATATTAAATTTAAAGACAGTAGCGATATTATTATTGAGAATGGAGAAAAAATAATAATAAAGTAATTCAAAGAGAGTAGACAAGTTCTTTTGTTTACTTTCTTTGAAAAAAATTATAGGAGGGATATGATGGGAAGTTCATTTATGGGATATACAAAGTTTGCTTTTGATGATGAAACACTGTTAGAATTTTTTAATTATGTTTTAGAAGTTGGATTTTCAATATTACTAATTTTAAATCAAGGAATGGTCAAAAGAATAATTTCAAAAAAAGACATGAAATATTATAATATATTAAAAGAAGGAAAATATGAATTTATATATTTTTTTAAACAAGATTTTGTTGATTTCCCAAAAAAAATAATAAAAGCTTTTTTACAAGGACGAGATATTGATAAATTAATATTGGTAGAAAAAACACCATATGTGGAGTTTTATAGTGGTGGGATAGATGATGTTAATAAGAAATTTTGTGATGGTGAGATGAGATTAGCAAGATATTATCCTGAGTCTGAAGAAGAAGCAATTAAATATGAAAAGTTATTAGATGATTATAAAAAAATAAAATCTTGGATTAATAAACATACAAAATTAGTAAACACTTATGAATATCATAATACAGGAAATGATGTAAGTATAACTAAGATTAGAGTATCTAAGGATTTAGCTACATTAATCGAAGAGAAAGGATATATGAAGATATGGTAGATATAATAAACTTCTTTTTTGATGAGAAATTAAAAGAAGAATTTGTAAATTATCTTTTAGATGAAGGTTTTGAAATAATACAAGGATATAAATTTTTAAATAAAAACAGTGGTAGAAATTTATATGAAAAATTTATGTTAAGAAATGCTATTTTAAAAAATTGTGTGCTATATAAAAACGAATATGGGAAATTAGATAAAACTAAAGAAAAATTGCTAATTACAAAATCTTTAAATAATTTATCATATTGTATAAAGTTGATAAAAAATATAAAATTTAAAATAAAATATAAAACCTATTATTTTTACGAGGGAGCATTTGATTATATATATAGCGATACATATAATCCAGTAATAAAATTAATATTACCTCTATATAAAGATTGGACTGGGTGTGTACATAGAGGATGTATTATTAATTGTTCAACATATATTGATAAAAATAAAAAAGAAGTAAAAAAACCGGATATATGTAGTAAAGATTTTGAAAAAATAAAAAAATGGATAGAAGAGCATACAGTAAAAATAGAAACAAATGTTGGAAATAAAAGTAAAGAATATATAATAGAAGATTATGTTAGTAAAGATATTATAAAATATTATGATAAAAAAGAGGTTAATTTTATTCGTATAGCAGAATATAAATTGTGATATTAATGATATATAAAAATAGTAATTTTTAAATGTTTTATATGTTTATATTTAAAAGTAAAGTTTAGTTTGGAGGTTAAAAATAATGATAGAGGAATTTGGATTGGATAATGATACTAAAATAGAGTTTTTTAATTTTATTCTAGAACTTGGTTTTTATATAATTGTAACTAGTTATGTTAGAAATAAAAAAAGGAGATTTATAATTTCAGATAAAAACAGAAAATATTTTTATTTATTAGAAAATAATAATTATTTAGGGGTTACAGTTTTTAGAAAAGAACTTGTTGAACTAAATGTTAAAAAGCCAAATAAGATAAAAAAACATTTTGATAATTACTATTTAAAAATTAATATTTATAATTATCCAACTATAAGATTTCGTTGCGTTGGTTTAATAGATGATAAAAATAAATGTTTTGATTCTATTTTAATTGGAAAAGATATAGCAATATTTAAATATGATAAAGAAAAAGAAATATTTGAGGATAAATATATAAAATTTCTTAAAGACTATGAAAGTATGAAAGATTGGTTAAAAAAACGTACAAAAGAAAAATTAGTAATGACAAAATTTTCTAAAACAAAAAAAGATTTAGTAAGTATTTATGTAACTGATAAAATGGAAAAGTTAATAGATGAAGAAGGATATTTATTTAGTATGCAATATTAAAATAAAGTTTTGGAGGTAGTTATGAGTAATTTAGGAGTATCATATGCACTTGTAAAACAAGATGTTGATAAGCTGAAAATAGTTGATAAAAAAGGTCGTCTAGATTATATGTTTAATATAATAGAACCAGTATATTTTGATGAACATGAAGACTACGTATTGGAAATTCCTTATACTTGGGAATCAATGCATAGGCTTTTTACAGGTGGAAAGCTTGAATTTAGAAAACAAGATTATAAAGATAAATATAAACCTTTATGTTATGCAGTACTTGGAGGAGAAGTGTTATATGATGAATATGATGGATATATAACCCTAAAAACACCAGAACAAGTAAAAGATATCGCAAAAGCATTAGAAAAGTTAAACAAAGAAGATTGTGAAGAACTTTATTACAAACAAGAAGAAAAAAATGTAGATCCTGACGCAGATTATGATAATTTTGATGACTTATGGGAAGATATAGAACATAGTGTAAAGTTTTTTAAAAAAGCAGCCGCTGATAATAGATATGTTATATTTACAGTAGATTTTTAAAAAATATAATATTTTTTATTATACTTTTTTAACATTTTATATATTTTTTCATATTATATATTAGTGTTTAGAACACTAAATATGGAGGGAAAGAATATGTGTAAATGTTGTAACAATAATATGATGTGGGAAAAGAATGATTTTTGTGATATAAACAAAAAATTTATCATGGGATACAAATGTGAAATGAACTGTAAACCATTTTATAAACAAATGGATGATTGTAAACAAATGCACGAAATGCCAAAACACGAATGCAATAATATGTGCCATCATAATAATTGCTGTGGTAGATAAATAAAAGAAAAGCTAGAAATAGCTTTTCATACATAAAATTATATATCGATAAATCTTCCAACATTTACAAGAAAAGCTTGTAATTTTGGTGCAGTATATCTATGTTTTACTTTACTATCTTCTACAGATTTTATATATTGTTTTATAATATTTGCAAATTTTTTCTCTTCCATTATTTTAAAAAATAAATTCTCTTTTTTCTTAATTTCTTCTAATTTATATTTAAAGTATGATTTGTCTTTCATCCAATCATACTTTTTTGCCATATTTACCTGATTAAATCCAGTATGGTAAGCACCAGGTTCTATTATTCCGATTTGTATATCTTTTCCATCTAGCATTTTCATTTCAGATCTTAAAGATGTTGCAAAAGCTTCTATTGCAAATTTAGTTGAACAATAAGGACTTAAAAAAGGATAGGTCATTTTTCCAAATAAAGAAGCAACAAAAAGTATTCTACCATCATTATTGTCAATAAATTTTTTAAGAGCAATTTGTGATACTTTAATACTTCTAAATACGTTAGTTTCAAAAACACTTCTAAATCTATCAATATCAACTTCTGCTACAGAACCTGAATCTCCGATTCCAGCATTATTTATAAGTACATTAAAATCTATATCATTTAATTTTTCTATATCATCATCATTTAATATATCCATTTTAAAGGTTTTTAAACGATTATCATATTTTTCTGAAATTTTCTTTAAATCTTCCATTTGGTAGTCATATTGTGTTGTAGCGTATACTAAATGTCCACGTTTAGCTAAATTTATTGCTGCAAGTTTGCCAAGACCAGAACCAGCACCAGTTATAACTATTTTTTTTTGTTTGTTTTTCATATCATCACCACTTATATATATATTATATCAACATAACAGATGATATATACAACAAGTTAAATATAAATACGTAAAAACTTTAGTATCGCTTTATTTAAGGGCGCTTTTTCTTGACACTTTGCATGTTTTAAAGTATAATTAAATAGATAAAATAGAATTTTTAGGAGGAATAAAAATGAGTGTGTCAAAAGAAGATGTAAGATATCTTGCAAATTTAGCAAGACTTGAATTTACAGATAAAGAAGAAGAAAAATTTACTAATGATTTATCAAATATAGTAGATTTTGCTAATACATTATCAAAAGTTGACGTAGAAAATGTACGTCCAACAGCTCATATTTTAGATTTACAAAATGTTTTAAGAGAGGATATCGTAAGTGAATCTTATTCAAGAGAAGAAATATTAAAAAATGCACCGTCTAAACAAGCAGGTTGTATTAGTGTTCCAAAAGTAATGGAATAGGAGGAGATTATGGAATTATATAATTTATCATTAAATCAAATAGCAAAAAAGATTAAATCAAAAGAAGTAACAATAAAAGAAGTGTTAGATAGTGTTTATAAAAGAATAGAAGCTTTAGATGAAACACTTGGTGCATATATAACTTTAACAAAAGATAACGCATATAAAAAAGCTGAATATTTGCAAGAAAAATTAGATAAAAATGAAGATATTGGTATTTTAGGTGGTGTACCTATAGCTATAAAAGACAATATTTGTACAAAAGATGTAAAGACAACATGTGCATCAAAAATGTTAGAAAATTTTGTACCGATATATAATGCAACAGTAATAGAAAGATTAGAAGAACAAGGTGCAATTATTTTAGGAAAAACTAATATGGATGAATTTGCTATGGGTTCTTCAACAGAAACATCATATTTTAAGAAAACAAAAAATCCGTATGACATAACAAGAGTACCTGGTGGTTCTAGTGGTGGTAGTGCAACATGTGTATCAGCAGATATGGCATATGCATCACTTGGTAGTGATACAGGTGGTTCTATTAGACAACCAGCATCATACTGTGGTGTTGTAGGGTTAAAACCTACATACGGACTTGTTTCAAGATATGGACTAATTGCGTTTGCATCATCACTTGATCAAATAGGGCCATTTACAAAAAACGTAGAAGATAGCGCTATAATGTTAAATATAATAGCTGGAAATGATAAAATGGACTCTACTTGTGCTAATACTAAAAAAGAAGACTATACAAAATTCTTAGTAAATGATGTAAAAGGAAAAGTTGTTGGTGTTCCAACAAACTTCTTAAATGAAGGAGTATCAGATGATGTAAAAAAAGCATATGATGAAGCTATTTTAACTTTTGAAAAATTAGGAGCAAAAATAAAAAATATAAATTTAGAATATGCTAAATATTCTTTAGCTACATATTATATAATTGCAACAGCAGAGGCATCTTCTAATCTTGGAAGATATGATGGTATAAGATATGGATATAGAGCAAAAGACTTTAGTGACTTGAATGATTTATATACAAAATCAAGAACACAAGGATTTGGTGATGAAGTAAAAAGAAGAATAATGCTTGGTACTTATGTACTTTCTGCAGGATATTATGATGCATATTACAAAAGAGCTCAACAAGTAAGAACTTTAATAATAGAAGAATTTAAAAATGCTTTTAAATCTTGTGATGTAATAGCAATACCAACTGCACCTTCAACAGCATTTAAATTTAATGAAAAGTCAAAAAATCCAATTGAAATGTATTTAGAAGATATATATACAGTTCCTGTTAATATGGCTGGTCTTCCAGCAATATCAATACCTGCTGGATTTGACAAAAATAATATGCCTATTGGTCTTGAATTAATAGCTGATGCTTTTAGAGAAGATAAAATATTTAATTTTGCTTATACTTTTGAAAAAAATACTAATTTTAATAAAGTAAAACCAAATATATAAGGAGAAAATTATGTTACAATCAAAATTAATAGGAGAAACTAAAAAAGAGTGGCCAAATGAAGCAACATTAAAAAGTCATGGTTTACTTTTAAAAGGTGGATATATAAAGCAGATGGCGTCTGGTATATATACATTTTTGCCACTTGCAAGAAAAGTTTCCCTAAAAGTAGAAAATATAATAAGAGAAGAAATGAATGCTTTAGGTGCACAAGAGATTTTAATGCCACTTGTTGCAACAAAAACTTTATGGGATATGTCAAATAGATATAATACTGTAGGTTCTGAACTTTTAAGATTTAAAGATAGAAATGGAAATGATATGGTTTTATCAATGACACATGAAGAAGCAACAGTTTTTTCAATGCTAAACGAAGCATCTTCGTATCAAAAATATCCATTTTCAGTATTTCAAATCCAAACTAAGTTTAGAGATGAAGCAAGAAGTAGAGGTGGACTTATACGTACACGTGAGTTTACAATGAAAGATGCATATTCATTTCATACAACGCTTGAGTCTTTAGATGAAGAATACGATAAATTTTATATGGCATATAACAAGATATTTAAAAGAGTTGGATTAAAAAATGTTATAGCAGTTAAATCAGATACTGGTATGATGGGTGGCAGTATGGCTCATGAGTATATGCTTTTATGTGATGCTGGTGAAGATAAAATTGTAACTTGCTCAAATTGTAATTACAGTGCTAATATGGAAGTAGCATATACAAATAAGATTGATG
Source organism: uncultured Clostridia bacterium (assembly GCA_944383035.1). Classification (GTDB taxonomy): domain Bacteria; phylum Bacillota; class Clostridia; order TANB77; family CAG-465; genus CAG-465. The sequence continues at coordinate 17,590 of CALWOE010000024.1, forward strand.
CTGCAACAATTGAAAAGAGAGATTTAGAGTATGTGGAAACACCAGATATCAATACTATTGAAAAACTAAGTGAATTTTTAAATTTAGATGCATCAAAACTTGGAAAAGCAGTAATATATGAAAGACTTGATACAAAGCAAACAATAATAGTATTTTTAAGAGCAGATAGAGAGGTAAATGAAACAAAATTACGTAATTTACTTTTAATTGATGATGAAGATTTAGTTCCTAAAAAGCCGCTTGATACTGATAATATAGCATATGGATATGTAGGACCAGTTGATCTTAATGCTTGTAATGTAACAGTACTTTATGATAAATCATTAGAAAATGAACAAGCTTTAGTATTTGGAGCAAATAAGAAAAACTATCATTTAAAAAATGTTAATATAAAAAGAGATGTAAAAGATGCAAAGTTTGTTGATGTATCAAAAGTAGAAAAAACAGATTATTGCCCTATATGTGGTAAAAAAGCTCTTAATATTACAAACGGTATAGAAGTTGGTAATATATTCAAACTTGGAGATAAATATACTAAAATGATGAAAATGACATATTTAGATGAAACAGGAAAAGAAAAAACACCAATTATGGGATGTTATGGAATTGGTGTAGGAAGGCTTATAGCTTCTGTAATAGAAGAAAGAGCAACAATGGATAATATAAATTGGCCTGTATCAATAGCTCCATTTGATATTCATATTTTACCACTTGACTATACAAAAAATGATGAAGTAAAAAATGTATCAGATAAGTTATATGATATGTTAAGTAAAAAATATGAAGTATTACTTGATGATAGGAAAAAAAGTTTAGGAGTTAAACTAAAAGATGCTGATTTAATTGCTTCTCCAATTAAAATAATTATAAGTCCTAGAAATTTAAAAGAAAACAAATTAGAATTAAAAATAGCATTAAATGAGCAAGAATTTATTGATATTGATGATATAGAGTCATATATTTCTTTAAAACAAAAAGAATTATTTGAAAATTTAAATAAGGAGGAAAAATAAGTTGAATAAAGATTATGAAGTAATAATTGGTCTTGAAGTACATGCAGAGCTTTCAACTAAAACCAAAGCATATTGTAGTTGTACAACAGAGTTTGGATCAGATCCAAATTTGCATTGTTGTCCAATATGTACAGGTATGCCTGGTACTTTACCAGTATTAAATGAAAAAGTAGTAGAATATGCAGTAATGGCTGGACTTGCAACAAATTGTGAAATATCTAAATTTTCAAAGCAAGATAGAAAAAATTATTTTTATCCAGATCTTCCAAAAGCATATCAAATATCACAATATGATTTACCATTATGTAAAAATGGATATATAGATGCTACTCTTGAAGAAGATGGGAAAAGTATAACAAAAAGATTTGGCATAACAAGAATACACATAGAAGAAGATGCTGGTAAATTAATACATGATGCATATACAAATGATACACTTGTTGATTTAAATAGATGTTCAGTTCCATTAATAGAAATAGTATCAGAACCAGATATGAGAAGTGCAGAGGATGCAGTTGCATATATGCAAACATTAAAATCAATACTTGAATATTTAGAAATATGTGATTGTAAAATGCAAGAAGGATCATTAAGATGTGATGTTAATTTATCTGTAAGAAAAAAAGGTGATACAAAATTTGGGACAAGAACAGAAACTAAAAATTTAAATTCATTTAAAGCTATTGAAAAAACAATAAATTCAGAAATAAAAAGACAAATAAACGTAATTGAAAATGGTGGTAGTATAATACAAGAAACAAGAAGATATGATGATGCTACACAAACAACAGTTTCAATGAGAACAAAAGAAAATTCTAATGATTATAGATATTTTCCTGAACCAGATTTAGTACCTATAGTATTAACAGATGAATATATAAATAATATTAAAAATAACTTACCAGAACTTCCAAATGTAAGAAAACAAAGATATATTAATGAATATAATTTATCTGAATACGATGCAAATATACTTACAAGTTCAAAAGAAGTAGCAAAATACTTTGAGGATACATTAAAATATACAGATAATGCTAAAGCTGTTGCAAATTATATAATGGTAGATTTTTTCAAATTATTAAATGAAAATGAAATAACAATATCAAATTCAAAAATTACACCAGAAAATCTTGGTT
>CALWOE010000025.1 GCA_944383035.1 uncultured Clostridia bacterium
AAGAAAAATTTGACAAAAAAATTAAGCATTACTAATGCTTATATCGTTTTTTTATTTAGTCAACTGTCAAATTCCCGTTTTGTTATAATATTTACTATCAGTTACATTTTCCCGATACTAACTGATAGATATATTTTTGAACTATAGTAAACTTCATTTTTTCGGGTAGAAGGTAAGTATGTGAGTGTCATATATTTACCTTTTTTTATTTGTAAAATCTTGACAAATATTGTATTTTCGTGTTGTTTAATGTATAATTTAATAAAAGATTATATAATGAGAATTAGTTTATTTAATATTTTTTAATAAACTAATTGTTGTAATATTAAGGAGAAATATGAAAATAATTAGTAAAGATAATTATATAAAAAAAATGATAACAAATAGAGATATTGGTAAAAGAGAGCTTAAAAGCTTATTTGCAATATTATATCAAGATGAAAAGTTAAAAAGTAATGTTACAAAAAAAGAAATAGTTACAAAAATAATAGATAAATATATAGCAGATTCAGATATTATATTTAAGATAATAAATGTAAATATTTTAAGTCTTTTAAAACAGGTATATAAAAAAGGTCAAATTACGATACCATCAAGTGATGAAAATATTGATAAATCACTTTTGTTATATTATTATTTTTTGGTAGATTTGGATTTCAAAAAAGGAGAAATAATATTAAATAAATTAGATTTTCTTGATGATAGTATAGGAACTGTGTTAAATAAACTTACAACAGAACAGATTAATAAAAGACAAGAAACATTAAATTTAATAAAAGGGATACTTTATGCATATGGTATGATTTCTGTTCAAGATTTAAAGTTTATATTAAAAAAATATGTAAAAGATGTATCGGATGAATTAATAGAGGATTATATAAATTTAGATGATGATCTTTTGCGAGACTTTGAATATCAATTAATTGATTTTGAAAATATTAGTGATGTTAAGTTTATAAAACATAATTTAATTACACAAGAATATATAGATATAAATGATCAGATATTAAATTTTCCAAAAAAAGTTTTTTTAAAAAAGGAATATTTATTAATTGCAAAATATAAATTTTATAGTGAAAATTATAAAGTGTTTGAGGATATAAAATTATTAATTGGGAAAAACTATTTTAATGATTTTTGTGACGTTATTTTAGAAGAAGTAAATGTAAATTATGATAAAAATCAAATACTTGCGTATTTATTTGAATTTTTAAGATATAATGAACATTTATCAGGGAGTGGATTTTTTAATTTAATACAAAGATTAATTGAATCTTTAGAATATACAAATTTATGGCCATTTGGTGGTTACAGCTTCTTTGAGATTAGTAAAACTATAGATTTTAGTGATTTTGATAGAAGATCTAATAAAAAGAGTAAATTAAAAAAAGAAGATTTTAAATTAATAAAAAATAATAATGGAAATAATGGTGAAAAAAATGAATGATGAGTTAAAACCTAAAGCATTAATTGTAGGTGTAAATTTAAGAAATGATAAAAACTTTTCTTATTCTATAGAAGAGTTAAAAAATTTAGTATATGCTTGTAATATGGATGTAGTAGGAGTTATTACACAAAATTTAGAGAATATAAATAAACCTTACTATATTGGTACTGGAAAAATAGAAGATATAAATATTGGTATAAATCAATGTCAAGCTGATATTGTTGTATTTGATAATGAGTTATCGCCAGTTCAACTTAGAAATTTAGAAAAGAAATTAAATATTTCAATACTTGATAGAACAGGTTTAATTTTAGAGATTTTTAGATCAAGAGCTAAAACCAAAGAAGCAAAATTACAAGTAGAATTAGCAAAATTAGAATATTCACTTCCAAGACTTGTAGGACTTCATGATTCACTTGGAAGACAAGCAGGAAGCAGTACTCTTAGTAATAAAGGAAGTGGAGAGAAAAAAATAGAATTAGACAGAAGAAAAATTGAAAATAAAATATATGAATTAAAGAAAAGATTAGATGAATTAGAAAAGATCAGAAATAATCAAAAGAAAAGAAGAAAAAATTCAAATATTCCAATTGTAGCATTAGTGGGCTACACTAATGCTGGTAAATCAACTTTAATGAATGCATATATAGATACATATAAAAAAGATGAAGACAAAAAAGTATATGAAGAAAATATGCTTTTTGCAACACTTGATACAACTGTACGAAACATTGAAATATCAGAAAATAAAAATATACTTTTGTCTGATACAGTTGGGTTTGTAAGTAAACTTCCACATAGTTTAATAAAAGCATTTAGGTCAACATTAAATGAAATAAAAGATGCAGATTTAATTTTACATGTAATTGATTATAGTGATGAAAAATATGAAGAATATGAAAAAGTTACAACAAATACTTTAAAAGAAATTGGAGTAGACGAAAGCATTCCAATAATAAAAGTATATAATAAATCAGATTTAATGTTAGATAGATTACCACTTGTTGAAGATAAAAATACAATATATATTTCAGCTTTAAAAAGATATGGAATTTATGAATTATCAAAATTAATTGAAAATATTTTATTTAAAAATTATATAAAATGCAAAATGCAAATTCCTTTTCAAGATGGTGATATTTTATCATATTTAAACGATAATGCTCATATTATAAATACAAAATATAATGAACAGGGAACGCTTATTGAACTAGAATGCAAACCACAAGATTATAGCAAATATAAAAAATATGTAGTATAATGTTAAAGAGGAAAAAATTTCTATTTTTTCCTTTTTATTTTATAAATATACAAAAGAGGAAATTATGGAGATTATATTGTTTTTTCTAAAGGATGTTTTTTTACCTATAATTATTACTGTTATAACTCTTTTACTTGGAATTTTGATAGATTACAAAAAAAATAAACCAGTAATTCTTGTATCTCATGATGAACATGGAAAAAATTTAAAAATAGATTTAAATAGTAAAATAAGTTATTTAGATGGATTTTTTTATGATAAGAGAAAATATAATGAAGAATTAGTAAACTTTTTAAAAAAGAAAAAATATTATATATTTTTCAACTTACCAAATTTATTGGATGATTTGGTTATATATTTTAGAAATAAAGATGTTAAAACTAATAGTTTAAATTTTTATAGTGCAAATAAATATTTAGTTAAAGATATACTAGTAAAATTTAAAAATGATGAAGATTTTCTTGAAATATTAAAAAAATATGAGACGTACAAAGATAATTCAAAATGGTTAATAAAATTTACTAATATTGGAAAAAGTGAAGCATATGATTTTAAAATAGTTGAACTAGTTGAAAATAAAGGTAATAGTGTAATTTATACCAAAACTTTAAATAAAGGAGATAGTTATAATTTAATTTTATATTATTTTGATAAATCTATAAGAGTAAATACATTCAATTATTCATATAAAAGTAAATTTGAGTTTGGTTATTCAAAAACTGAAAAAATAGAATTTTATCTTATAAATAAAAAAAGATATAACAAAAAAGACGAAAAATTGTTTATAGTAGAATATAAAGATTCCAACGCAAGAAAAAAAGAATATTATTTTTGTGCAAAAAATATAAAGCAAAAAGAATTAAATAAAAAAAATTACAAATAATAATTGTATGATATATGTAGTTAGTTTTTTAGTAGGAATTTTAAATGGACTTTTTGCAAGTGGAGCTGGACAATTTTTAGTTTTTTATTTAATTTATATTTTAAAGACGGAAACACATAAAGCAAGAGCTCTTAGTGTTTCCGTTTTATCTATATCAAGTATTATATCAATTATAGGATATAAAAATTATACCAATGTAAATTACTTATATCTTTTAATAATATTTTTTATAGCTATAATATCTTCATATCTTGGAACTAAAATAATGAAAAATTTAAGAGCAGAAATAATAAATTTGATATCTGGAATTTTAATAGTAAGTCTTACAATAATAAGATTTTTCTTAGGAGGTTAATATGATTTTTAAATTTGTAATTATAGCATTTGTAAGCTCAGTAATTGCAAGTATGGGAATTGGTGGAGGTTCAATATTTATACTACTTTCATCACTTTTTAATCTTTTTCCATATAAAGAAGTAAAATTCTATAATTTATTTATGTTTATAATAACAGGTTTTATAGCAACTATTTTTAACATAAAAAACAAAAAAGTAAATTTAAAAGAAATTATAAAAATAGTATTACCAGTTATTTTTGGTAGTATGTTTGGGATTTTTTTATTAAAATTTATTGATGATAATATATTAAGAAGTATTTTCTATATAATAATAATGTTTTTTGGAATATATGAAATAATTTCAAGTTTAATTAAAATAAAAAATGCAAAAGATAATAAAAAAAGAAAGGAGGCGTTATTATGAAATTTGCAAAAGGTGCTGTAATTGGAATGATAGCCGGAACTGTTCTAGGAGTTATGAATAGTGAGAATATAAAAACTGCTTTTAATAAAACAAAGCATGAAGTTAAAAAAATGAAAAAGAAATATCATATGTAATTTTTAAGTAAGGTGTATTTAAAAAAATATACCTTATATTTTAATGTTATATTTTTGTTATTTTGTTGATTTTTGTTTTTAAATAATATATACTAAATCTGTATGATAAAAATAAGGAGGAAATATGGAGGATATTAAAAAATTAGCATGGAAAAACTTTAATAAAGGTGTTTGGTGTGATAAGGTGGATGTAAGAGATTTTATATTAAAAAATTATTCACCATACACAGGAGATGATTCATTTCTTTCAGGACCTACAGAAAAAACTACAAAATTATGGGAAAAAGTATCAAAACTGATGGAAGATGAAAGACAAAATGGTGGAGTATTAGATGCGGATACATCAATAATATCAACTATAAATTCTCATGATGCAGGTTATGTAGATAAAGATTTAGAAATAATAGTTGGTTTACAAACAGATAAACCATTAAAAAGAGCTATGATGCCAAATGGTGGTATAAGAACAGCAAAAGGTGCATTAGAAGAATTTGGATATAAAATGGATGAAAATGTAGTAAATATTTATGAAAATTATAGAAAAACTCATAATCAAGGAGTTTTTGATGCATATACTCCAGAAATCAGAGCTTGTAGAAAAAGTGGAATAATAACTGGACTTCCAGATGCATATGGTAGAGGAAGAATAATAGGTGATTACAGAAGACTTGCACTATATGGACTAAATTTTTTAATTGAACAAAAAGAATTAGATAAAAAAAGACTTGAAGTAGATACTATGACAGAAGAGGTTATAAGAAGACGTGAAGAAGTTACAGAACAAATAAATGCATTAAAAGAATTGGGAGAAATGACTAAAAAATATGGTATTGATGTTTCATATCCTGCTATAAATGCAAAAGAAGCTGTTCAATTTACATATTTTGCTTATCTTGCAGCAATAAAAGAACAAAATGGTGCTGCAATGAGTTTAGGTAGAGTATCAACATTTTTAGATATATATATTAAAAGAGACATGGATGCTGGTTTATTAACTGAAGAACAAGCGCAAGAATTAATGGATCAATTTATTATAAAATTAAGAATGGTAAGATTTTTAAGAACAAAAGCATATAATGCTTTATTTGCTGGTGATCCAAACTGGGTAACAGAATCTATTGGCGGAATGAGTAATAATGGTAATACACTTGTTACAAAAAATTCATTTAGAGTGCTTCAAACTCTATATAATTTGGGACCTGCACCCGAACCAAATTTAACTGTATTGTGGTCTAATAAATTACCTGATGGATTTAAAAAATATTGTGCAAAGGTTTCAATAGATACTAGTGCAATACAATATGAAAATGACGACTTAATGAGAGAATACTATGGAGATGATTATTCTATAGCTTGTTGCGTATCTGCAATGAGAACTGGAAAACAAATGCAATTTTTTGGTGCAAGATGTAATTTGGCAAAATCACTTTTATATGCTATAAATTCTGGAAAAGATGAAATATCTGGTGTTCAAGTAGGACCAGAAGTATCAGAACTTACAGGTGAATATTTAGACTATGATGAAGTAATGAAAAGACTTGATAATGTATTTGATTGGGTGGCAGGAGTATATATAAATGCACTTAATATAATACATTATATGCATGATAAATATTGTTACGAAAGATTACAAATGGCTTTTCATGATTTAGATATAAAAAGAACTATGGCGTGTGGAATTGCGGGATTATCTGTAGTAGTTGATTCTTTAAGTGCAATTAAATATGCAAAAGTAAAACCAATAAGAGATGAAAGAGGAATAGCTGTAGATTTTGAAGTGGAAGGAGAATATCCATGCTTTGGTAATGATGATGAAAGAGTTGATGAGATAGCATTAAAAGTACAAAAAATGTTTATGGATAAATTGAAAAAACATCCTACATATAGAAATTCAGAACAAACAATGTCAATTCTTACAATAACATCAAATGTCGTTTATGGTGAAAAAACAGGAACAACTCCTGATGGTAGACAAAAAGGAGAGCCTTTTGCACCTGGAGCAAATCCAATGTATAATAGAGAAAAAAGTGGTATAATAGCAGCTTTAAATTCTGTAGCAAAACTTGATTATGAAGAAAGTTTAGATGGAATATCTTATACATTTTCATTTGTACCATCTGTTCTTGGAAAAGATAAAGATGAAAAAGTAGATACATTAAAAGTATTACTTGATTCATATTTTGAACAATGTGGACATCATTTAAATGTAAATGTATTTGACAGAGAAGTATTATTAGATGCAATGGATCATCCAGAAAAATATCCTCAACTAACAATAAGAGTATCTGGATATGCTGTTAATTTTGTAAAATTATCAAGAAAACATCAATTAGATGTTATAGCAAGAACATTCCATGATAAAAGATAAAATAATAATTTAAAAGTAAGATAAAATCATGGCTCTATAATAAATGTTGGAGTGAAAATACACCTCAACATTTATTATAGAGCCTAATTTTCTTTTTTTAATTTATTATTTTATAAAAAAAATTAATAAAACATTTTCAATTTGTAAAAAATATAGTATAATAAAAAACGGTTATAATGGAGGAATTTATGATAGGTAGAATACATTCAATAGAAAGTTTTAGTAAAGTTGACGGACCAGGTGTAAGATTTGTTGTATTTATGCAAGGATGTAATTTAAGATGTAGCTTTTGCCATAATCCAGATACTTGGGCTGTAAATGCAGGTGAAGAATTTACAGTAGATGAATTAGTAAATAGAATTTTAAGTGTTAAAAATTATTTAAAAAATGGAAATGGGGGGGTTACATTTTCTGGTGGTGAACCAATGCTCCAAGCAAAGTTTTTAACTCTTGTTTGTAAAAAATTAAAAGAAAATAATATTCATATTGCACTTGATACAGCAGGATGTTTTGATATAGAAAATGAAGATGTAAATGAACTTTTGAAATATGTAGATTTAGTACTTTTTGATATTAAACAAATAAAAAATAAATATCATAAAATGTTAACAGGTGTTCCAAATGATAAAATATTAAAAATGGCAGAATATATATCAAATACATTAAATATAAAAATGAGAATAAGAGTTGTTTATATGCCTGGTATTACAGATGTTGAAAATTCGTTGTATGTTTTAAAGAAGTTTATAAAAACTTTAAAAAATGTAGAAAAGGTGGATATTTTACCTTATCATGAAATGGGTATATATAAATGGGAAAAACTTGGTATGCAGTATAAGTTAAAGGATGTTAAAGTCCCAACAAATGAACAAGTACACCAAGTTGAAGAATTTTTTGAAGAACAAAATAATAAATAGTGTAAAAGCTATTTATTATTTTTTGTTAATAAATCAATATATTCAGCTTGTTTTTTATAAAGAATATCTAAAAATTTTTTATATCCAATTTTATTTGAATATATCCCGTTATCATTTAAAGTTTTTCCATTTATTTTAGTAAATATACTTATTGATAAATTTAATAACTCAAAATTTTTTTTTAAAGATTTTGGAATTTCAAAAAATTTAAAATATATATTTAAAATTATTTCAAAATTTTGTATTCCAATATGTGATTTTTTTAATTTATTTAATAAAATAATTTTTTCGTAATTACTAAGATTATTAAAATTTATAGCTTTATCTAAATAGTTAGATATATCTTGGCTATATAAAATATATTTTTTTGGTAAATTAAGCCTTTTGCAAAGATTAATAATAGAAATATCATTTATATTTAAAAGATAAGTACCTAATGAGAGTATTGAAAATATAACTGAGTCATCTTTTGTATATTTTACAATTTCATCTAATGATTTCATTAAGTTATTAAATAATGTTTTATTTTGTTTAAACAAAAAATTTAATTCAAAAAAATGAATATCTAAAATATCTGAGTTAATTAAGCAATGAAAAAAATTAGATGGATGATCTGTTTTTAAAGCTTTTTTTAATTCTTCAAATATTCTTTCATTTTTTAAATATTTAATTTCATCTTTTAATTTACTCATTAATTTTATAGTTTCAACATCTACTTTAAAATTATATTTAGCACTAAATCTAGCAACTCTATAAACACGTAAACCATCTTCACAAAAACTATTAGATATATGCCTTATTATATGATTTTTTATATCTTCTATACCATTGAAAGGATCAATTATATCATTAGTAATTACATCTTTTGCTATTGCATTTATTGTTATATCACGTCTTTTTAAATCGTCATATATTGTAATTTCTTTTGAAGTATCAAAATTAAAACCTTTATGACCGGTTTTAATTTTTGTTTCTTTTCTTGCAAGTGCACACTCATATGAATTTATAATGTATACAGGAAAGCTACTACCTACTTTTTTTACATCTTTAAATAAGTTGTAAAGATCATTTTCATCAAGACCAGTTATGCAAAAATCTAGGTCTTCAGATTTAATATTCATGATTTCATCACGTATAGCTCCTCCAACTAAATATAATCTTCCACCGGCATCATTTATTTTTTTTGCCATTTGATTTATCATAAAATCACCATTTTTATTATATAATATTTAGAAATTAATAGCAAATTTTACAAAATTAACAAAAAATTATCATATTTACTTGACAAAAATCATATAATATGGTATATATACTATATCGAGAGTGCATATAAGTTTAAAAAAATGAGCTATGCAGCCTATGATTAGGTACACTAGTATGAATATCTTCATACAAGGAGTCTTGGTATAAGACTTTTTGTATGAGGATATTTTTTTTTCAAAATAAAATTTTATTTTAGAATATCCCAAAATATAATTATAGGAGGAGATTATTTATGTCTAAAGATTATGTCTTTTTTTCATTTGTTGGTAAAGCTTATAACGTTTTGAAAAATATAAATGGTGTAAAGATTTTATCATATGAAGATGAAGAAGGTGAAATGGAAAATGAAAATTCATATGTTTTAGAAATTACTTCTAATATGGATTATCCTAAGATTCTTAGACAAATTGTTGAGAGTACTCAAAATATGGGTATTAATTTGACAAAAATGTATTTTTTAGATGAAAAAGCTGTAACTGAAGTTATGGCTTTTTCTATTTTTGGTATTAGTTAAAAATGAATAAATTTAGTTCAAAATAAAGTTTACTTAACTTTTTTTTTATTTTCCTTGATATTTATATTAATTTATAGTAAAATTATATTATGGAATTAAATATAAAAATGAAAAAGATGTGAGGGAATAGTTATGGTTTATAAGAAAATAACTTTAGTTGCTATAATGTTAGCTATAATTGCAGCTGTTGTTTCAAGCTTTACATTTGGTGCAACTGATACATTAACAAACGATAAAATAATTGATTCAACATTACAAATATTAATATTACTTCAAAAATATTCTTGGCCAATAATAACTTTTGTATTTATATATGCTTTGTATCAATATTATGTTGCTGGTTCAGAAGTTATAGAGCAAAAGATTTTAGGTCAAAGATTGATAGTTGGAATAGCAATATTTATGGTAATTTTACAATGTATGCCACTTGTTTATGCATTTTTAATAGTAAATTAACAAATGATAAGTAATAGGAGAGATTAAATTATGAAGGTACTTTTTGGAATTAATAATGATAATACAGTAAAGGATATAGTTGAATTTTATCAAGATAGATATAAAGAAAAAATTGAATATAAAAATGTTTATTATTTTAAACAATTTATTCAAGAGTTATCAGCAAATAAATATGATAGGGCAGTAATGTTAGAAGAACTTGAAAAGTTTCCAACTAATAATTATGCACAAATTGATGATTATTTATTTAAAAATATTGATAGTATGACTGATGTGTTTGATGCAAAAGATATTATATATATAGCATCTGATAGAAGAAAACTTGGAGATGAATTTTTATCTAAGTTATTTAATCTTGGTATATATACAGTGCTTACAGACCAAAATAGAACAAAAGGAAAAGTTTGCGAAGGAATACATGCACCATATCTAAAGAAAGATGTAAAAAAATATTATGATAATGTTGTTGGAGAAAATGTATATAAATCAGGAGAGGTTTCTGAAATAGAAATTCAAAGAATTATATCATATTATAAAAATCAAAATGGTGTTGCAGATAAATATAATGAAATATTTGATAGAATTGCTACTCAATATACAAACGAGCAATTAAAAGTAATTATTAATTTTTTACCTGCAGATGTAAAACAACATTTGGCTTTTAATAATGAAAAATATAAAGCATTAATGAATACAGTAAATCCAACAGTACAACCTACACCAGGTGTAAATAATGTGGCACAACAAACAGGAAATGAAAAGCAATCTCAACCGCAACCTCAACAATCACAACAAGTTCAAAAAACACAGCATATAATTGATAATAACAAAGATGTTAGCAATCGTGTTGAAGTAAAAAAAGAACCTCAAATAGTTGAGAAAATTGTAGTTCAACAGGTTGAAAAACCAGCATCTGTTGTAACACAAGTAGTTGAAAAAGAAGTTGTAAGATCTGTTTATGAAGTACCAAAAGATTATAAAAAAGTTGTATGTTTTGTTGGAGCTCCAAAAGTTGGAACAACGTTTTGTATAAATGCAGTTGCTACATTTTTAGCTAGAAATAAAGTAAAAACTGCAATTGTGGATGTAACAAGAAAAAGAGATACATATACAATATATACATATGATAATGAAGGAAAAAGAAATATTGCAGCACAAAGTATGAAATATGCTTCAAGTGGTATGAATGAACCATTAATATATGATAAATTAAGTATTTATACAGGAATGCCAGGTGAAGATAGAAAAACATATAATGCAAATGTTGCAATAGAAACAATAATGGCAAATAATAATGTTATACTAATAGATTCTGATTTTACTACACCAACAGATTTCTTTAGATTATGTCAAGAAATTTATTTGGTACAAGACATGGATATTTTAAATATAAATCAAGTAACTATGTTTTTAAGAGAATTAAAATCTAGAGGTATACCACTTAGCAAATTAAGAGTAATAATTAATAAACATGTCAAATGTGCATTAACATCTAGAGATATATTAGATGGTATTGCTACATATACAAGTTATGACTTAAAAATGTATGATGAACTTTTAAATGTAAATCAGATTCCATATTTTATACTACCATTTGATGTAGAAAATTATACAAAATATGTTGAAATGGTGTATAAGTATTCTAATAAATTTGCTACATTTACAGATTTCTTTAAAGAAAACATTTTTAAAGTTATAAATTCAATATATCCTGTTGCTGGTACTATGAAGGGAAGTTCTTCTTCTTACTCAGCACCTACTCAAAGAAAAAGTAGAATGTCTGGTATATTTAAGAAAACCCCAAGATATTCTAATACTACCACAACATCAGGATTTGAAAAAGAAGTAAAATAACAAAAGATAAGAAAGGAAGAAATTTATGTGGATACTTACAATATTGTTAGCTTTAGCATTGTTAGCGGCAATAGTATTTATTGTAATGATGGCAAACTCGTATAATAAAAACTTAAATTATTATATGCTTTTATCAAAAAATGTATCTTCAATGAGTGCTGTTGAAAAAATGTTTGCTATAATGGGGAAAAATACAAGTGCAGAAGAAAAAATAGTACTTGCAAATAAAGTAATGTTAGAGTTATATTCTCCTAAATATTCTACTTTATCAATATATGATGGAAATACATATACTGCAAAAGCAACAAATGTTGAAAAGACATATATTGAAAGTGTAGCTAATGTTGCAGAAGAAGTTGACTTTAAAGCTAATGCTAGTAAAAATGTTTCTAAGTATTTGACAACAACAGCAAATAAGACACTTACATATAAAAGTGCAATGGAAAGAAAAATAAAATCAGCAATGTTTTCACCAATATATTATAACAATACATATCTTGGATTTTGGTTATTAGAAGATACAAGAGAAGGAGCTTTTGATAATATCCCAAAAGAAGAAATTCAAAAGCTAAAAAATAATCTTGGAATATTCTTAGAAAATATAGCTTTCCAAAATACTATAGAAATTGCTGAAAATACAGATAAACAAACAACTTTCTATAATAATATGTATTTATATTCAAATATAAGACAAAAACTTATTGATAAAGATACAAGTGCTTTAACATTAATTTGTTTAGATAACTTACCTGAAATAAATGAAAAGTACAATAGAAATTTAGGAAATGCACTTTTAATAAAAGCTGCAAATGCACTTAAAGAAATTGTAGGTAATGATTCGTTTTTAGTAAGATATAGTGGACTTAGATTTTTGGTTGTTACTCCTGATTGTAATGCAGGTGTTGTTCAACCTATGATGGATAGATATTTAACAAAATTAAAAAACGAAGTAGAGTATGTAAGTGATGAACCAGTTAATTTAAATGCACAAGTTGTTATACATACTTTTAGAAAGCAGAATAATATTGAAGTAGAAATAAGAAAAATGGTAAAACATATAGATAATATGAAACAAACAAATATAATACAAATTATATAAAGTACTAATATTAAATATTAGTAATATAATGTAAGAAAAGGAGTGATTTTATGGATCAAAACACAACTGTTTTTACTCCACAAAAAGATGAATCAAAAAGAGTAAAAGAAATAATGGAACAAGTAGTTAGTGCATTAAAAGATAAAGGTTATGAACCAATTAGTCAAATTATTGGATATATATTATCTGGTGACCCAACATATATAACATCTCATCAGAATGCAAGAGCTTTAATTTGCAAAATAGAAAGAGATGATTTATTACAAGAAATGATTAAAAAATATTTGGATTTATAATAATATGAAAAGAATTCTTGGTATAGATTATGGTGATGTAAGAGTGGGCCTAGCAATATCAGATCCACTTTTAATTACTGCTCAAGGACTAGATACTTTAGTTATCAATAATAGTGACAAAAACTTTTTGAAAAATATACGAAAAATTATTAATGAATATGATATTGAAAAAGTTGTTATTGGTTATCCAAAAAATATGGATGGTACACCATCTAAAAAAACTGAAAAAATAGATATGCTTATACCTGAAATTGAAAAAATGAATGTACAAGTTATAAAATGGGATGAGCGTTTAACAACAGTTAGTGCATATAAAACAATGAGAGATTTAAATATTTCCCAAAAAAGTAAAAATAAGTATGCAGATAAATTTGCTGCTATATATATTTTAGAGGGATATTTAAATAGTATAAGAAATAAAGGAGGATAAAAATGGAAAATAACGAAAATGAAGAATTTTTATCATGTGGTACATCTTGTGAAACATGCCCAGGATGTGGACATCATCATGATGATGAATATCTTGATCATGAAGACGATAGAATAATGATTCTTACAGATGAAGATGGTAACGATGTAAAATTTGAAAGATTAGATGTTATTGTTTTAGATGATAAAGAATATTTCATTATGGCAAAAATTGAAGAAGAAGAAAACGAAGATGAAGATTTTGAAGTAGTAATACTTGAATTAAAACAAGATGAAAATGGTGAAATGGTTTTAGATACAGTTACTGATGAAAAATTAGCAGAAAAAGTATTTAATGAATTTAAGGCAAGAAATGAAGATGAAGAATAGCAAAAAGCTATTCTTTTTTTCTTGACTTTGATTTTAATAAATGGTAAAATATCATTTGCAACTAAATTAGTGCCAGATTATAAATATATGGAGGATCTTTATGAAAAATATACAGTTTTGCTCTTTTCAAGAAAATTTACCAAGTGTAAGTATTTTAGATTTTTTCTATAACACAGTATATATGAAAAATGATAACTTACTTGATAACTTTGATAAATTTACAATAAGTGATAATTATAACTTATATGTAAAATGGGAATTATTTTCAAAGAATGAAGAAAAGGAGTTTTATTATATTTGTCAATATTCATGCTATAAATATTTACGAGAGTTATATATATTATATACAAAGAGAAATGTTTTAGATATTGATAAATGTAATATAGGAATATATTATATTAAAAAATATGAACAGGAACCTTTAATTTATGAAAAAAAATTTTTTTATAGATTTAAAGATTTTTTAATAAAAAAAAGAGATTTATTAATAAAAAATTCAAAAAAAATTAATGATTTATTTGAAATGGATAATTATATAAATTCTTTGTATATTGGAATAAATGAAAATTATGAAAAAACAGAATTAGATGATTATTCAATAGGATATTGTAAAAATTTAATTTTTATTAATTCCAAAAAAGATATTCCATTTCAAAAAATAAATATATCTAATAATATTATTAATTTAGATTTAAGTGTAATTAAAAGTATTAAATATATTAGATATTTAAATGAAAATACATTATTTTTAGTAAGTAAAGGTACTGAAAAATATTTTTTAAAAATTATTTCTTAAAACCCATAAATCTTTATAGTTAATTAAATATTAATTATAAAGATTTTTTTTTGAAAATTTTGTAATAGAAGTGAAATTTTAGTGAAATACCAGCTTTTATGTTCACTTTTAAAAATTTGTGTGGTATAATAAAAACCGGTGATAGGAATGGAATTTGAAAATTTAGATGGATATACCATGTATGGAATTAAAGAAAAATATGCAAAACTTGCAAAAGATTCAGAAGAAAAATTAAAGCTAGTTTTTGATGAAATTGATGATATCGCTTTATACAATCAAGCAAAAGTTTTAAAAGCTTTTCAAAATAATAGAATATCTGAAGTTCACTTTAAAAAAACAACTGGTTATGGTATAACAGATTATGGAAGAGAAAAGATAGATGATACTTATGCAGAGATTTTTAATACACAAAAAGCATTGGTAAGAATTCAATTTGTTTGTGGAACTCATACAATTGCTACAGTATTACAAGCTTTACTAATGCCAAATGACACATTGCTTACAATAACAGGAAGACCATATGATACTATACTAGAAACAATTGGTATTGTTGATAATCCATTATCTTTGAAAAATTATGGAGTCAAATATGATGAAATAGATCTTACTGAAGATAATGATTTTGATATACCAAAAATTGTAGATTATTTAAAAAATAATAAAGTAAAAGTTGTACATATACAACGTTCTAGAGGATATAGTTTAAGAAATGCTTTAACTATTGATAAAATAGAAAAAGTTATAAAAGAAATTAAAGCTGTAGATAAAGATGTAATAGTAATGGTTGATAACTGTTATGGTGAGTTTGTAGAAAAAAGAGAGCCAACTGATGTTGGAGCAGATATTTTGTGTGGAAGTTTAATTAAAAATCCTGGCGGTGGTTTATGCGAAACAGGAGGATATATATGTGGTAGAGAAGATTTAATAAATCTTTGTGCAATTAGACTTACTTGTCCTGGTATAAATGCTGAAGAAGGAGCAACTCTTGGTCAAAATAAAAATATTTTACAAGGATTGTTTATGGCTCCATCAACTGTAAAAAATGCAATAAAGAGTGCAATACTTGCAGCATCAATGATGGAAGAATTAGGTTTTGAAACATTTCCAAATGCTTTTGAGAAAAGAAGTGATATTGTTCAAGTAATAAAATTAGAAAGTCCTGAGAAATTAGAAAAATTTATGCAAGGTGTTCAAGCTTCAAGTCCAGTAGATAGTCATGTAGTTCCAGTAGCTTCAGAAATGGCTGGATATGAGGATAAAATAATAATGGCAGCTGGTTCGTTTGTTGAAGGAGCAACAATTGAATTTGGTGCAGATGGCCCAATGAGACCACCATATGTAGCATATATGCAAGGTGGACTTACTTATGAGGCTACTAAACTTTCAATTTGTTTTGCTATTCAAAAAATGATGGAGAATTAGTATGAAAGTAGTTGTAATAGGAGGTGGGGCAGCCGGAATGGTGGCTGCTATAACCTCGGCGAGAAATAATAATGATGTTGTTATTTTAGAAAAAACAGATAATTTAGGGAATAAGTTGAAGATTACTGGTAAAGGAAGATGTAATATAACATTTTCTGGAGATATAGAAGATTTTAAGAAAAATGTTGTAAAAAATAATAAATTTATGTACAGTAGTTTTTCAAACTTTTCAAATACAGATGTTATAAACTTTTTCAATTCCTTAGGAGTAGAAACTAAAGTAGAAAGAGGAGCTAGAATATTCCCTGTATCAGATAATGCAAATGATGTAGTAAATGCATTAAAAAAAGAACTTAACAGATTAAAAGTAAATATACGCTATAATTCAAAAGTAGAGCATATTATCACTAAAGATAATATAGTACAAGGTGTTAGGTTAGAAGATGGAACTGTTATAAATTGTGATAAATGTATATTAACAACTGGAGGAAATTCGTATAAAAAAACAGGTAGTTCAGGTGATGGATATAAAATTGCAAAAGAATTAGGACATGAAATTGTTGATATAAAACCTGGACTTGTACCATTAAAATCTGATGATATCATTTGTAAGATGGCACAAGGACTTTCTCTAAAAAATATATTTTATAAAGTTTATTTAGATAATAAAATAATATTTGAAGAATTTGGTGAATTGATGTTTGCTCATTTTGGACTTACACGGCCAGTTGTGTTAAGCTCAAGTAGTAAGATAAATAGATTAAATAATTTAGAGGAAAATTTTAAAAATAAAAAGATAAATGCGGTTATAGATTTAAAACCAGCTCTTGATTTTGATACTTTATATAAAAGAATATGTAGAGATTTTGATAAATATAGTAATAAAGAATTTAAAAATAGTTTAAATGATTTATTACCGCAAAAATTAATACCTGTAATTATAAAGCTTTCAAATATTAAAGAAACAAAAAAGGTACATCAAATTACAAAAGAAGAAAGACATGATTTGTGTAATCTTATAAAAAACTTAAAAATAAATATAACTGGATTTATGCCAATGGATATTGCAATAATAACATGTGGTGGTGTAAGTGTAAAACAGATAAATCCTAAGACTATGGAATCAAAGTTGGTTAAAGGATTATATTTTGCAGGTGAAGTCTTAGATATAGATGGATATACTGGTGGATATAACCTACAAATAGCTTTTTCTACAGCTTATGCTGCAGGTCAAAATTAAAAGGAGGAAGATAAAATGGCAGAAACTTTATTTATAAAAGAAAAGAAAAAAATACCCAATATAGTAATGGTTATTATAGTAGCAGTTGTATGTAGTATTTTGGGAAGTTTAGTTACATATTTTTTACTTGTAAATAAAATTAATGTTGCAAATAACAATGGTACTACAAATAATGTTACAACATATCAAATAGAACAAACTGATAGTCCAGTGGTAGCAATAGCAAAAAAAGCTGGACCATCAATAGTTGGAGTTAAAGTACAAGCAATATCACAAAAAATTTTTGGTTCACTTTCTGAATCAGCATCAGAAGGATCTGGAATAATATATACAGAAGATGGTTATATTATAACTAATTATCATGTTATATCAGAAGCTATGAATAATTCTACAGCCAAAGTATATGTTACATTACCAAATACAGATGAAGAAATACCTGCTACAATTGTTGGGGGAGATTCAACTACAGATTTAGCAGTAATAAAAATAGATAAAACTGGTTTAACAAAAGCAGAAATCGGAAAATCATCTGAATTAGAAGTTGGTGATTTGGCTGTGGCAATTGGTAATCCATTAGGTCAAGAATTTGCAGGAAGTGTTACAGTTGGATATATATCAGCATTAAATAGAACAATTTCAACAGATGGAAGAACATATAAATTAATACAAACAGATGCAGCGATAAATCCAGGTAATAGTGGTGGTGCTTTAGTAAATTCTCAAGGTCAAGTAATTGGTATAAATACTGTTAAAATATCAAACAGCTCATCAAATACATCTGTTGAAGGATTAGGATTTGCTATACCAATAGATGATGCAATTGAAGTTATTGATGAATTAATTCAAAACAAGAAGATAGTAAGACCATATATAGGAATTAACAGTATAGATATCGATTCAATTACAGCAAAATTAAATAATATACCTGAAGGTATATATGTATATAGTGTGGTTACAAATTCTCCAGCAGCTAAAGCAAATATTCAAAAAGGTGATATAATTGTTGGTATAGAAGGTAAAGATATAAAAACAACTGAAGAATTAAATGAAGTTAAAAATTCTAAGAAAGTTGGAGATGAAATAACACTTAAAATCTTTAGAAATAATCAAAATATTGATGTAAAAGTTACATTAGAATCTGATGAAAATATTCAACAATAAAGGTAATGGATAAAATCCGGCTCTTTGTCAATAGTTGGGGTAAAAAAATTAAAAAAATAATTGAAAAGAGCAAAAATTGAGATGATTTTTATCA
>CALWOE010000026.1 GCA_944383035.1 uncultured Clostridia bacterium
CTCAGCCAGAGGAACCACCAGTTCAAGAACCAACTCAGCCAGAGAAACCACCAGTTCAAGAACCAACTCAGCCAGAGGAACCACCAGTTCAAGAACCAACTCAGCCAGAGGAACCACCAGTTCAAGAACCAACTCAGCCAGAGAAACCACCAGTTCAAGAACCAACTCAGCCAGAGAAACCACCAGTTCAAGAACCAACTCAGCCAGAGGAACCACCGGTTCAAGAACCAACTCAGCCAGAGGAACCACCAGTTCAAGATCCAACTCAGCCAGAGGAACCACCAGTTCAAGATCCAACAGAGGATTATCCTGGTGCTTCTGAAGATGACGTGATTTTTGATGCATAATATTTAATATTTATCATATAATTATTTACAATTGAATATTTTCTGTTAAAACTCATTTCTAATGTTAAAATCTTTGTATGTATTAAAAGGCATTTATCAAAAAGAATACAATGAGTAGAGGCTTGAAATAGTCTCAAAACCACATGTGGATTTTAAACAAGGGTTGCATATTGCAATCCTTGTTTTTTTCTTGTTTTGTGATATAATAAACAACGGTGTTAAAAATGAAATATTTATTAGAAAAATGTAAGATTTGTCCACATAAATGTGGTATAAATAGAATAGAAAATGAAAAAGGAAGATGTAGAGCAAGTGGGAATATAAAAGTTGCACTTGCATCACTACATTATTATGAAGAACCATGTATAAGTGGTAAAAATGGTTCTGGTACTATATTTTTTTCTAATTGCAATTTATCATGCAAATATTGTCAAAACTATAAAATAAGTCAAGATGGATTTGGAAAAGAAATAACGACTAAAAGACTTGCTGAAATAATGATTAATTTACAAGAAAAAAAAGCAAATAATATAAATTTAGTAACTCCAACAATTTATGTACCATTAATCATAGAAAGTATAAAAATTGCAAAAGATAACGGATTAAAGATTCCAATTATATATAATTCAAGTGGTTATGAAAATGTTGAAACATTAAAATTATTAAATGGATATATTGATATATATTTACCAGATTTTAAATATGGAGATAACGAAACAGCAAAAAAATACTCATTAATTAATAACTATTTTGACTTTGCTAAAGAATCAATTTTAGAAATGTATAGGCAGGTTGGAAGTCCAATATTAGATAATAACGGGATTATTCAAAAAGGACTAATTATACGACATTTAATACTTCCAAATAATGTAGAAAATTCAATAAAAGTATTAGAGTTTATAAATGAAAATTTACCAAAAGATGTATATATAAGTATAATGGCACAATATTTTCCTACGTATAAAGCAAAATTAGATGAAACAATAAATAGGAAGATTACCAAAGAAGAACTTGAAGTAGTTGAAAATAAAATGTATGATTTGGGATTTGAAAATGGTTATATACAAGAACTTGGTGAACATGAGGAAGAATATGTCCCAGAATTTAATTTAGATAATATATAATAAATAAAATCATTGAAAATACGTTTGTAAATTCAATGATTTTTTCATTTATAATTTTTTAATTACAACAAAAACAACTTAAAAGTATACAAGCTAAAGCAATTATTAAGATTGTTCCACATCCACCACATGATGAACGAGTATTGTTAATGCCATTACATTGGCAACAACAGTTATCTATAAATTCATTATTACAATTCATAAAATCCCCTCCTGTATTTATATATTAATATACTATGCAAACTTTATTAGAATTGTTAAATAATTATATGCTTAAAATTCAAATTTATATGTTTAATTTATATTTTGTAAAATTAAACATTATTTTATTGTATTTAAACATAATTTAAAATTTAGAGTAAAATTTAGTTATATAATGTCAATAAGAAAAGAGAAATGTAAAATGGTAGAAAAAATAAGTTGTTATATTTTAGATAACATATTATATAAAAATGAAGAAATAACTGGTGATGAAAGAGAAATTCAGCTTTTTGGTATTACAAGAATAGTAGAAGATACACCAAAGTATTTATTTATATTTCTAGTAGGTTTACTTTTAGGTATATTAGATAAACTCGCGATAGTATTACTTATTTCAATATGTTATAAAGCAATTGTAGGAGGAGCACATGCTAGAACTAATATACGGTGCTTTATATATACGAATATATACTTTTTTCTTCCTATTCTTTTTGCAAATTATATTGTTTTAGATAAAACTTTATTTGATAGTTTAGTTATTATAAATTATGTTTTATCACTCTTTATCATTTATAAATATGCACCTGGTGATACAGAAGAAGTGCCGATATTAAAACTAAAAAAGAGAAAAATGATAAAATATATCGGATATGCAAGTATCAGTATTTTAACACTTGTAATGATATTTTTCCCAAATATAGTTATAGCAGAAATAATGTTTATTTCTATAATAGAGTGTAATTTATTTTTAACAAATACAGCATATAAACTATTAAAATGTAAGCATAGTTACGAAAGTGAAGAGTTTAAACAATATTTCAATAGTTATAAGGAATAGAAATATTCTTTATATAAATTTAAATAATAGATTATATTAGGAAAAAATATTAATTAAAAAAATTTAGTGTATATTTTCCTTACCTAGTAGCGTAGGTATCCTAATATGATTTATTATTTTTTTTAGAATAGGGGGGATTAAAGTGAAAAAATTACTAAGAAAAGTTGTAGAATTATATGCAAAAAATTCAACAAATAGTTGTATAATGCTTGTTTTTCATCAACCAAAAGCACCTAGATGTCTTATAGAAAAATAAATAATAATATAAAAACTTAATTTAATCGCGTGTGGCAGCACGCGTTATTTTTTTCTCACAGTAAAAAATAGCCAAGATCTTTTTGACTATTTTACTTTAAAAATTAAATTCTTTCAATAATTAAATTTTGAACGAATTTCCCGTGTTCTATTGTTGCAAATACTTGGGAATGCTTGTTTTTTGTTACAATTTTCTTAACTTCCCAAAGACCAATACCAGATTTAACTTTTTTTGTTGAAAATCCTTTTTCATATATATCTTGTAAGTTAATCTGTACTTTTTGGTCATAAGTATTATATACTCTTATTATATCAGCACATTTTTTCTTATCAAATCTCATTTCTAATCTTATAAAACTGTTTTCAGTTTTTGATGTAGCTTCAATTGCATTATCAAGAAATATTCCTAATATTCGTGATAATAGTGGCATATCAAATGATATATCTTTTATATTTGTAGTTACATCTAATTCCATTGGAATATCTTTTTCTTGTGCTAGGAAAAATTTTGAACCTACAATACCATATATAGCTGGTTCGTTAAATATTTTTGGATCTATAGTTGATAAATTGTTAATTAAATTACATTCTTCCATGACCATGTTTATATGATTTTGTAATTTATCGTATTGTTTTGTTGCTATATATCCATTCATTGCTTGAATTATATTATTATAATCATGCTTTATAGTTCGCACACCATCAACCATACCAATCATTGTTCTATTATGTATTTTTGTATTGTTTAAATCAGATTCTGCTTTTTCCATTTCTGCACTTTGTTTAAAAAATACAAAAAGTATTGCACAGATTACAATGATTTGAAGTGAATTTATAATTATATTATATGCTGGATATGTCTTATACTGAAATGTATATAATATTACTTGAGGTGCTATAAATAATAACATCAATATTGAAAATACAAAAATATTTTTTTTTGATAAGTAATTTACAAGTGAAACTTTAAATTTTACTTTTTGTTTTATCTTAATAAATGATTGTATAAAAATAAAAACTAAAATAGTCTGTAACAATAATAACGTTGAAGTTAAATTTATCTCATTAGATATTACTTCACTTGTTACATTGAATATTATCATTACTGAATATAAAGCAATAAATTCTGTAACTGTAAATATTACTAATGATATTAAAGTTATAAACATTGATTTAGATATATTAATTTTAAAAAATAAAGTTTCCATTAATATTAATAAAAGACAAATTACTATAGTATTTAAAAGTGGAATATTTAAATAAGTTTTAATAAAAAATGTGAAAGTAATAATACTAACCATTATAATAAATAACATCAATGTTTTCTTTTTTGAAATGTTTTCAATTTTTCCTATAATCTTTGATAAGTTTCCAAATAAATAAGTATATGTTATGCTTTGTAATATAATACTTATAATCTGCAGGATAACAACTTTCATATATAAACCTCTTTTCTTTAGTTATTTTAGTATAAAATTGGAATTTATAGGACATGATCTCTCGTTAATAAAATAAGCAAGGTTTAACTTTCTATCAATGCTAACTATTTTATTTGTGTTTATGATAAATGATCTATGGCATCTTACAAAATTTTCAGGTAATATTTCTAATAATTGTTCTAGCGTCTTATAAGTAGTTCTTGAAAATCTTTCTGTATATATTATAGCTTGGTTCCTCATCTTTTCAATATACAAAATATCATTTGTTCTAATTGAAATCCATTTATTAATGTGCAAAAAAAGATTTGTGTTTGCTTTAAATTCTTCATTTAATCTTAAACATAAATCATGAATAACTTCCCTGTTTATGGGTTTTATTAGATAATCAAAAACTTTAGTGGTAAGGGATAATTGAATATACCTTTGAAATGCAGTTACAAATATTAAATAAAAGTTTTTATTTAATTTTCTTAATTCTAAGGCGAAATCAACACCATTTTTTCCGTTTTTAAAATCGATGTCAAGAAATAATATATCTATCTCTTGATTTTTAATTTGTTCATAAATTATATTTTGATCATTTGTAATAATTGTTATTTCAGCGTCAATATCTTGTTCAATTAATTCGGATTCTAGTATTTTAGCTATCCCGTTTAAAACTGTTAAATTATCATCACACATTCCGATCCTAATCATATTTTACCTCTAAAACCAATTTTTTACATATATATAACTATATAATAACGTTAAATAAAAGTCAACAATTTAAGACATATTTTTTAAACATTTCATCGACAAAATTCGATATTTTATGCATTTATATATAATTTTTTTAATCATATTTTAAAAGATATATAAATATATTTTATATAGAAAGAGGTAATATTATGGCATTAAAAAAAAGAGAAAAAAAGAAATGGGGAAAAGAAGTATTAAAGAGTTTAAAAGTAAGAGAAAAAATCTCTAATGCAAAAGATAAGTTTTCTGAATTTTTGGAATTGCCACAAGAAATAGTAGATAAATCAACAAAAATAACAGCAATTGATGATAATAATATATTGATAGAAGGATATAAAAAAATAGAAGATTATTATGATAATTATATAAAAATTAAAGCTAATAATATGGATATTGTAATTGATGGTGTAGGACTTGATATAAAGGAGATAAATGATTATGAACTTGTAATTGAAGGTAAGATTTATAGTATAAATTATAAAAAATAGGAAAGGAGAAATAACAATTATTTGTTATAATATAATATGGGGATAACGGAAAATATTAAAAATTTATCTGGTATTGTAACTGTTCAAATTGAAGGCTTTTTTACAGAGAGATTTATAAATTTATGTAAGATTAATAATATAAATATTTGGGATGTAAGAAATATAGTAAAAGGAGTAGTTAGATTTAAAATAAGAATACGGGATTTTAAAAAGTTAAGAAAAATTGCAAGAAAAACAAAATGTAAAGTTAAAATTAAAGAGAAAAGACGGTTATATTTTAAACTTTTTAAGTATAGAAAAAGAAAAACATTTTTAATTTTAATAACTTTATTATTTGTTTTTGCGATTGCCTTTTCTACATATATTTGGAATATAAATATTGAGGGAAATAATACTATAGATGAAGATTTAATTATTTCAAAATTAAAAGAGAGTGGGTTATATAAAGGCAAAAATAAAATTGGATTAGACAAAAAAGAAATTGTTAATTCTTTAAGGGTGTTATTACCAGATGCCGCATGGGTTGGATTAGAAATTGATGGGACTACTGCTACAGTAAAAATTGTTGAAAAAGTAAATTTAGATGATAAATATGTTCAAAATACAGTACCTGGTGATATAGTAGCAAATAAAAATGGAATTATTACAAAAATAGTTGTTGAAAACGGGACAGCTTTACTTAAAGAAGGAAGTTATGTAGAAAATGGAAATATAGTAATAGAAGGAGTTATGTACAGTAAAATATTAGAGCCAACTTTAGTACCTGCTAAGGGTGTAGTTTTAATTAATTCTAATAATGAATTTAAGAAAGAATATAAGTATGAAGAAATAGTTAAAAATTATACTGGTAAAAAAAGATATACTATTGGAATAACAATAAATTCAAAAGAAAATATGTTAAATTATTTGAATAAAGATAAAAAGTATGATATAACTAAAAATAGTAAAACGTTTAATTTGTTTGGTAATGTTATATCTTTAGATTTTTATGAATGTAATGAGTATACTGAGACTATAGTTACAAGAACTAAAGAAGAACTTGTGGATATTGCAACAAAAGAAAGTAAAGAGTATATTAATACACAAGTTATACCAAATCTTAAAAATGCAAAGTTAGTTAGTGAAGATTATATAGTAGAAGATATACAAGATGGTATTTCTTTTACTAATAAATATGTTATAAATGAAGAAATAGGTATTTTTAGAGAAAGGTAAAATATGAAAAAAGAAAATATACATATAGATTTAGATGAAAATATAATAGAATTTGTAAACGAAAAAGAAAATAAAGATGTTGATATTAAAAGTAAAATTTATGATATTGTATATACAATATTAAATTTACATGATATGGATTTACAAGATGTATTTGTTACTATAGATAGTGCATCAAAAGAGGATATAAAAAAAATAAATAAAGAGTATAGAAATATAGATAAATCAACTGATGTACTATCTTTCCCTATTTATTCAAGAGATGAGATAAAAAATATAATAGAAAAGAAAAGTAAAGCATTCCCTGAATTTGAACTTGGAGATATAGTTTTATGTTTAGATATAGTTTATGAACAATCAGAAAAGTATGAAACAGGAATTATAAGAGAAGTACTATATATGATAACTCATGGTATGTGTCATTTGCTTGGATATGATCATATTAATGAAGATGATAAAATTAAAATGAGAGCTATGGAAGAAAAGGTACTATCTATTATAGGAGTGAGTAGATAATATGGGGAAAACTAAAAAAGAAATTCAAAAAGATGAAAATTTAGAGAAGCTGAAACATTCTAAAAATAAGACATTTTTTACTGCTTTAGGACATGCTATTGATGGTGTAATTCGTGCTTTTAAAACAGAAAGAAATTTAAGAATAGATTATGTAATTGGTCTTGCTGTTTTTTTATGTAGTCTATTTTTTGATTTTACCAAAACAGAGTTTGCTTGTATTTGTTTAACAGTTGGCTTTGTTATTTTTGCAGAAATGATAAATTCTGCAGTAGAATATATTGTTGATTTAGTAACAGATAAATATGATGATAGAGCGAAAGCTGCAAAAGATATAGCAGCAGGTGGTGTACTTATAGCAAGCGGTGTAGCTGTAATAGTGGCATATTTCTTGTTTGTTGATAAAATACATTATGCTACTACACATATTTTAGAATCAATACTTTCATCTAAATTACATATCTTAGCAACTATAATATTTGCTATAATATTACTTGCTGTAATATTAAAAGGTATATTTGGAAAATCAGATAAATTCTCAGAAGCATATCCAAGTGCAAGAGTTGCACTAGCTTTTGCTCTTACAACATATTCATATATTATAACAAGAGAAATATTTGTTGTAGCAATTACATTTTTACTTAGTATGATAATTGCTCAAATCAGAGTTGAAAATACAAAAGTAAAACCAATTTATATGATATTTAGTGCTGTTCTTGGAGTATTAGTAGTTTTAATAATATACCAAATTGTACTAATGAAACCAGAAATATCAACTTTTTTAAATAATATTATAGGAGGAAAATAATATGGGAAATGAAGATTTATTAAAAATAGCAAAAAATGCAAGAATTCGTTCAGTATGTCCTTTATCTTCATATGCAGTTGGAGCAGCCCTACTTGCTAAATCAGGAACTGTATATATTGGTACAAATATAGAGGATAAAGTGATAATGTCTTTATCTAATTGTGCTGAAAGAGTTGCTATACAAAATGCTATAACTCATGGAGATAGAGAAATTTTAAAAATAGCAGTTGTAGGTGGAAAAAAAGAATCGAATTATTTAGATAATACTGTCCCTTGCGGTGTATGTTTACAGTATATGTTAAACTTAGATGAAAATATAGAAGTAATATTTTTTAATGATGGAGAAGTTTGTGTAAAAAAAGTAAAAGATTTTTTTGTTCAACCATTTAAATTAGATTAATAAATAAAAATGAAGAACATATATTATAATATGGTGATTATATGAAAAAAGTTGCTATATTTTTATGTGTTCTTTTTTTTATTTTTTTAGCAGTATATTTTTTGAAAAATAATGCAGTTGTAGAAGTAAAATCAGTAATTTCTGAAAACTCTAGTAACGTTTCTGTAAAAAATATTAAAGAAAAGGGAGATTTGTATGATATTTTAACATATTTTCCTGAAACAAAATATGAAGTTTTTAATGATTATATTTATCAATTTATAAATTCATCTATACAAGAATTTAAGTCTATGGAAAAAATCCCTATGGATAGTGGATGTAAATATTTACTTGAAATAACATTTGATGAATATGAGTATGATAAGTATATTACATATGTATTTTATACTTTAGAAAATCTTTGTGGAGCACATCCAAATGTATATATAGATAGTATAACATATGACACATCACAAAATAAAATATTTACAATAGATGATTTAATATTATTAAATGATGATATGTTAAATAATTTATCTGAGATTTCATATAATATGTTAAAGGTAAATGAAATTTTTCAAAATGAAAATATGGATAAAAGATTAAAAGATGGAACAGGAATGGATAAAAATAACTTTAAAAATTTTGCTTTTGATAAAATTGGTTTAAAAATATTTTTTGAAAATTATCAGATTGCACCATATTCGGCTGGTGATTTTTCTTTGATTATCCCGTATGAAAAATTAAATTTAAATTTTTAGTTATTTTTAGTATTGTGTATTTTTGTACAAATATTAATTTTAAGAGATATGTTAATATTTTTTATAATGTTAACTTTCTCTTTTTTTTATTTTAAAATAATTTATGTTGATATATCAAATAGGGGAGTGAATTAAAATAAAAAGAGCATAATTATATTAGAGATACTTAGTATGTTATAATATAATGTTTTTTATAAGATTAAAGTTTTATAAAGTTAAAATAAAATTTAGTTTTTAATGTATTGAATAAAAAATATATTTTTGATATAATTTTTGATAAAGAGGGATAATATGGAAATTGTAAGTAAAGATGATTTTTCAAAAGAAAGTAATTTACCTAGAAAAACTATACCGACTGATGGTGATTTAACTAAAAGAGAAGGTTATTTTTTAGAGAGAATTCAAAATGAAACAAGATATCAATTTGTTATAAATAGAAATAAAACTCAAAAAGGAAAAAGTTATAAAATTCAAGAATTTCCTACATATATTGAAAAGCGTATGGATGCTACTGCTATAATGAATAAAATATTAAAAGATATTTTAGATAGATATCAGGTAATGAGCGGGAATATAGTAGAGCATAAAATGCTTTTTTCTAATCATGCAGATCTTGTTCGTACAAATGGTGTTAATAAAGAAAATTTAGAAGAGTTTTTTAAAAATAGTAATAAAAGATTTGCTGATATTGTAAGAAAACAAATTTATGAAATCAATAATATTGGTACTATCAAAGATTATAATAGATATAATTTGTCTACAAATAGTATGGATTTTAGAGATGTTATGTTTAGTAAATTTGTTGAACTTTTAAAAGATGATAGATTAAAGAAACAAATAAGACCTATTCATTGGTGTCCTAATTGTAAATCACAAGTTGATAAACATTCTTTAATGTATAGAAAGCATAGAGTTGATTCTGTATATGTATTATATAAAGTAAAAGATGATTGTTCATATCTTGCAAAATATAGTAATCTAAATAATACATATGTAATTTCTACAACTATAAATCCTTATGTTATGCTAACAAATGAGTATATGGCAATAGTTAAAGATTCTACATATGATTTAGTTGAGATATATACTAATCATCAAACAATGCATTATATAATAGAAAGTAGTTGTACAAAAGAAGTTATGAATTCTGCTTTTTATTTTGAATATAAAGTTTTAGAAAAAATACCATCAGATGTGTTGAAAAAATTTGTTGTTTCAAACCCACTTGATTATACTAAAAATCTAGAGTTTATTGAATCTTCAAAAGAAAATATACTTGTAGATACAGAAAATACAAGTGGTATTAGAATTGTATCAAACGGTGAAACATATTTAGATTATCTTATATTAAAAGAAAATGATATATTAAATAATATGAGAAGTAGTTTAGATGAAAATGGTGATACATATAATACAACATATATGTTTCCTAGTATGCATTATAGCGATGTTAATAAATCAATAGTAAAAGTACTTATGAAGTCAGAAAATTTATTTTTAACAAAGCCTTGTATTGTGTCAATGCCAGATTGTAAAATGTGTAATGAAACACTTATATATAGGCCATTGTCACAATGGTATGTTATAAAAAAGGATGAAGACTTTTTAGATGAAGATAAAGTTAAAATATTAAATGATAAACTTACTAGTGATGCAAAATTTGAAGATGAAGAATTAAAAAGTATTGTTAATAAAATAAATAATATAAAAGAAATAATAATATCAGATAATAAAATAACTGGTACACCAACTCCAGCATTCATTTGTGCTAATTGTAATAATATAATATGTAGTAATGAAACAAATGAATATGTAAAAAATGCTTTTAGAGAAGTTGGTATTGCAAATTGGGATAAGTTACTACCAGAAGATATTTTAAAAGAAAAATGTGTTTGTCCAAAATGTGACTGTGAATTTTTATTTAAAGATGAAACAAAATTAAATGAATTTTTTAAAGTAATGTCTATACCATTATATGATGAAAAATACGAGAAAAATTTTGTTGTTGAAAATAAAGAAATGTTTATACAAAAGTTATTAGCTTTATCTTTTGATGGGAAATTTTTAGATGAAATAAATAAAGTAAGTAAAGTTATGGCACATTCTGATGTATATGAAGAAACTAAAACTATGGCTAAACCTTTATTTTTAGAGGATAATGATTTTGAAGGTAATGAAGATTTAATAAAGACAGAAATAGGTATAAGAGATGTTGTAAAAAAATATGGTACTGATGTTTTAAGGCTTTGGACTGTGTCAAAAGCAAATGAGAATATTATTAAAATAAATGATAAATATATTGAGGACATAAATAAAAAGTATAAGAAAATTAGAAAAACTTTTAAATTTATACTTGGAAATCTTTATGATTTTAATCCATTAAGAAATAATATAAAAGTAGAAAATCGAACTGATTTAGATAAATATATGTATATAAAAATGATGGATTTTTTAAATAAAGCAAGAAGTAATTATGATAATCTTGAATTTACTAAATTATTTAATAATATATCAAGGTTTTGTTCAGTTGAATTATGTTCAAAATATTTTGACGCTTTAAAGTATAGATTATATATGTATAATAAAGATGATTTGGAAAGAAGAAGTGCACAATCGAGTATTTTTGACATATTTATGATTTTAGTGAATATTGTTGAACCAATACTTCCATTTACTTCAGAAGAAATGTGGCCTTTTATTTGGCATAGAAGTACAGAAGAAGAAGGAAATCTTTTACTTACAAGATTAAATGTTGAAACTGTTGATAATTCTTTCGAAAATGAAGTTAAAAAGTGGAATTTTATATTTAATTTAAAACAAAAACTTTCTAAATATATACATAAAGCTCAAAATGATAAATTAATAAAAAAATCATTGGAAGCAAAAATGATTATTGAAATTGAAGATAAAAAGTATGAAATATTAAATATGTTTAAAGAGGATTTAAAAAGAACTTTAAATATATCTGTTTTGGAATTAAAAAAAGCTGATAAAGAAAGTATTACTGTAGAAAAAGCACCTGGTATTCCATGTTCTAGATGTCAAAATCTATCTACTGAAATTGGAATTAATTTAAAATATAGATATTTATGTCCAGATTGTGCTAATATGTTAGAGAAAAATGTAAATAAGAATAAAAGTAATAAATAGTAAATTTAAAGAGTAAATTATTGTTAAATTAGCATTAGTTTACTCTTTATATAAAATATAAATAATTATAAATTTAAATTAGTTTATTTAAGGAGATTTAACAATGAAAGAATATGAATATAGTTTTAAAGTAAAAGATTTAAATCCATATATAAATTATTTAAAAAATAACGAATATATTTTTGTATCCAAGAATTTACAAATAAGAGAGCTATATAAAAATAAAAGTAATATTATGGCTAGAATAACTATTGATATAGAAAATGAAATAAAAAATATTAGTTTAGATTTTAAAGATGATAAGGATTTAGAAGATGTTTTAAAAGTATCAAATGAAAGTATACCACTAATTGTTAAAGAATATAATATAGAATCTGTAAAATCAATTTTAGAAATTTTAGGATATAAAAAATATAAAACATTGAATAGGAGTAGAACTGTATATAAGAAAAATAATGTGAAATTTGAACTAGATTCATATACTTCTCCAGATAAAATGTTTGTAGTTGGAATTGATGGAGAAAATGATGAAGTAGAGATAATATATAAAGATGTTAAAAATAAAATTGATGATTTAACACATAATTAATAAATTACTACTAATATAATAAAGTCGCTTTTTATCATATTTTGTAATTAAATTAATATAATTATATTAGTTTAAGGATATGGTGAAGTAAATGAAAAATACAAATATTTATATTAAATTGATTTTATCTTTTATGTGTTTTACTTTTCTTTTTAATAATATTTTCGCTGTAAGTTATGTATATGATTTGCAAAAACAAGTAAGTTCTGTAGAAACAGAAGCTGCTCCAACATTTAATTTTCAGTCAACATCACAAGTGTTAATGGAGGCTAGTACAGGAAAAATACTTTATGCAAATAATGAGAATGAAAGGCTATTACCAGCATCAGTTACAAAAATAATGACACTTCTTTTATTAATGGAAGATATAGATGCAGGTAAAATTAGTTATACTGATAAAGTTAGTTGTAGTCAGAATGCTTCTTCTATGGGTGGTTCACAAATATGGTTTAAAGAAGGAGAAGAACTTACAATTGATGAATGTTTAAAAGCAATATGCGTTGTGAGTGCTAATGATGTAACAGTTGCGGTTGCAGAAAAGCTTGCTGGTAATGAAGAAAACTTTGTAGTTAGAATGAATGAAAAAGCCAAAGAGTTAGGAATGACAAATACAAATTTTATGAATTGTCATGGTATAGATGAAGAAAATCATTATACATCTGCAATGGATATTGCCATAATGTCTAGAGAACTTATTACTAAACATCCAGATATATTAAAATATACATCAATTTGGATGGATTCTTTAAGAGATGGAACCTTTGGACTTACTAATACTAATAAACTTATAAGATTTTATGAGGGAGCAGTAGGTTTGAAAACAGGATCAACATCTCAAGCGTTATTTAATTTGTCTGGTTGTGCAACAAGAAATGGTACTACATTTATATCTGTAATAATGAAAGCACCATCTTCTGATGTAAGGTTAAGTGAAACAAAAGAGTTATTAGATTATGGTTTCGCAAATTATGAGATAAAAGATATTTCTAAAAAAGATACTATATTGCAAACAGGTTATATAGATAAAAATGTAGAAAAAGAAGTAAACTTTATTCAAAAAGATGATATAAAAATATTAACTAAAAAAGGAACTAATATGGATACATATCAAGAAGTTGAATATAATGAAGATATAAAAGCTCCATTAAAGGCTGGAGATGTAGTAGGAAAAATGTGCTTAAAAGATAATATTACACAAGAGGTTGTTGGAACGAGCGATATTATAGTAAATGAAGATGTACCAAAATCAAATTATGTAAGTTATTTAAAAAAATTAGTTAAGTTATTTTTGTGTAGATAATAAAAAGTTATTCCATTTAAGTGGAATAATTTTTTGTACTTTTTTTAGTAAATTATTAGTAATTAAATTGTAAATAAAAGAAAAAAAATAATATTTTATGGAAAAATAAAGTTAAAATATTATATTATTATTTCACTATTGTTACATTTGTGTAACAACAAGAATAAATTGGAAAAAATTATTGATTTTTCTTTTTACTAAGTATAAACTATTACAAGTAATATTACATTTGAAATGTATATATGGAGGTTGAGTACAAATGATAGGTATGAGTCAAATTAAAAAGAAAACAATACAAGGTGTAGCAATTGGTCTTGCTATTGGTGTTGTTGGTGTTGGTCTTAGTTTATGGTGGGGAATTGCAACAGTAAAAAGTTATGAGAATGGAACAAATAAGAAATATTTACAATTATATACAAAAAATGTAGCTGTATTAAATAGAGACGTTATACAAGGTGAAGTTATAACAGAAGATATGTTAACAGAAGTAAATGTTCATAATAGAACTGCACCAAATGGTACAGGTACTATTTCTGACTTTGTAGGTAAGGTTGCAAAATACAATATTGTCGCAAATGCTGCTTTAACAGATAATATGGTAACAGATGAAATTGTATCAGCTGACATAAGAGATCAAGAAGTAAATACCGTATTAATGCCTAGTGATTTGGTAGAAGGTGACTATGTTGATATAAGAATAATGTATCCAAATGGTACTGACTATATCGTACTTGCACAAAAACAAGTTAGTAAAATAGTTAGTTCAACTATGTGGTTACAACTTGCTGAAGATGAAAGATTACTTTTGAATAGTGCTATAGTAGACTCATTTTTAAATAAAGGTACAAAACTTTATGCTACTAAATATTCACAAAGTGATGCACAAATAAAAATCTCTGATGAAGCAAGTAGTACAGCAAAAGGATATGTACAAGAAGAAATTAAAAAACAACTTGATACATTAAAAACTGCAGATGAAAATACAGCAACAGATATAGTTTTTGATTTAGTAGAAAAATATAAAAATTATGCTTCTACTATGACTAGAACTATAGAAAACTATCAACCAAACGCACAAGTTATGAGCATGATGCAATCTAACCAAAATGTATTACAAGAAGCTAAGAATAAATTAAGTGCAGAAGCAAGAGCAAATATTGAAAATGGTATAAATACATATAAAGATAACAATGAAGAAGATTACAATAATGTAATTTCTGGCGCAGAACAATCAATCTCAGACCAACAAACTCAAAGAGAAGAAATATTAAACGAAAGTTTAGCACAATAATAACTTATTAATTTAATTTAGGAGGAGTAAATAAAATGCAAGTAATAGGCTTATTAGGTTATGTTGATAAATATGATTTTGCATTAAATTTAGCGAAAACTTTAAATATAATGAATAAATCTGTTTTAGTTGTAGATGCAACTTTAGATAGAAAGTTAAAATTTATAGTTCCTGCTTTATATAATGTTGGAAGATCATATGTAACACAATATAATAATATTGATTTTGCTGTGGGATTTGACAGTTTACATGATGTTGAAAATTATATGACTGATCAAAGTATTAATATAGGATTATATGATTTTGTATTAATAGATATTGATAGTCCAAAAGGTTATGAGTTCTTTAGAAATAGAGGATTTGATAAAAGAATATTCTTTATAGACACAAGTGTATTATCAGTTGCAAAAAACAAAGAAATAGTACAAGCTATGAAAGTTTATACACCACAAGATGAAGCTTTAACAGCTATTAAAGTGTTATATAAAGCGTACATGTCAAGAGCAGCACTTACATATTTTGAAGATCAGATTCAAAATTATGGTATTAAATGGGATGAAATGGAATATGAAGTTCCGCTTGAAGAACAAGATAAATTAGTTGATATCGATTCACAATTTAGTGGAATAATAGATATTAGAAAGCATTCAAAAATGTTTGTAGAAACAATTGCAGCTCTAACAGCTCAACTTATTGGAGATGTTACTGCTAAAGAAGTAAAAAGAGAAATAAAAAGGAGGAAAGATTAATCATGGCAAGAATAGTTTTTTGGGGACCAAATGAAAGATGTACAGGTAATACACATTCTGTAATTGCTGTAGCTACATTAATGGGAATAACTCATAAAGCAACTAGTCTAATAATGCAAGGTAATTATAATTCTAAAAAAATAGAATCATCTTTTACTCCTTATGAAGAACTAAAAGTAAGCGGTGCTCTTAATAATTCAAGTTTAGGTATTAGTGCTTTAATAAGACTTGTTACAAGTAATAAATTAACAGCTGATGCTATACAAAATTATGCAAAGCCAATATTAAAAGGTAGACTTGATATTTTATATGGAATGAATTCAAATGATATTGATGGATACAACGATCTTGTAAATAATTTTCCATATATAACAAGAAAAGCTGCTGAAATTTATGATTTAGTTTTTATAGATTTACCAAAAACATTAGATAAAAAGTATATTGTTGATACTTTAGCTGATTCAGAAATTATAGTATGTGTAGTAAATCAAGATGCAGTTAAATTAGATACTTTCTTTTCTACAATAAATAATAAAGAAGAACTTAAAAATAAAAACAAACTATTTGTTATAGCAGACTATGAAAGTAAATCTAGATATAATGTATCTAATATAAAAATTAAATATAATATAAAGGATCCTATATATACAATACCACATAATTACATGTTTGCAGATGCATGTAATAACGGATCTATTGTAGATTTCTTATACAGAAATATTAATGCTGATCCACATGATTATAATGGAAACTTTATTAATTCAACTAAACAAATTGTTGAAAAAATATTAGAGATTTCTAAAGTTAAAGATAATTAATAAAAGATTAGGGGTGAAAATATGTCAGTTGCTTTTATATTTAATATAATTCTTATCATACTTTTAATTGCATTTGTAGTAGCATTTTTCATGTATAAGATAAAAAAGACTGAAGAGAAATCTGATAATAATGTAATGCAACGTGAAAAAGAAAAATATAGTATAGAAACAATGCGTGATTATATTAAAAATCAGTTTGATGAAATTACAAGGATGAATTTGTATGATTTAGCTCTTTCAGAGGAAGAATTTGAAAGAAGAAAAAATGTTAAATATGAATTAAAAAAAGCTTTAAGAGGAGCAGGTTATGCAGATAAAAGTGATAAGAAATATGTTAAGACATTAATGTTTGACTTATTAAGAAATAACTATAAAGTTAATAGTATGAATATAAATAATGCTATACCATTTGATGATTTTGAAGCACTAACACCTCAAGATAAATTTGAAATATTATTACATTTATATAAGAAAAAATATAATGCAGAAGCTTTAACAGAATTAATTACGAAATATGGTCTTGATTATCCAAAATATGAATTTGATCCAGAGGTACCATCTTATGTTATAACAAAAGAGGAAATAGCTAATATATTTGCAAAAGAAGTTGCAGAAGATACTTTAACTTTTGAAGATAAACTAGAAATAGTTGTACAACGTATTTATCAAGGATACAAAGGATATAGTGTTGTTGATGATATTAGAGATATGAATATTGATGGTGTATCTGGCGGTGTATCTGGTATTCCACCTTCATTCTTAGACCAATTAAGTGATATGGATGATTACTTAAATCAAATGGAAGGTAGAAAAATACCAATGTCATATGATTCAGTATGGATATTCTTTAAGGGTAAAGCTACATATCTTTCATTTTTGTCATTTGGTAGTGAGGCAGAATTAAAAAGAGTATGTCAAAATATTTATAAATACAATAATCCAGGACAATTATCTGAATCTGTTGGTTATAAAATAAATGAAATGAAAGATGGTTCCAGAGTTGTTGTTTTAAGACCAAACTTCTCAGAATCATGGGCATTCTTCGTAAGAAAATTTGCTCCACCAACACTTATTTCAGCAGAGCAATTGTTAATTCATGAAAATAAAGGTCCTGTAATTGAATTACTTAAATATTTAATAAGAGGTGCAAGGGTAACTGCAATAACTGGTGAGCAAGGTTGTGGTAAAACTACACTTCTAATGGCTATAATGAAATATTTATATCCAACAATTACAATTCGTGTACAGGA
>CALWOE010000027.1 GCA_944383035.1 uncultured Clostridia bacterium
CAAGGTTGTGGTAAAACTACACTTCTAATGGCTATAATGAAATATTTATATCCAACAATTACAATTCGTGTACAGGAAACAGCGTTCGAGTTACACTTAAGAAAAATTTATCCTTATCATAACATACTATCATTAAGAGAAACTGAAACAATTTCTGGACAAGAAGGTCTAGATGTTCAAAAGAAAACAGATGGTGGTGTTAATATCCTAGGAGAGGTTGCAACTGATCCCGTTGCCGCTTGGATGATACAAATGGCACAGGTTGCATCTAAATTTACACTTTTTACACACCATGCTAAAACATTTCCAAACTTAATTACATCACTTAGAAACTCATTACTTAAAATTGGTATGTTTAATTCTGAAAATGTTGCCGAGGTGCAAGTTGTTCAAGTTATTAACTTTGATATACATTTAAAAAGAGGTACAGACGGTACAAGATATATTGAAAGAATAACAGAGTGTATACCACTAGAAAAAGAATATAATTATAATAATGATTATAAAAAGGTTTCTGGAATAGAAAATAAATTAGATAAATTTATGGATAATGCTGTAGAATATTTTGAACATATGACACAAACAAGTAATTATACTTATCGTAATATAGTAGAATTCCATGACGGAAAATATGTATTTGTAAATCCTATTAGTGAAGAAAATATAAAAGCTATGAGAGACAATATGTCACCAGAAGATGTTAAGAATTTTGACAATTTCATAGATACTGCATGGAGGTGATATAAATGATTACAGGTATAGCTATAGGATTAGTAGCAGTCTCTTTAATAGGACTACTTGGACTTTTAATCTACTATAAAATTGTAAAAAATAGGTATAAGAAAAATAGTGCTCTTTTTGCTAAAGATCAAATAGTAGTAAAAAATAAAACAAGTGTAAATGATACTTTAGATAGGATATATCAAATTGTATATTTAACTTTTGTTAAGATTCCAGTAATTAAATATTATACTAAAAAGACTAGACTTAAAATGGAGATGTCTAATGATTATACAGAATATGAACTAAGAAAGAGAACTGGTAGAACAATGCTTATAGCAGTAATCTTTATGTTCGCTTCTTTGTTTATATTTTTAAATCTTGTAAACGATTTATATATGTCATTAATAGTAATTGTTGGTGTTTTAATAATAACAGAAAAATCAATTGATGTATCTATTACATCAGTTTCAGAAAAAATATTAAGACAAATGCCAGAAGCATTTACAAGTATAAGACATGCTTTCCATGAGCATGGAATGATTGAAGAATCATTTATTACTGCTATTGATGATCTTGGTGAAAAAGAAATAACGCCTCAGCTTAGACGTATAAAAGAAGCAATGATTTCTGAGAATCCAGAAATAGAACTTGAAAGATATTATGATACAGCACCAAATAGATTTTTAAAATTATTTGCAGGTGTTTCATATTTAACACTTGATTTAGGTGATAGAAAAGTTGATGGAACATCTATTTATTTAAAAAACTTAAATAACATTTTAAGTGAAATAAATCTTGAAATATTAAAAAGAGATAAAATAAACTATATGTTTAGAAGTTTAACAATTATTGCTGTTGCACCACTTGTTGCAATTAAGCCATTACAGGCTTGGGCAGAATCTAACTTCCCAGCGCTTTCAAACTTCTATTCAAGTAGTATAGGATTTATAATGCAAGCATTAATTATTGTATCAATATTTGTATCCTATATAATGCTAAGAATTATAAAAGAAGATTCTGAAGAAATAAAATTTGATAGAGTTTCAAATATAAGATGGCAAGATAAATTATATAAATACAGATTTGTTAGATTACTTGTTGATGCTTTTAAATCTAAAGAACATACAAGAAAAAATAGATGGGAAACACAACTTATCAAAAATACAAATTCCTATCTTACTATAGAGTGGCTCTATGTTAATAAATTAACTGCCGCATTGGTAGGTTTTGTGCTTACACTTTTCTTGATGTTTAATATTCAGTTTATAGATTTAGCATCTATATATAATCAAATTGGTGAAGAATTTTTATCATTTGGTAAATTAACAGAACAACAAGAAGCGGCTGCACAAGCTATAAATGATAGAGATAAAGTATATATTGAAAAATACAAAAATCAAAATGTAACTAAAGAAGAGATAGCACAAGAATTTACAGATCCATTAACTGGTGATGTAGATACAGAAGAAGTAGATAGAGTATATGAAAAAATACAAAAAGTTCAAGGTACATATCTTAAATTTTGGCATGTGTTAGTTTCAGTACTTGTTGCTTGGATAGCATACATGTTGCCAACAGGTTATTTGTATATTAAAAATAAAATAAGAGAAATGGAAAAAGAAAATGAAATTATGCAATTCCAATCAATTATTTTAATGTTAATGTATATAGATAGAATTGATGTACAAACAATACTTGAATGGTTATGTAGATTCTCATATGCATTTAAAGAACCGATTTCGACATGCTTAAATAACTATGAATCTGGTGCAGAAGCTGCACTTGAGGAGTTAAAAGAAGCAGTTCCATATAAAGATTTCCAAAGAATAGTTGATCAGTTACTATCTGCTGTTGAAAGAATACCAGTAAAAGATGCATTTGATGAACTTGAAACAGAAAGAGCTTTCTTTTATGAAAGAAGAAAAGATGGTAATGAAAGACTTATTCAAAAGAAAGTTATGTATGGTAAAGCTTTAGGTTTTACACCTATGGTATTATTAATTGGTGGTTATCTAGTTGCACCACTTATGATAGTAAGTATAATGCAAATGATAAATTACTTTAGTAAAATTTCATTCTAGGTAATAACATTTTTATAATGTTTTTACATATATCTTATAATTTAAGGAGGTTGAAAGAATTATGGATAATGCACAAAAGGCAATTATGATTGGTGTTGGTCTATTTATAACTATTATAATTATTGCAGCTGTTATGCTTATTACTGGTATAGGACAAGATTTATTAAATCAAGGTACTGAAAAAGCTGGTAATATGTCATCACAATTACAACAACAAGAAGTTGCACCTTATGATAACACTGATATGAGTGGTTCACAAGTAACTTCTGCTGTAAGAAAATATTATAATGACACAACTATGATTGTATATTATCAACCAGCAAAAAGTAATGAATATGTTTGTTCAACTATAAAATCAGCTGGAGCTTTAACATCAGTTGGAACTGAAGATAGAGTTAATATTGATGCAGATACAAATATAATAGACAATCCAGATCAAATGACTTTAGGTGATTTAACTTCTGCAAGTAAAGAAAATTATATTTCACCAACATCACATTATCAAGCTAGATTATTAACAGTAAATGATACAACAATAATTGGTATTGTATTTACAAGAAAGTAATTAATAATTTTTAAATAAAAGGTATATAATTATACTTAATAGTTATATACCTTTTGTGAATATATTGAATATATATTTTAAAAAGTTTATATATACTGTAAATTTTTTAAAGTATATAAGGAGGAATATTGATGGAAGATTCAGCAATGAAGGCTATTGTTATAAGTGTAAGTGTATTTGTTGCCATTATAACTATAAGTGCTGTTATTATATATTATAATACAGCAAAAGATATTGTAAATGTGACCGGTACTGGTGTAGATTTAGCAGTAGCACAACAACAAGATATTGAAAATATTTTACTTAAAGCTAATAATAATGCAAAAGTGTCAGGAACAGAAGTTATGAATATTATAAAATATTTTTATAACAATAAAAAATATACTGTTAGTATTATATTAAAAGATATAGTATATTTAAACGGGAAATATAGTGTTGTAAAAAATGAAAATAAAGAATATATGAATGCTAATTTAGATGAATATGAATACCAAGAAGCAATGAAAAATATTTTACCTGTTTTTTCATTTACTTTAGAGGAGGATAATAATAATTTAATATTTACTCAAAAATATTAATATGGAGGTAATTTATGGAAGATAATTTACAACGTATATTTTCAATACTTTTAACGGTAGTAGTATTTTTCCTAATGCCTATATATTTAGCATTTGATAAAAAAGATGATGTAGCTTATGCTTTAGCATTAAGAATTACATCAAATTTTGTCGATAATGTAACAACTAAGGGATATTTAACAGCAAAGATGTATAATGATTTTGTATCAGAACTATCAACTACAGATAATTTATATGAAATTCATATAGAACATGTTGCTAAAAAGTATTATCCAGTTATATATTCATATACAGATAATACTTATTCACAGATTAGAGAAAAGTTCGATTATGAAATATATAAGGATGGATTAGAGAAGAATTCTATAACTTTTGATGATGGAACAGAATATACAAATTTAGTATTGTCATATGAATATTCAGAAGAAAAATTTACAGAAAATCAAATCTTTGATGTTTTAGGAAGAACAAATTACACAGTATTTAGTAAATTAAGTGAAGAAGAATATAAATTAAACTATGTGAATGGTACATATAAGTTACCATATATTACAAATATGTATGGTATATCTGCTACAGATGATAGTTTAGAAGATGGTAATAATTATAACAGTATGTATACTATGAATGTTGGAGATGAATTTAATATTATAATTAAAAACATAAATGTAACTGTTGGTACAGTATTATTTAATACAATTACAATGGGAGCTAATACTGGAAATGATACTCGTGTATATATAAATTATGGTGGAACAATAGAAAATGAAGAATATAAAGAACAAACAGATATTATATTATCTGACTTTAATGTGAGTGATAATATTCCAGCTACTATGGGTGATGTAAATCATGATGGAGCAATACTTGACGAAGATGCATATTTAATTGTAGATTATATATTTAATAGTGTCGCAGATGAAACATTAAGAGCGGATATTGAAGAATATGGTGATATGGATGCAGATGGTAAAATAACAGTTAATGATTTAAAAATTATGTATGAACAAATCACTGGTAATGAGTATACAGAAAAGGCTGGTGCGGATAAAGATATAAATGGTGATGGGCTTGTAAATGAAACTGATGCAAATATTATAAATAAAGTTATAAGTCAAAAATCATATACTTCTGTTCCAGTATTACAAGTAATTAGATGCGATGTTAATAAAAACGGAACTTTTGATAGTGACGATTTAGCATTTTTTTAGTTAAAGGAGGTATGTAGTTTTGGATGAGTCAGCAACAAGGGCACTGAGAATAGCTGTTTCACTTTTTGTAACGTTAGTTATTGCATCTGGCGTGTTAATAATGTATGGTATTGTTCAGACTACATACAAACAAGTTTATGAAACAGATATTTCTTTTAAAGAAGAATTTGGTGAATATGAAAATACTCGAAATACATTTATAGATGTATTAAATACATATTCAAGATATAAAGGAAGATCAGATGTTGCGGTATATTGTACAGGAGCTTCTAATATAGCAAATGATGTAAATATACTTGTAAATTATGATGATCATATGGAGGATTTAAAACAAAATACAAAATCTTATTTAACAAA
This sequence comes from uncultured Clostridia bacterium, assembly GCA_944383035.1. Lineage (GTDB taxonomy): Bacteria > Bacillota > Clostridia > TANB77 > CAG-465 > CAG-465. The sequence goes on from CALWOE010000027.1 coordinate 5,516, forward strand.
TTCGGATACACCAAATAATAATTTAGATACAGATTTAAATGGAATTTTTGAAGCAACATATACTGTTGAAACTATAAATGGTGTGTCTGATGTAAATGTAATAAGGTTTAGAAAGATTAATTAAAGGAGAGTGATATAATGGGAGAATCAGCTTCTCAAGCAATGTATGTTGCAGTTTATGTATTTATATTCATAATTGCGCTTAGTGCAAGTATATTTTTGTTTAATTCTATTACTGAATATGCTGAACTGTCATATGAATATGGGACAAGACTATTAGATAATACTTTAATTATTAATGCACCTACTAATAAATATAGAATAATAACAGCTGATCAAGTTATATCATATTATTTTAATTATATAAATAAGGATCAATATGCTGAAGGAACAGCTGAAAAAACAAGCAATAGTTATAACATTACTATAAAGGTTGGTAATACTGTATATAATGATCCTACTAATACATATAAAGAATTTGTGGCTTTTTTAAATGCACAAAGAACAAAAGGATATAATAATTATGTTGTAAAATATACTGATGAAACAACAGATGGAAAGGCTAATATAGTATTGGAAGCAGTTGATGATGCAACAGCTAATGAAAAGTTGTAACTTGAAGGAGAAAAAATATGAGTGATAATTTAAGTATAATTATAACAGTTATAATCTTAGTAGTATTAATAATATTTTTTCCACTATATAATTATTTTGAAAGACAAGATAGTATGACATATAACATGGTATTAAAAGAGACTACAAATTTTGTAGATCAAGTTTTAAGTTCGGGTTATATGACACAAGACATGTATAGAGATTATATAACAAAAATATCTGGTACAGGTAATTTTTATGATATTCAATTAGAAGCTCATAGAAAAGTGTTACTAAAAGATCCAAATAGTGACAAAGATGAGTACGTAGAAGAATATTTTGTAGATTATAATGATGATATATTTGAAAATAATACATCTGATGGAGTAGAAACTTTTGATGAAGAAAATTCAAATGTTTTAACAAATATTGATCAAAAAGTGTTAAAAAACAATGTATATTTCTTAGAAAAAGGAGATAAATTTTTTGTAAAATTAAAAAATACTAATACTACTTTAGCTGGGGCTATATTTAATACTATAATCCCAACAAATCAAAAAGAAAGAATAGTAGTAAATTACGGTGGTATTGTAAAAAATAATGCTTGGAGAGCAACAGACTCAAGTGATCTTTTCCAAAAAGATATATATGTAAAAATTGATTTTGCAGGTAATGGAAAATCAGGTAATGAAAACCAATTTTATTTAAATGACAATAATACATATACAATGACAGATGATAAAAGATTAGTATTTTATATAACTCTTGTTAATTGTACTGATGATGAAGCAACTATATTAAATAATATAAGAGAGCATATTAAGTTGGTTCCAAATGATACTACTGATACAGTATCTACAATAGATTATACAAAAACAAATGTAACAGTAGAAAAAGTACATACAAGTACAGGAAAGTACAAAGTTACTTTTAATATTGAAAGTGTACCACAAAATACATATTCAAAGACTTATCATGTTGAACTTGAAGCAAAAGCACTTCAAGGTCCAATCTCAAAAAATAAATTGATAACTGATAATAATAAGACTGCAAGAAATATTATTATACTAAAAGGAAATAGCAGTTTTGAGCTTCCAACATTAAGTATAATTGGAAATAATAGTAGTGATGTTGTTGAAGTAGGAAGTGATATTAGAATTATTTTAGAGTGTAATGATATTAATACAACAAATTTAGATGGAATTAGATTAAATTTAGAAAGAACTAATTTTGAAAATACAGGAGAAATAGAATTAAAAAATGCTGTATATAATGCTTCAGGTAATTTACAAAAAGTAGAAATTGTCTTAAAAGGTGTCATTCCAACTGACGGTGCATCTAAAAATTTAGATAATAATGTAAGTGCTACTTTAAGTTTAAAAGGTGGTTGGGGAACATATAGTGATAGTGCCTCAAATACATTTAGTGAAACTATAACATGTAATTTCCAAATTAAAACTTCAGTATATGATAAAAAAGATCCAAATACTTTAACATCATTTACAATACCAATTAGTGGTGTATACAGAATTCAACTTTGGGGAGCTCAAGGTGGAGATGATGGAAAAAGTGCATCAATAATTGGAGGAAAAGGTGGTTTCACAAGTGGAACTATATATTTAACTGAAGGTACAGAACTTTTAATTGCTGTTGGAGGAAAAGGAGAAAGAGCTGATTCTACTGATGCAAATTCAGGATTAAATGGTGGTGGAATTGGCGGATCTAAAGACGGAAAATATGCTTATACTGGTGGCGGTGCTACATATGTAAGAATGAGTGGAAATACCATAATGGTAGCCGGCGGTGGTGGTGGAGCAACATCAACTGCTTCTGGTGGAGCCGGTGGTGGAACTATAGGTGAAAACGGAAAAGGAACTACTAGTGATGTGGCAAAAGGTGCAACAGAAACATCAGGATATGCAAGATTAAGAGGAGAAAGTGCAAGAGAAGGTATCGTAGCTGGTGGCGGTGGCTCTGGTTATTATGGTGGAGAAGCCGGAAAAGTAGACGATGCTAGTGGAGCTGGTGGCTCAGGATACTGTAATAGTGATTTATTCAATGGTATAACATTAAGATCTGGATTACAGATTGGTGATGGAAGATGTATAATTGAATATATTAAAAAAGAACAATAAATAGGAGGTGGGATAATTGAAAATAACTGATTTAGGGTTAGTTTTTATTGGAATAATATTACCTTTTATTATAACTTTATTTATAAACGTTTCATTTACAATAAAAGCAGAAGAACAAGAATTATTTTATAAAAAAATTATTGATGCTGCAATAAGTGATGCAACAATGCAAATGAAAGAAGTTGAAAATGATGATACAGATATAGATTATGGTTATTCAGGTAATTCTAATAGAAAAATCAGTGTTAATGCTCAAGTTGGTGTAGATACTTTCTTTGATTCTATGTATAACAATTTCGGTATAGCTGGAAATGAAAGTTTAGAACACTATCTTCAATTATTCGTACCTGCTATTGCAGTTATAGACTATAATGGAGTACAAGTATCTTCGGTTGAAGAATTTAAAGATGAAAATGGTAATTCTGTTATTGAACATACTCTAAAACCAAAGAGGTATTATACTTATACTTATTCAATAGTGCCAAAATCTGGTGGATATGAAATGGTAGAAGGATATAATAGTGGTGCTAATTCAGTACATACCGTTGAATTTACTATGGATGATTATATAACTCATAGAGGATATGTAGAAGGAGCATATGATTCAGGAAACATAGAAACAAAGAATTTTTATATAACAGATAGAAGCCAAAATGCTGATTTAATTGGAAGACTTAATACAACAACTTATGCAGAATTATTAGAACAAGTAGAAGATAATTTACAAGATATGAGAAAACAAGTAATTGTAAATACTGTTGTACAAGAAATATCATATGCAATAAATGCAAATAATATATATGCTTCATCAGCTGGTATAAATTATTCTTTTTCATTCCCAGAGACTAGTGAAGAAGAGATGTACGGAGTAATAGAAAATGTTGGTCTTTTAGCATTTGTACAAGGATTATCAGTTGGTAATAAGTATCTTAATACAAAAGCATATGGAATTACAAAATTAAGTTTAGCAACAAGATATTACTTAAGTGGATATATTGAAGGTGAAACTGAAAATGTATCTAAAAAGAATTTATATCATAAAGATATAAATTGTCCAGAATATAAACTTTCAGTTACAAATTTATCTCCATCATATATGACAACAAAACAAGAAGCTGCATCCACAGGACAAGCGGTCGGTAAGGATGCTTCTGGTGAAGATGTTATATTTAAAGGATTTTACCCATGTCCAGTTTGTAATCCTTAATTTTATAACTTTGATTTAGAAAGGAGTTAGTTTGCAACTTTAGCAAGCTTATGTGTGTGAATACTATGGATAAGAAAAAAGAAGATACAAAAGAGGTTAAACTTGATAAAAATATTAAGGTTACTAAAAAAACAACAAATAGTAAAAGTGATAAAAAAAATAAACAAAAAAGTGAATTAAAAAATAATAAGTTATCCACATCTAATCAATTAAATGTGGATAATTCTTCAAATAAAGTCACAAAAAGTGCAAAAGTTAGTAAAAATCAAGAAACTAAAAAAGTAAAAAAAGATAATACGTCAAAAGTTTTAGATCAAAAAAAATTAGATAAAAAAAGCCAAAAATCAAATAAACTTAAAAAGAAATCAAAAACAAAAAAAGAAAAATTATTAAAATCCAAAATTACAGTTTTTGTTTTTATTGGAATAATTGTTGTTTTTGCTTTAATTGTGTTTGGAATAATTAAAATAGTAGAGTATTTTGATATGATGAAGTATAAAAAGTACGAAGAAAAAGTTGAAACTTATGGCTTTGTTGAGTTGTATGATAATAATAGAGCAAAATTTAGTGATTATATAACAAAATCAGAAGCAATAAAACTAGTTCTTGGTGTTACCTTTAATATATATGATATAACTCAAGTATATCAAATAAATGATACTTTTAATTATGAAAACGAACCTTGGGTATTATATGCATCCGAAAAAGGTCTTATTGGTGAAGATGAAATAAATGAAAAAAATGAAGATAGTAAAGCTACATATGTTGATATAATTAGATATTTTTATAACGCTAAAACTAATATTTTAAATAAAGAAGTAAATACAAATGAAAATGATAAAATCAAAGATTTAAAAAAATATAAACCTGATGAACAAATTGCAATACTTGATATGGTAAATAGTGGTATTATAGCTCAAAGAATAGATAGAATAAATGGTCACAATAAAGCAAGAAAAGCATATGTAAATGAAATCATAGTAAATTTCGCAGAAAAATATAATACAATTACTTTAGATAATGAAAAACTAAATATTAATAAGGATAAAATTCCAGAAAATGAAAATGATTATCCATATACACTTGCAAATGTTGATAAAAGTGTTTATGAAATATCAAATTATACACAATATGCTTCAAAATATAAAACAGCAAAAGAAGTATATAGAGACATAAAAGTTTTATATAAACAAATACAAGATGTAATTTCTATATATACTGACTCGGTTTTAAATGTTGATTATTCAACAATAAATAAAGATGATTTGAAAAATAATTTACAAAAAATTTCGTTATATACAATTACAGATGAAAAAATAGATAGTTATATTGAATATGTAAAATATAATAGAATAAAAATTACTGCAACTTCTAAAGTTCAATTCCCAGCAGTATACTTTGATGGATTATTTTATAGAGTGAGAACAAAAATTACATATAAAATAGAAAACACAGTAAATTTTGAAAATGTATTTTTAATGGATGAAGATGAGACATATGAAAACGGTGAACATACAATAATAGTTGATATTCCAATGTCAAAAGATATGAATGGTAAAGCAATGTATATAAATTTAAAACCATTAAATGATCAAATAGCTGGAAATGTTAAAGTAGAATTAGAGAACTTTTAAAGGAGGTATATAATGAAAAAAAATAAAATAATAATAGCAATTATTTTTGTTTTTATACTATTTATTGGTTTAAATAATATAATATATGCCTCTGATGATATAGATGTTGTTTGTTCAAATGACACGTGCGATGAGCTAGTTTGGCAAACAACAGCTGGGGCATCTACAAGAACAAAAAAATTAGATTTAAAAATTGCAGAGAAATATTTTTTTGTTGATGATATAATGACATATCTAAATACAGATATATCAAGTACAGTAAAATTTAAGGTTATAAATAATAATTTAAAGTATAATGAAGCAAATGATAATTCATTAAATTCTATAGTGCTAGTTAATCAGTTTAAAGGGAATGAATATGAAAAGAAACAACAGGCATTTAGATATGTAATAAATGCATTACCATCAATAAATAATTATTCAAACCCATCAATAAAAATAAAAAATGAAATTAATACTCCATTTATATTTAATTTTGATTCTCCAGAATACAGTTATGAAATACAATATGAGGAGAGTAATCCAACAGAAAAGACAAAAGCTACATCTGTGGTTACAAATATAATGGATAAAACAGAAACAAATCAAATTAAACAGGCAATGAAAGATAAAAGAATTACTGATAATTATGCATATGTATCTAAATCATTTGCATTTAGAAATTTATATGGTTATAACCATGATACTGGAGAAGTTGAACCACAAGGATGGCATAAAAGAACAGGTGAAATAGTTTATAACATAGATAACGAGTTTGATTTTTATGTATGGTGTGCAAGATTTTGGGGGAATATTCCAAATCCTGTAGATAGCAATGGAAATTTAACAAGCGAAGCAATAAATTTTGTTGATGGGTCTGCACGCGGTTTTAAAGATTTATTAAATAGAAAATTTTTATTCCCAACTCAATTATCTGAAAAAGAAGTATATGTAAAACATATAGTTCATGAAAATGCTTCAGATGTTGTTGGAACACAAATATCTGGTAATGATGCAGAAGTTTTAATTGATAGTAAAAATCAAAAGTCAATAATCAATAATCAAGGTCCAAAAGATGGATATAATGAATATTATAAAATAAATTCTGATTCAAAACTTCAAGTATCAAAATCTTTAACATTAGTTGAGAATGAATCAAATAAAGGTGTTTTATATAGATTTGATAATGCAAAAATTGTTAGTGGTACAACACTAAACGAAGCTCAAAATATGTTACAATATACTACAAGTACAAATAAAACAACACTTTTGACTTCTGCAGATGATTCATCAAATAAAGTTGTAACAGTTATAGAATTCCATTATTACAAAGAAAATGTTCCAGAACCTGTCGGTACATCTGATATAGATTCTGGAATAATAAAAACAGATGATAATTCTGCACAAGGATGCAAAATAGTTTATACTCCATCTGGAGAAGTATTAATGCCATATTTAAAAACAACAAAATTTGTTCCAAATCAAATAAAATATAAACTAACTTTAGTTGATGGAAATCCTGTTTATGAATTAAAAGAATTTAAGGCATATTATTTAAATTATGGTACTTTATACAATGTAAATGGTAGTTCAAAAGATATGTTATTTACTGAAAATAATGGAACTAATAATATAAATATACAAGCAGATTCTCAAACTTTAAAAAATGAAATGGCAGAATATGCTAAATTATTTGATAAAAAATCTTTAGAAAATATACCTGTAAATTTATCTCCATCAGGTAATACAACAATTAATTCTTTTATAAATAATAAATATACTGTACCATATGATAAGTATAATGGAATTAGAGATTATACATCTACTGCAACATATACATTGTATGATTATATTAATGCATCTAATTTAAATGCAACAAAACAAATAACTATGACAGAAAATCCAATGGTAAATGTATATACTCCACTTAATTTGTCATATAAAACAGAATATGATAAGACAAATATAGTAAATCATACAGATCATGAAGTTAATGATTCAACATTACAAATTCAAAAGAATTCAGAATTTACAATAAAATTATCAGCCAATCCAACAAGTGATTATGTTGATAAAAATGGAAGTAATTTACCTACATTAAAATATGTAAAATATTATATTGTAATGTTAGATTTTGATGTAAAATTAGTAAACAATTATGGTGAAAGTAATGAACTAAAAGCAGGTAGTGTGGTAAAAGCAAATACTCCTATAATTGTAAATCCAAGTCAAGATAAAACAGCAACTTTTACAGCTATTGCAACAAGTGATGATACTAATAGTGATAGTGTAGATATTTCTGAGAATAAAATTAAAGTTTTAGGTGTTACATATAATATGCCATCAGGACTAAAAAATCCTGTTTTTGAAGAGTTAAAAGCTGGTAGAGAAACATATATAGATAAAAATTCAATAAAGAAAGTTATTAGTTTATGTGAAGATGAAAACAGAAGTCATAATAATGGTAATTACTTTGAAAATGGGATATTAATGTTAGATGATGCTCATTATTTTGCAATTGCAAATATTACAACAGTAAATTTAGGTAGAATATATGATTTTAAAATTACTGATTGCTCAGATGTTGATTTTAAAAATGTATTTAGAAAATCAAGTACTGGTAATGCTGTAAATGATTTAACAGGAATAGAATATTATTCTGGTACTAAAAAACTTAATATATATAGTAGTATAACAAATCAACTAGGTAATAGAACAAATATTAATATACCAAATACAGCATCTTCAACAATACTTCCATTAGGGCCATATAAACATTATTCTGGAACTTATTTAAGAGCTCCAAAACTTGGATATAGATTTTCATTTGATTTAAAAACAAGTGGATATTATGATGCAAATAATACAAGTATATCTAGAACTATACATATAAAACCATCATATTACTATGTTTCAAAAGATGGATCTACAATAGAAACAAATATAGATTTATATTTTAAAAATTCTACAGGAAGATATGTAAGATTATCAGATACTGATTATTCAATTTATTTTACACCAAATGATGGATATAGATCATATTTGAATAATGGTGTAGCCTCTGATACATCAACATTTTCAAATAAAAAACAAGAAATTAAAATTGGTAATTCAGACGAATTCATACTTACAAAAGACATGATGGTAAAAGCAGATGATAATTTTATACAAGTATGGTATGGAGAGTTTAAACTTCCAAATTCTACAATAGTTGTAAAAAAAGGCGATAATTTAAATAAGGCATTAACAAATGGATATATTGCAGTAAAATTTGATATAACATGTGTTGATGAAAAAGATGGTACTATTATTTCAACATTAAGCTATAACAAAGATAATTCTAATTTAACAGAAAATAGTGAAAATACAACAGAATGGGATTATGAAGGTTACTTAGGTGTAGAAGCTGGTAAAAGCGTTGATGAAATAAGATTACAACTTGATAATGGAATATTAAAAATAGATAATGATACATATAAAAATGTAGTAAAAGGAACAGTAGCTCTGTTTGATTTAGATAATAGAGCGGCAGATGATTTTAATTAAAAAATAATATATATTATTCTTAAAATATAAAATCAAAGAAGATAAATTAGAAAACTTAATTTATCTTCTTTTTTATTTATTTTAATATTTAAATCCTTCACTTTTGAGGCGTATACTATCAAAATACTTTACATAAATCAGAAAATATGGTATAATATAATTGTAGAGTTATATGTATCTATATTTATTAATAAAAGAGGTATTTAATTTAATTTTTAATTTTCACAAAATAAATAAATTAGGAGGAATTTTTGTGATTAAGAAAAGTATACTAAGTCGTATAGTTGATTTTAAAAATTTATTCTTTAATAATGATGAATTTTTAAAATTGTCAAAACACGCAAAAAAGTTATGGATTTTGGATTTGATATTGGGATTTTTAGAACAAATTTCAATTCAATTACCATCAGTAGTTTTGGCATTAGCAACATCGCTAATAACAAAAAGTGTACCTTTAGCGATAGTAACGTTAATTGTTTGGGTATTATTTAATCCAATTGGTACCGTTATAAGTAGTCTTAAAGTATTAAATTTTGATGCTTTGAAACTACATATTGGACAAAAAGTTCAATATGTTTCAAACAACATATTAAACTTTACAAGAGATAAAGTTGAAGTACAAAAAGATGGAAGAAAAGAGAAAATGCCAAATGTTATTGTTTTAAATACGATAACACAGTATTTGATTAATACTTTTCAATGTAAAAATGAAGTCATATACTGTATATTCAACATTATATTATTCTTGTTTTCTCTTGTAAGTATGATAAGCCTTGCAAATTTACAAGTGGAAAATACTTTTATATTATATCTAATTATTAGTGTAGTAGTAATGTTTAGTATAATATTACAAAGTAAAAGAGTTAAATATTCTGAGAGATTTCATACTATATCTCGACCAATTGATGATGATATAGAAAATGCAAGTAGAGACTTACAAGAAATAGAGCCTATGAGCTCTAAGCATTTCTATTTTATGTTAGATCGGTTATCTACCTATCAAGAGAAAAAGTTACAATTAACATTATCTGAACTTAAAAAGAAAAGTTTGTATGATATTATTGTATCTCTTGTTAATTCATTTGGGGTAATTTGTGTAGTATTGTTTATATGCTTAGAAAATGGTGTTACTGGTTTAACTCCTGAAAAATTTCTAAATGCAATAGCAATTTCACAATTATTTTCAAAAATTGTTTCCAATGTTGGGTTCCAAATTAGACGTATATTTAATTTATTTGATACTCAAATGGAATACGAAAAGTATGAAAATGATTACAAAAAGATCATTGAGGAATACTACGAGAATGTAAGTATAAATGAAAAAACTTATCCAAATAATAGTTTGGTTATTAAGCCTTTTTCATATACTTATAGAGAATCAAATTTTAATTTAAAGTCTAAAGATTCCATAACATTGAAACGTGAAAATTTAACTTTATTAAAAGGCGATAGCGGTGTAGGTAAATCAACACTTGTGAAAATTTTAGCTGGAGATATTAAAATTAATAAATCTTCAGAAAAACTTATCTCCGTTAAGTATTTTAATGATAAGTCAAAACTTGGTTCAGGAAGTCTTTTGGAAGAGATAACACTTGAGCCAAAAGAAGATGTTGATTTTAAACGTCTTTTTGAGATTGTTAATGGTTTACAACTTAGTAAATTCAAAACAATCGATGATTTAAGCAATGTTTCTTGTAAAGAACTCTCTAATGGATTAATGCAAAGAGCATTAATTGCAAGAACGTTATATAATTTAGGAAATTCTGATTTGGTTTGTATTGATGAACCAATAGGAAGTCTAGATGTATATAATGCTAGAAAAGTGGTGGAATTTATTAAGGAATATTGCAACAGAGAAAAAGATAGATTTATTATTATTTGTACACATCAATATAGGCTTATAAATGACCTTGTTGATAAGTGTTACAACATTATTGCTATTGATAGTAACAAAAGTGAAGTTATCTGTAAAGAAAAGTAAGATGATTTTTTCATCTTGCTTTTTTTCTAATTAAAAATCAAAAAAATGTGATTTTTAACCAAAATATTTATCCAAAAATGTGAAAAAAAGCATTTGATAATTTTCTAAAAATGTGATATAATACTGTTGGTGATAATATATGGAAAGATTAAAAAGAAAAATTGATAAATATCTTATTGAATGGAAAAGTCGAGAGAATAGATTACCTTTAATAATAAAAGGTGCAAGACAAATAGGAAAAACAAATGCTATTAGAAATTTTGGTAAAAATAATTATAAAATTTTCATTGAGATAAATTTTGCATTTCAACCAGGATTTAAAACAATATTTGATAATGGATTTGTAGTTGATGATATTATAAAAAATATAACATTAAAGATGCCTGAATTAGAATTAGAAGAAAAAAATACATTGATTTTTTTTGATGAAATGCAGGAATGTGTTAGTACAGCTACATCACTTAAAGCATTTAGAGAAGATGGAAGATATGATGTTATTTGTTCAGGATCTTTGATGGGAATTAATTATAAAGAGATAGAATCTAATAGTGTTGGAAATAAAGAAGATTATATAATGCATTCTATGGATTTTGAAGAATTTTTGTGGGCTAAAGGATATAAAGAAGAGCAAATTGAAGATTTATACAAATGCATGAAAGATTTAAAACCATTAAGTACTTTACAACACGAAGTAATGATGAATAATTTTAAAGATTATATGATAGTTGGAGGAATGCCAGCTATAGTTAGTCAATTTGTTAAAAATAAAAATTTTAGTGGAATATTAAAAATGCAACAGCAGATTTTAATAGATTATGAAGAGGATATCGCAAAATATGCTGGTGGACTAGATAAAACAAAAATATTAAATTGTTATAGAAAAATACCAGTTTTCTTAGGAAAGGATAATAAAAAGTTCCAAATATCAAAAATTGCAGATGGTGCGAGGAACAGAGAATATGTAGGAATAGTTGAATGCCTTGCAAATGCTGGAATTGTAAATATTAGTTATGCATTGGAGCAAGCAAGTTTGCCACTAAAGGGAAATTATAATCCGGATAATTATAGATTATATTTTGCAGATACGGGATTATTGATAGGTTCATTAGATGAAGAAGTACAAGAAGATCTAAGAAGTAATGAAAATTTGAATACTTATAAAGGAGCTTTATATGAAAACATTGTGGGAGATATGCTTGTAAAATCAGGATATAATTTATATTTTTATAAAGATGATAGTAAAAAAATAGAAATGGATTTTTTTATAAGAGATAAAGATTCATTAATTCCAGTTGAAGTAAAAGCAAATAATAATGCGACAATTTCGTTAAATAATTTGATAAATAGTAATAAATATTCTGATATTAAATATGGAATAAAACTATGTAATAAAAATATTGGATTTAACGGTAAATTTTATACTTTTCCATATTTTTTAACATTTCTAATAAAAAGATTTATTAAAGAAAAAAATATTGAATAAGTAATAAAAGAAGGTAATTTCATGAGGCTGCTGAAAAAGTAGTCGAAAATGACTCTCAAAAAATCGTGAATTAGAAAATAATTTTTTCTGATTCACGAT
>CALWOE010000028.1 GCA_944383035.1 uncultured Clostridia bacterium
TTTTACACTACAAACTAAAAAAAAGCAACATTTTTACATTAAAATATTGCTTTAATCTTGCGTTTTTTCTTACAATTCGCTTTTACTTTACAAACTTGCTTTTAATTTTTCACTTGACGTTATATTTTATACCATTTTCTCTATATCATAAACTACTTTCCCCTCTTTTATTGTCTTTAAAATTTTAATATCTTTTATTTCATTTTCATCGCATTTTAAAGGATTTTTATCAAGTATTATCATATCAGCTAATTTTCCTTTTTTTAAACTTCCTTTTATATCTTCTTCAAAATATTGCTTTGCAGAATTTATAGTAACAGCTTTTATTGCATCTAACACATTTATTTTTTCGGTTTTTCCAAGTGTTACGTTATTTTTTGTTTTCCTTTTTACAGCACACCATATAGTATTTAACATATCAGGCTTTACAACTGGTGAATCTTGATGAAAAGTAAATAAAATATTATTTTTAATACTTGAATTTACACATGATATTTTCCTTGCTCTTGAAATACCTAGATTTTTTATATGTATATCTCCAAAATAATATACATGTGCCACAAAAAATGATAATATTATTCCTAATTTTTTTATTTTACTTAATTGATCATATCTTAATATTTGTGCATGTATCATAACTGGTCTTATATCTTTATTATACTTTTTTTGTACTTTATCTAGAACTCTTATATACTGATCTGCTGCTGCATCTCCATTACAATGTACTAAAATCTGCATGTTTTCTTTATACGCAAAATCTATATAATATTCTAATTTTTCATCATCATATTCATGTATACCATATTCTTTAGTATTTCTATATGGTACTTTAACCCAAGCTGTTCTTGCTTGTGGCGAACCATCAAGTATTAATTTATATCCACCAATTTTTAATCTATTTATATATTTTTTTAAATACTTTTTCTCTTTATCTGGTAAATTGATTGAATTTTTCATATCTACATATCCAACTATATCAATATTAAATTTATGATTTTGTGTTGCATATTTTAATTCTTCAAATTCTAGTTCTTTCATAAGTCCATCTTGAACTGTTGTTATACCATTTTTTAAATATTCTTTTTCCGCTTTAATTAAAAGTTCTTTAAAGTCTTCTAGATTAATTTTAGGTATATTTTTAGTTATATTTAAAAAAGAACTTTCTTCAAAATAACCATTTGATTTATTATTACTTAAACTCAAAATACTTAATACTTTATCATTTACTACACCCATATGACCAGAAATATGAGTTATTAAAATTGGTAAATCAGTTGCTATTTTATTTAATATATCTTTATCTGGATGAATTCTTTCTACTAAATTGTTATTATCATATCCATATCCTATTAACCAATGATTATCATCTATTTTTTTATTACTTAATGCTTTTTTCATTACATTAATAATTTCACTAAAACTTTTACACTCATTTAAAGAAACTATATTAAAAGTATTAGCAACACCAGTTATATGACTATGTGCATCTATAAATGATGGCATTAAAGTTTTTCCTTTTAAATCAATTAATTTAGTTGTTTCTTCCTTTTCTTTTATTATCTTATCATATTTACCAATGCTATATATTTTCCCATCTTTTATATGAATTGCCTCTTTATATAACTCTTTTTCTAGAGTAATTATATCTCCATTATAATATATTTCGTCCATAATATTACCATCCTTTCATTTTTATTATTTACTTATATTTTAGTATTAATACTATTTTATTATACTTTAAATTAATTTAACAAACAATATATTGTTTCACTTTTATACTCAAATATATTGTATTATGTATAAAAAAAATTGGAGAAAATTTATTCTCCAATTTTTTATAATTCCTTCACGGAAAGAACTACCGATTCAATCTGTTCCCACCCTACATGTTCAAAGAGGTATTCTTCCTCTTCTTTACCAGTTGCAGGATTTAGAACAGACTTCCCTGTAGGAACTCTATTACTTTTTGCACGAATAACAGGTTTTCTATTATTTCGTGGATTTGTAAGATCAGCAAGTATTGAAATCGGTAATACTACTGCAAGTACATCACAGTCATAACCTAAGTCTACCACATCTTGCCAACCATTTACGGTTTTTGAGACTTGTTTAATCTCAATATTACCATAATTACCATAAATTCTTTGTAAATCAACATATTGATCTCTAGTCATATTGTGTCTTGAGAGCCATAAAATTTTTGTAACATTGTTTTCCATTAATTTTTTCCTCCTATGTTTAAAAACTAAAAATGACAACTATAATTTTGTTGTCTTACCATTTATCTTACAATAATTATTATACCACACTTTACATAAAAAGTCAACTGCATTTTTTAATATATTTCTTATTGAACTTAATTCGACAATTTTTTAATAATTTATTGAATTTTAAAATTATATGTATTATAATGTAATTATAATATGTATTGTTATATATACATAGAAAGGAGAAGTCTAAATGAAATCATATTTAAAAATTTTAATATTAATCTTTTTAATTTTACTTATCTGTATTTCTAATTATTTTATTTTCTTTAGAAGAGAAAAAATAAGTGAAAACGTAAACTCTTTAACTATATTTGAAAAATTAACATTTAATGATAACGAAAAAGAAGTTTTTGATATGCTAGGGCAATTAAAAGAACATCTATTAAAAGATTATGAAAATGATGAAAATAGTGAAATTAACGATATTTCTGATTTAAATAATACACTTACCGGACCTGTTAATTTAAAAGATTACTGCACAAAAATATATGAAGTAAAAAAATATGAAGATTACACATACATAGTAGATATGGATACAGTAAACAAAAATGAAGAAACCATTAGAAGAAAGATAGTAGTAGCTAAAGGTAAAATAACTTTATTTAATATATATGAAGATGAAGTAGTAATAGAAGAAAAAGAAGAACTAGAAGTAGAAGAACAAACTACTAATGGAATTACTATTAATATCAATGTTGGACAATTTTTTGTTTCACAAATTAATAACAAAATTCAAGAAATTTGGGAAAACTCTACTACATTAGAAAATGTTAATTATGAAAAAATATATAAATTAATTTAGGAGATTTTATATTATGGATAATAAAAAAAATTTAAGTAAAAAAAGTATAATAATTATTTTTACAGTATGTATAATTTTTGCTTTACTTATTACAAGTGTTATATTAATAATTTATTTTACAAATCCTGTAAGGAAATTTAAAAGTAATTTAGAGTCTATGAATATAGAAGCAGCAAATGAGATATATTCAAATACTACAAAATATACTTATAAAAAAGATATGGAAGAAGCCTTAAATAAAGAATTAAATAATATATTAAATTCATTTATAGATGAAAAAGTAGATTATACTTACTCAAAAGAAAAATTAGAATCTTTAAAAAAACTTTCTAATTTAAATGAAACTATTAATGAAACTATTAATGATTTAGAAAAAATTAAAGAATCAAAAGATTATTTTTCAAAAGCTAAAGAACTTGAGCAAACTAATTTAGTTGAGGCATACAAAAACTATACTAAAGTTATTGAAAAAGATAAAAATAATTATATAATTGCACAAGAATTTATTAAAAATAATACAAACAATGTAAAAGATACTGTAATTAGTGATGTAAATAATTTAATAAAAAATAATGACTATATAGGAGCAAAAGAAAAACTTTCTGATTTAAATGAATATATAAAAAATGATACCACTATTACAAATAAACTTAGTGAAATAGAAGAAATGTCTACTAAACAAAAAATAGAAAAGTATAAAAATGAGCAAGAAGTAACTGTTGTATCTACAAGAATACTTGTGCAAAGCTCTCAATATAAAAGTTTATACCCTGACATGATAGAAGTAGTTATAAAAAATAATACTTCTAAAACAATAAAAGATTATCAAGTATCTATACTTGGTTATGATAGTAATAATTATCCTCTAATAATTAAAAAACAATTTGGCTTTTTTAATGACTATGAATTTATAGGAAATGGAGAAGGCGTTAATATAATGCCAAATGATACTTTTGGATATAACAAAGGATACAGTTTAGCAGAAGATCATGGTATATCTAAAACTATAGCATTAGTAAAAAACGTAACATATTATGATGGTTCAACATGGGAAAATCCGTATTATCCTTATTGGTTAGAAGAATATAAAGAAAAGCCTTTACATTAAAAATATGAGGTGATAAATTTATGAAAGAAGATAAAAAAAAGAATAAATATAATATAAAATTTATATTATATTTTGCATTAATAGTAATAATAATTTTATCAATAATACTATTACTAGGATCAATAGTATTTGACTTATTCTTTAAAAAAGAAAAATCCGAACAAATTAATAAAAATGTATATGGTAATAAAATATACAATATGACAAGTTATTCTAATAATATTATAAAATATGGTGATTGGATAATATATAGTAACGGAGATAATTTAAAAAATACAAGAATAACTAATTATGAAGATGGTATTTATAAATATAATATGAAAACAGGACAAGTAGTAAAACTTTATAATTCTAATGCCTATTGTTTAAACTTAATTGAAAATGAATTATATTATTGTGTTACTACAGAACAAATTTATAAAGTAAATTTAGACACATTAGAAAGTGAGTGGATAGATGAATTTAATGACGTTTCCTACCTATCAATTTATAATAATACAATTTTTTATAGAAGTTCTAATGGTGGGAATATATATAGTGCATCATTAGATGGCAAAAATCAAAAATTAGTGGTTGAATATACCATAAATGAATTTCAAATTTATAATGGATTCATATATTATATCGATGCTACTACAAATAATCTATTTAAGAAAAACATAAGAAATAATGATGAAAATCCAATAAAAATAACTAATAATAAAATATCTAATTTTTATATTAATAATGAAAATTTAGTATATTCATCCTCTAATAAATTATTTGTTTATGATCTTTATAATAATACATCAGAAGAATTAGTAGATAATGTAACATCTAATTTTATATATGAAAATAATAAGTTATACTTCTATTCAGCTAGTAACAAATCTATTATTGAATTAGATCTTATTTCCAAGCAAAAAAATATTATTTCAGAATTAACAAATGATATATATAGATTACAATATTATGATAATTATCTATTTTATTATGATTCAACTGGTAAATATCAATATATAACAATACAATTATTTTATATTAACATTAATGATAAAACTGTTGAAAAAATATTTTTTCAAACAAATGACGACTAAATATATAAAAGATTTATAAGGAGGTTTTATGTCAATAATTAAATGTCCAGAATGTGGCGAAGAAATATCTAGCATATCTAATAGATGTATTAATTGTGGATACATTTTAAATAATAAAATAAGTAATTTGTATAAGAGTGGTTGTATAATTAATATTATATCATCTTCTCTAGTAATATGCTTAATAATTATATTATTAATGTATATTTTAATACCGCAAGTACAATATAAAGAAAATGATAACTATGAAGATTATGATTTTAAAATAGAATTTTCATTTGAAGAAAAAGAACAAACAGAAGAATCAAAAAATATTCAAAATAAATTAGTATTACTTTTTATTTTTTCAGCTACAAGTATTTTTATAATATCAATTATTTCATTAAAAGGAATTGGAAATAAATTAGTAAATTCAATTTTAATGTTTTCACTTTCGATTTTAACTTATCCTGGAATATTATATGTATATGATACATGCTGTATTGTTGTATTTATATTTATACCAATATTATTTACTATAGGTGGATTATTTTGTATTATAGGAAGTAAAAATGATAAAAAAAATATTAAACAATTGGTATGATAAATCTTTTTTTATTGCTAGAGTAACTATATATATAACATTGACATTTGTATATATTTCACTTATATTATTTCCAATACCAATTGATCCAAACCATTATTGTGGATTATGTGGAATGACCAGTGCTGTAAATTGTTTATTACATTTTAAATTTATAGAAGCTTATAATTATAATCCAAAAGTATTATTAATATTATTTTTAATTATTTTTATAATAATAGATATTGTACTATTTATAATAAAAAAAATACGTATATAAAATACTACATCTTTTGATAATGTTATACATATACTAATACTGTATAATTTCATTATCAAGAGGTGTATTTTTATGATATCAGAAAGAATAAAAGAATTAAGAGCTCGTAGTAATATGTCACAAGTCAAACTTGCAAAAGCACTAAATGTATCACGTTCGACAGTAAATGCATGGGAAATGGATTTATCTATGCCAACAATAAAATATGTTATTGAAATGTCAAAATTATTTAATGTTACTTCTGATTACATTCTTGAACTTGATAACTCCAATGTAATTAGTTTAAGTACTTTAAATGAAAAACAAGTAAAAGCTATAATGAATATTATTGATTGTTTTAAAAAATATTAAAATTTATTCTTACTATATTTTTATAATTATTAATATAATAAAAAATGTTTTATAACATACATCTTTATGTACATTATAAAACATTTTTTTATGGTGCACCATCAGGGGCTCGAACCCTGGACCAATTGCTTAAGAGGCAACTGCTCTACCAACTGAGCTAATGGTACACATGCTACTTAACATTATACTAATTTTTATTTATTCTGTCAATAGTTTAAGTAAAAATACTAAACAAATAAATTTTATTTTATTTGTTTAGTATTTATTTAGTTATAGACTTATTCCATATTATTTTCATGTAAGAAAGTTAATAATTCAATATTTATAAAATTCAACATTGACTGTTTATTTTCATAATCTATATTCATATCTTTTATATTTTTATAATCTAAATATTTTTTTATTGTTTCTTTTATATATTCATTATCTAGATAACTATAATCTTCATTTGTAATTTTACCTACCTTACTTTTTATATTTATCTCAAAAATTTTTGCAAAATCTATCATAATTTCCATAACATTACCTACCTTGAAATATCATCATATATATCATCTGCTGTTTTAACGTTTTTGCTTTCTTTATCTTTTCCAAGCTTTACACCATATCTGTCAACTTTTCTATCAACTAAATTTCTTAAATCTTCTAATCCAAGTTCTTTTACCTCATCATCATCTAAACTTGCAATTAGTGATGATGTTTGAAAATATAATTGACCTAGATCAAATCTTTGATCTGAAGATAAATCATATACTTGCTTTACATCATCAATATTAATATTATTTAATTTAAAAAAATATGCTGCATTTCCACTTGCTTTTTTTAAAATATTATTCAACTGTATAGTCATTTTTATTGCATCATTATGTTTTCTAGTTCTTTTTTTATTTAATTCTTCCATTTCTGCACGTGCTGATGGACTACTATTTCCAACGAAATTATGAGAATAAACAACATGCTCTACTACTGCAGTTGTATAATCTGCACATGCGCCAAACCAATTTAATAAAAGATGTTTTTTTTCATCATCTAAACCAGAAAAATACTCTATTAAATCTCCAATATCTTGTTTATAATAGTCATATTTTCTACCTGTATTTTCTTTTTTTTCCATAATATCCCCTCTTTACAAATTATTAAAAATTATTATATCATACTTTACTTTCTTTGTAAAATATGATATAATATTTATGTTAACTCAAAATAAAGGAGGATGTTCGTAAGAATGGAGATTTTAAAATTGACCAGGATTTACGAACATTTGGTTAAAGAAAAGACCAATTGTTCGATTCAAAAAGTTAGTGATTCAGAGTTGAAAAATTGTATTGAAGAATACACAGGAAAAACCTGTGATATGACAAGAAAGGAAATGGTTAATTACATAATTGAGGAAATTAACAAATTTCTTCCAAAAAAAAGATAAACAAGCTTATGCTTGTTTATTTTTTCTTCATTTCTTCAAATCTTTTAATTTTCATCGTTGTTGTTTTTGAGAATTTATCTTTTTTTATTTCAAGTTCTTTTACTGCTTTATACCCTACCATAGATCTGTTTATTTTTTTAATTTCATTCCAAATAATATTATATATTTCCTCATCAGTAGGTCTTTTTGAGGCATAGTTTTCTTCTATATATTCTTCATCTAAAGTTACTCTAGCAGTAACTAAAACTTCATTTTTATTCTTTTTACTTGGCTTTCCATATACCATAGATTCTTCTACAAGTGGTATTTGATTTATTAGATTTTCAATTTCTTCTGGAAATATTTTTTTACCATTAGATGTTACAATTACATTTTTACTTCTGCCAGATATAACAAGATTACCTTTTATATCAAAATAACCAATATCTCCTGTAAAGAACCATCCTTTATTTAAAACCTTATTTGTTTCTTCTTCATTTTCATAGTAACCCATCATTACATTATCGCCTTTTACAATAATTTCTCCTATGTTACTATTTTCATCAACATTTGCACTTAAATCTATTCTTACTTCCATATTTTTTATTGGTTTTCCGACTGTTCCTGCTACTCTATCTTTAAGTAATGTTGTTGTTATTAATGGTGCTGTTTCAGTAAGTCCATATCCTTGCATAAATATAAATCCATAACTTTCCATTTTTTCAACAAGTTTTGCATCGATTGGTGCACCACCACAAAGTATAATTTTAACATTTCCACCTAAATTATCTTGTATTTGTTTAAATACTTTTTTTCTTAAATCAATACCAATTTTACTTAGACCAGTTGTTAATTTTCTCATAGTAGAAACTAACTTTTCTTTATTTTGTTCTTTTAAAGCTTTTTCAATTCTTTGATCCACTCTTTCAACTAAAGCTGGAACACATACTAAAACATCTGGCTTTATTTCTTTAATATTTTTTACAAAATATTTTAAACCTTCACATATTCCTATAGTAGAACCTGAATATGTACCATATAAATATGTTACTGTAAATTCAAATGTATGATGCATTGGTAATACAGACAAAAGCCTATATTCCCCCATTTGAGGAATTATAAATTCAGCGGCATATAAATTGTTAGCTAAATTTTTATGATTTAGCATAACCCCTTTAGATGTACCAGTTGTACCAGATGTAAATAAAAGTACTGAAAAAGCTTCTCTATCAATTTCTTTTTCTATATAATCAATATTTCCTGTATCTACTAAATCTCTTCCTGCTTCAACAAGTCTATCAAAAGAATATTCATTTTTTGTTTTTTCAGGAATATTCATATTTATATATATCATGTCTTTTGGAAGCTTATCTCTAATAGCATCAATCGCTTCTTTTTTTCTATCAGAATATACAATAGCAGAAGCTTTAGATCTTTGCATTAAATTTAATATTTCATTTGCTGGTAACTCTTTATCTAAAGGAACAATAACTCCTACTCCACAAACTACTGCCATATATGTTATATACCATCTTGAACTATTTTCTCCAATTACTGCTATTTTCTTATTCTCAAGTCCCATTTTCTTTAGCATATATGTACCAAGACCATTAATATCATCTTTTAATTTTTTATATGTTATTTCTTCAAATTCTTTACTAGTACCAAATTTTTCTAAAAAAGCTACTCTATCTTTAAATTTATCAAATCTTATATTTATCATATCTTTTAAAGAATGCATTAATTTTATTTCTTCCATTTGTACCTCCAAAATTATTACATAATAATTATATATTTTATGTGTTTAAAAGTCAATATTATATATATTTTATTAACTAAATTTGATTTTTTATGTAAAATATAGTATAATTAATGGTGGAATAATTATTAAAATGGTGTATACTAAAACCATTTTTTATGTCTTCAAAAATTTAGGAGGTATATTTTATGAACAAAAAAACAAGAAGACTTGTATTACTTATTATTAGTTTGTTATCTTTAAGTTTAGGTATTGTAATTTTATATTATATTTATGATTATACTGAAATAACAAACTACATTAACTTAAATAAATTTAATAATAATGATCCAAGATACATTGAAACTTTACAGATATTGAATAATTACAAAACTAGTAATTTTTTAAAACAGTTTGTTTATTTTTACCCTAATGTTTCAATGTTTTCGGGATTATTGTCAATTTGTATTGGTATTTATGGATTAGTGTTACATTACAATACCAAAAAAAGTACTACTATTTTTAATAAAATTTTTAAAAAAGAATTAAATAAAAACAAAGTACTTAATCGATGAATTATTTTTCATCGATTTTTTTTAAAAATTTGACTTTTTATGTAAAGTGTGGTATAATTATTATAGGTTGATAATATGATAAAATGGTTTTATATACTAATACCATATAAAATTTAATAAGAAAGTTTTTTAACATATCAAATATCAAAAGATATTAAATGATATGTTTTTTTCATATTGCAATCAAAAAAATATACTTAGGAGGAACTTTATATGAAAAAATTAAACTTAAAAAGAGTTGCATTAGTTATTTTTGTTATTATCACTGTACTTTCATGGAATTCATCATTATTATTTTTAATAATTGGCGAAGTTGGAACTTTAGTAAGTTTAATTAGTGATAAGAAATTAGTTTCATCTCTTTTTGAAGAATAAAAAGAAGACAAAAATTGTCTTCTTTTTATTTTTTATTATGTTTTTTCTTTTGTATTTTTAATTACTTTCTTTTACAAATTCTGTTGTTGAAGTTTTGTTATTATCTGAATCTATTACTTCTTTTTTTACAGCAACAGAATCTTTTTTTTGATTACAATTATCAATAACTTTGTTAATAATATCACTTGCTTTAGTAATAACATCTGGTATAACTTCTGTTAATCTATCTATAGGTGTTGCTCCATTTAAATTTAAAAGTTTTACATTACCATCTTTAACAGTTAAAAAAGCCATTGGGCATATATTTACTGCAGCTCCTGCGCCACCACCAAAAGGCAATTTTGAATTTTCGGTAAATTTATTTAATTTGTTTGTATTAAATTCACTACCACCTGCTGCAAATCCAAAGCATACTTTTGATACAGGAATTATAACTGTTCCATCTGGACTTGTAACTATATCACCTACTATTGTATTTACATCAACCATACTTTCAAGTGAAGTCATAGCAGTCATCATTAAGTTTCCTATTGGATGTTCTTTTTCCATATCTTTTCTCCTCCTTTAGTATTTTAAATATAATTTTAATACCTATAATTATAGTATTTACAAGTTTGAATCTAATTATACTATTAAAGTTAAAATTTAATTTTTCATTTTGAGACATTGAAAAATTATAATAAAAATCGTCAAAATTAAAACATTTATTATATTTTGAAACAAACATACTAAAAATTATATTTAATATTACAATTGAATATATATTAAAATACATATTATTTAATTTATAATTTAAGCTTAAATATAATTTGTCTACTTTTATTTTGTGTATAAATTCAAATAAATATTTAGTTATTATTTTTCCTTTTATTAAATTAAAACCTGTAAATAAACTTAATATATAGTTTTTATTTTCTATTCCTTTTTCTTTTTCTTTTTCTATAATTATTTCATTTTCCTTTTTTATTAATTTATCTATATCTAAAGTTTTTATTTTTATAAAATTAAAAATATATATTGTTATTTTATTAGTATTTTTTTCTAAATCTTTTTCACTATCTTCTAAATTATTTTTATAATATAATTTTTTGTAATTAATAGTTATTTTTATATCTAAAAAAACAAATAATAATATTATTACAAAAACTAAAATTAAAATATATATAAACATAACCCCACCAATAATTATTATTTACAATTATTAAGTAATTAAACACTTTTGACAAATATTGCTAAAAATGATATAATTTAGCCCTATGAAAAAACAAATTCCAAACAAATTTAGGAGGGATATAATGAAATACTTTTATTTCATATTTTTTTGGATCTTCCAAAAAATAGGCATTACAATTAATTTTGCAGAGTTTGCTAATAGATTTAGTTTTCTTTTGTACATTGTTATAACTGTAATTGTAACATCAATTTCTTCCCAACTATTTAAGTTATATTTAAATAACTATTTAACTGGGAAAAAGAATAAACTTACCTTAACATCTGATGGTGATTTTCCATCATCACACACAGCAACTGTATTTTCTGCTGTAATGATTGCATTTTTTTATATGATTAACCAAAACTTATCTGATAGTTCTATTATGATTTTTGCTATGTTTGGTTTATATGCGGGTTTTGTTATAAAAGATGCACTAGGTGTTAGAATGACTGTCCAAAAACATGGAACATCAATTAGAAATATTGCAAAATTAAATAGTATTGCTATTAAATCATTACCAGATAATATTTTCTCTGATAGTGATATTGAAGATTTTCTAAAAAATAGTATTGAAGAAAAAGAAGAAAAAACACCAATTAAAGATAGTATTCAAAGAAGATTTGACTTAATTAATGATTATTTAAATTTTAAAAGTGGTCATTTACCACACGAAGTAATTGGCGGTGCTTTCTGGGGATTTTTAATTTCATCAATTACAAGCTCGATTTATTACAAACGGTTTGAAATCTCTATCTTTTTTATTTTAGTAACCTTTATATATATTCATATTATGAGATTATTTTTAAAGAAAAAAAAATGAAAAAGATAGTTAAAAAAAAGGGTTCAGTTTCTGAACCCTTTAATTTTATTCACTATATTCTAATTGATATCCATCAATATCTATTGTATCTCCATCTTTTAATCCAAGCTTTTTTAATCTATCCATTATTCCAAGACCATTTAAACATTTTTGTAAATACTGTCTTGATTCACTATCAAATATATTTACTTTTCCCATCAATCTTTCAATTGGAGCGCCATCTACTACATAATAATCTTCTTGTTTTTTATACACATTTATAGTCTGATCTAGTTTTTCAGACACTTCATATGTATCATCTACATTAACAATATCTTCTTTTGGTATTTCATTTAACCTTTTTGATATATATTCCATAAGTTCATCTAAGCCTTGCTTAGTTACAGCTGATACTTTAAATAATTTTAAATTTTTATTCTTACATAAATTTTCAAGTCTTTCTAAATTTTCATAATTTGTTAAACTATCTATTTTATTTGCAACAACAATTTGTTCTTTTTTAGCTAACTTTTCACTATATTTTTTTAATTCATCATTTATTTTATTAAAATCATCTATAGGATCTCTACCTTCACTACCAGTTATATCTATTACATGAAGTAAAATTCTTGTTCTTTCAATATGTTTTAAAAACTTAAGTCCAAGACCAACACCTTCACTTGCACCTTCTATAATACCAGGAATATCTGCCATAACAAATCCATTATTTGATTTAGTTCTAACTACTCCAAGTGCTGGTTCTAAAGTAGTAAAATGATAATTTGCAATTTTTGGCTTTGCAGAAGATACAGTTGATATAATTGTTGATTTACCAACATTTGGGAAACCTAACAATCCAACATCTGCTAGCATTTTAAGTTCTAAACTAATATTTTTTTCAACACCTTTTTGACCAGCCTCAGCAAAATTTGGAACTTGTCTTGTAGGAGTTGCAAAGTGTTGATTTCCTCTTCCTCCCATTCCTCCTTTTGCTATTAAAAATACGTCGTCATCTTTAGATAGATCTGCAACAATTACATCTTTGTCTAAATCTTTTACAATAGTACCTTTTGGTACTTTTATATATAAATCTTCTCCTGATTTTCCAGTACGTCTTGCTCCTTCTCCGTTTTTTCCGCTTTCAGCTTTAAATATTTTTTTATATTTAAAATCTAGTAATGTATTAATATTTGAATCAACTTTAAAATATACATTGCCACCTCTTCCGCCATCTCCACCATCAGGTCCTCCGTTTGCAACATATTTTTCTCTTCTAAATGATTTTGCACCATTTCCTCCATTACCAGATATTACTTTTATTTTTACGTAATCTATAACCATAATTATTCCTTTCTTTTATATCAATATTTTTTATTTTATGTAATTTCATATATTAATTATATACTATTTTATAGGTATTTTCAATAAGAATTATAACATTTATAATAGTTTTTTAAATCATTTTTTATATAATACAAAAAAAGTTTGAAATATCATTAATTCCAAACTTCTTTAATTTAAATTATATAATATTTAAAATTATTATTCAAAGTAATCTATTTTCATAGCTTTTTTAACAAGTTTCATTGTTTCTTTAGCTTTTATACTTGCTTTTTTTGTACCTTGTTTTAATATCTCATCAACTATTTGTGGATTTTTTTCATAATATTTTCTTTTTTCTTTTATTGGTCTTAGATAATTGCAGATATTTTTTGCAAGTTGCTTTTTACATGCAACGCATCCACGTTTGCCAGCTCTACATTCTTCAAAAATACATTTTTTTTCATCTTCTGAAAAAATATTATGATAATATGCTACCATACATTTTTCAGGATCTGCTTTATCATCTTTTCTTATCTTGTTTTTATCTGTTACAGCTTTCATAACTTTTTTTGTTATTTCTTCATCACTATCTGATAAATAAATCGCATTACCCAAACTTTTTCCCATTTTTGTATTTCCATCTAAACCTTTAAGTCTAGGTACTTTTCCAAGCATTACTTCTGGTTCTACTAAAGTTTCTCCATAAATATTATTAAATTTTCTAACTATCTCACGAGTTTGTTCAATAAGTGGTAATTGATCTTCACCTACTGGAACTAGATTTGCATTAAAACAAGTTATATCTGCTGCTTGACTTACTGGATATCCTAAAAATCCATATGTAACTAATGTTCCATCTTCACCAAATAATTCTTTTTTTTGCTTTATTTCTGTTTTTACTGTAGGATTTCTCTCAAGTCTTGATACAGTAACTAAATTTGAATAAAATACTGTAAGTTCCGCTATTTCTTTTATCATTGATTGCACAAATATTGTTGTTTTATTTGGATCGATTCCAACTGATAAATAGTCAAGTACTAACTCTTTTACATTTTCTCTTACCTTTTGTGGATTATTAAAGTTATCAGTCAAAGCTTGTACATCTGCTATCTCTATATATTGCTCATACTCATCTTGTAGTGAAACTCTTGTTTTAAGCGATCCAAAATAATGTCCTATATGTAATCTTCCAGTTGGTCTATCTCCCGTTAATATTACCTTTTTTTTATTATTTTCCATAAAATTCACCTTGTCTTAAATTATATAACATTATTTTATAAAAATCTAGGTATTTTAATCTTTTTTATAAATTTATTGATCAAACTTATTTAATTTTTTTAATATTATTTTTAATATTATTCTATATATTTACATTTTTTTACATTTTCTTTTTTTTATTGACTAAAAAAAAATCTTATTATATAATAATTTTGAAAAATATATGATATAAGTTCTAAAGTTAGATTTTAAGTAAAAACATTTTAAATTTAAATTTTTGTTTTATCTGTTTTTGTGCCTTTAAATAGTTTGAAATATTTTTATTTTAGTCTATTTTAGAGTTTATATTAAAAAATAGGAGGAATATTTATGAGTAAGTCTCGCACATTACCATATGTAGATTACATGAATCTACACAACGAGGTAACGGGTTCTGGTAACATTTTAATTGTCAATTTTCCAAATAAAGTTACCCGGAAAATTTTAATTGATTATGGAATGTTCCAAGAAAAGCAATATGAGGACTTAAATCAAATATCAAATGAAACGAATCTAGAAGATATTGATTATGTGTTTGTAACTCATAATCATCTAGACCATGTTGGTAAACTTCCACTCCTAACTAAAAATGGATATAGTGGTAAAGTTTATTGTACTGAAATAACAAAAAAAGCTATTCATATAAGTTTAATGAACACAGTAAAGATTATTTCTAATAACAAAAATGAAAAACCCATTTATTCTAAACAAGATGTTAACGCTTTAATTTCAAGATTAACAGTTATAAATTATAACGAAACATTAAAATTAGATGAATATGTATCAGTTACATTACTTTCGAATAGTCATCTTGGCGGTGCCTGCATGGTTTTTTTATCAATATCTTATGATGGTATGCAAGATAGGAATTATTTGTTTACAGGAGATTACAAACACACCAATCGTTTTTATAAAGTGCCTAAAATTCCTGGATGGGTATTTAACAAAAAAATAAATGCAATTATTACTGAATCAACTTATGGATACCAAAAATCATTTGAAATAAAAAGAAATTTTAGAGATGATTTAGAAAAATTATTACTAGATGATACAATTAATACGATTTTTATTGCTTCTATTTCTCAAGAAAGACCTCTTAGCATATTTAGAGAATTATATCTTTTACAAAAAAACAATATTTTAGACGAAGATGTTGAAATTTTTTACGATTCTCCACTTGGAATAAAATATTATGAAGATATTTACACAAAATATGCAGACTTTGTAATTCCAAAAAATTTAATATTTTTGAATAAAAAAACTCATGATGAATTAGTACTTGATATACAAGAAAAGCCTTACAAAAAAAGAATAGTTATTGCAGCATCAGGTATGCTTGATCATGGAAGAGCTAGAGATTTTTTAAAACTTTTTATAGAAGATTCTTCAAAAGCATTTTTTATCACTTGTTTTACACCTGAAGGAACTTTAGCAAATGAAATATTAAATAACCAATCTTCAACTATTAAAATAGATGGTATTATATATAACATTTGTGCTAAGTTTTTTTCTACCTCTCAGTTTTCCCAGCATGATTTTTCTGATGACTTAATTCGTTTTTTTAAGAAATTTTTATTTGTAGATAACATTTTTATAAACCATGGAAGTAACTACGCAAAACAATGTTTATTTGAAGAAATAAAAAAAGATGAACATTTTAAAAATATTAACGTTGAAATTATGTCTCGTGACAAATTTATTCGTATTAATTCTAAAAATGAAATAAAGATATTTAATTCAAAATTTAACAAAAATTCTAACACTAATTTAAAACGAAAAAAGCAAAAACGAGAAAAAATTTATAGTTTAAGTAAAATTTATAGATGATATAAATAACTATTAATTATTTAGTTGTTTAATTATTTCATTATTAAATTAATTTTATTACTTTACTCATCCTTTTTTATTATTAAGATAGATTTATTAGTTTTCTAATAAATCTATTTTTATTTATTGAAAAGATAACATAAATATGATATAATAAATATAGATATTATGTAAATTAGGAGGATTAACTATGTTCACTTTTAAAATTAGCAAAGCCGAATTTGGTGATGTTATTATTACAAAGAATTTTTATATTTGCAATTATCCAGGCTTAGATGTACGTGTTAGAAATAACGCTAAAATAGCTAAAGAAAATGTGTTAAAATTACAACACGAAAATAATCTTTTAAGATTAATGGAGCCGATGTATCGAAATTCTGGAGCATGTTTTAATATTAATAACGAACGTTATATGGAAATGTTATCTCCATTTAATGTTAATTGCCCAGGTTGTGATGGTATTGTTGCAAATCATGAATTCTTAAAAATTAACAAAGCTGGACTTTTTATGCGGACTTCTGATTGTGCTTCAATTGTTATAATTGAGCCAAATAACAATGCATATATTCTGCATGCTAGTGTAGAATCATTAAATAATGGCATACTACTTAATTTACCTAAATTTAGTGATGGAACTATTGCTATTATTGGCCCATCAATAAGTAGTAAAAACTATTATTATTCTTTGGATGATAAAGAAAAAATTAAACAAAGAATAGGAAATTTTGAAAGTTTAGGTTATTCAAAATTTACTTATACAAAAGAAAATAATATTCATATTTCTATTTCGAATATTATTCTATATGCATTAAATAAACTTAATTTGAAAATTATCTATAATGACAAAAATGACACTTTTTCAAATTTAACTTACGGCTCAAATAGAAGAGATGGCATAAATCGGAAAGAAAATGTTATGCTTGTTATTCCAAGATAAAAGACAGGTAATATTACTTGTCTTTTCTTTATTACTTTTTATCACAAAAATAATCGAATAGAGTAAATTTTCAATAAACTTCGTTTATTGATATGATACCCTTTCACACCACCGTACGTACCGTTC
>CALWOE010000029.1 GCA_944383035.1 uncultured Clostridia bacterium
AAGGTTTATTTGTTATGTCTTTAATCTTTTCTTATTGTATAGTCAAAATCTTCGATTTTTCCTATACAATAAAAAAGTGGTCAAAACTGACCACCCTCTTTTATAATCCACCATTTGTTATTAAACTATTTCTTAAGTTAAGTACTGATGTACTATATGATCTATTTAATATACCTTTACTATAACAATTATTAAAATATGCTCCTTCTCCCATATTATATGAATTTAAAGCATATACAGTAACTGCATCACCTGAAACTCTATTTCTTCCTGCAGTAAAGTAATGAGCAAGTAAATATGCACCAGCTGTCATATTATCATATGGATCAAAGAAATTAGAAACACCAAGTTTTGATCTTAGATTTGCATGATTTGATACATGTATTTGGCATAATCCATAAGAATTACCACCACCTAAAGCGTATTGGTTATATCCGCTTTCTTTATACATAACAGCTAGGAATAATTCATAATCAAGTCCATATTGTTTACACAAATTATATGCATATTTTTGTAAATCTTCACTAAGAGCAATATTATATTTTCTAAATCCAGCATCTACTGGAATAGCATTTATTGATTTTACAACGGCACTTCTTGAAGAAACAGGATTTATTTTTGTACCTACTTCTATAATTTTATCCTGAGCTTCTGCAACAACGACTGTTGACATTTCTTTTCTATAAACTTCTTGATTGTTTTGATATTTTACTAAAAATTTTGTAGATTTTGTACCATTTTTTCCTTCTTGAACGACATTTTCAGTTCCTCTATCTACTTTTGGATTATCTTTTTTTTGTTCGCCAAATGGTATATCTTCAAATACCTCAACAACTTTTGCAACCATTGGTGAATAGTCTTTTCCAAAAACTTCAGTATAATCTAGCTTTGCTAACTCTTGTTTAGAATATATAGTAATTTTCATACCATCTATAAGTTTAGTATCTCTTGATGGCTCAACTACCATATTATCACCAACATATATTTTATTTTGTATTAAAAAACTATCTACAGTTCCAGCAACAGTGTTTAAATTTTGTACACTGCCGTAATAATTTAATGTAACTTGTTTAATCTGAGTTTTGATTGCAAATAGACCTGAAGTAGCAACAACTAATATAAGAACTATAACTATAAGAGTTTTTCTTATTATATGTGCTTTATCTTTTTTCACAAAACTTTCCTCCTTGGTTCAATGTCTATATTATACTATAATATATTCTAATTGTCAATTTTTTATGACAATATAAATCATGGTAAATATAGTAAAAAGTACGTTTTTTCTTTAATATTCTAATATTTAAAACCAATTATATTATTTTAGTTACAAATATTTAATTACATTTTTATTGCAATATGATTAATTTGATGATAAAATTTATTTAATTTTAAAAAAGGAGTGGATTATATGAAAACAAGAGGATTTGAAATTTGCAAAGGTTATGAAGATAAAAATATTAATTTACCAGAAAGAAAAACAAAAAATTCTGTTGGATATGATATAGAAGCTGCTGAAGATACAGTAATTCCTTCTGTTTATAAAACTATATTTAATAATATAAAAAAATTTCTAAAAGGAGATCATGATTACGAAGAAATAAAACCAACACTTATAAACACAGGAATAAAATCATATTTTTTAGAAGATGAAGTTTTAGTTCTTGCAAATAAAAGTTCTTTTCCTTTAAAAAAAGGACTTGTAATGTCAAATAGTATAGGAATTATTGAAAGCGACTATTATTCAAACGAATCAAATGATGGACATTTAATGTTTATGTATTATAATATTTCTTTTAAAGATGTAATTATAAAAAAAGGTGAAAGTGCTGGTCAAGCTTATTTTCAAAAATTTTTGATTGCAGATAATGATAATGCTCAAAACATAAGAAAAGGTGGTTTTGGAAGTACTTCAAATAACTAGATATTCTAGTTATTTTATTTTTTACTATTTTTTTATTAACTTTTATTAAATTTTGTGGTATAATCTATCTGCTGTTAAATGGGAGGGATTATGTTAGAAAATATTTTTGTTTATGTTGAAAAAAATAAAACTGAAAATGTATTAAAATATGGAATGAAATTATCTGAATTTGCTAACAAAATTTTAAACATAAATGATTCTACAAAACATGGTATTGAAGCATATCTTGCACCAAAAGATAACCTAGAATTATATGAAAATGAAAATTATTCTTGTCTTAGAATATCTACAAAAGACTTAAAAATAAATATATTCAACAGAGTATGTGAAAATACGGAATTAATAAATAACTTTTTTGTAAATATAGAAGATTATACTATTGGTGAATTTGAAGAACCAATAGCACTTATAATGTCTTCTATACTTCCTGAAAGTATATTCTCATACAATAAAATTATAGATTTACCTTTAATAGTTGAAAATTCAAAGGAATTTTACTATTCAAAAGCTGTAAGTAATATGTTGGATAGTGGTAATTTTTCAAATTATGAACTATATCAAATGTTACTTATAGTGGGTGAACAAAAAAAGTTATTTACAAAGGATGACACTATACCAAAACTAAAAATATATACAGATAGAATTAATGGAAAAAAATATACAAAAAAAAGTAACTTTTAGGAGCATTTTAATAAGGACAATTCTTATTAAAAATGCTCCTAAGGCTTTTTTATGCTGTTTTTATTTTGCTTTTTAACATATTTTGAAATTCTTTTTCAAAATCATATTCATTTGCTGCAACTGATATAATTCCAACTCCTGAATAATATATATCTATTTGTTGATATTTCTTTCCATCAACTTTTGTTTGTTGGTGGACTAATATTTTATCAATTAATTCATTTATAATTTCTGGTGTAAGTTCTTCTATTTCAGTATATTTCTTAACTTTATCTACAAATGATGTTATTGCTGTTTCTTTTTGCTCTGTTGTAGAAATACTTTTATTCAATATTTCTATCTTTTCTTTTAAGTCTTTTTGCTCATTTGTGTAATTTGTAGAAAAATTAGAAAACATCTCATCTGTAATCTTTCCAGAAACATTATCTTCATAAATATGCTGAATTAAGTTATCTATTTCTTTTAGTCTTTGCTGATATTGTGTAATTTGCTTTTTATCTCTAGCAACCTGAACTTTTTGTTCTTCTTCCTTGAATAGAGATTTAAAGAAATTCATTACTTTAGTTGGAGCATAAGCTATTGCACGAATAAAATCTCGAGTCTTTTCTTTCAGTTCATTAAAATCGTACTTTAACTTGCTATTTTCTTCTTTTAGTTTTGTAATCTCAATATCTGCAACAACACCTTTTTAGCATATTTAACAAGATTTTGATAATCATCAGTATCTAGTTCAACCTTTTTACCAAATAGTTTGGATTTTCCTACATCAATATTATCAATGTCGCCTTTATAACCCTTATAATTATCAATATCTTTCTTTATTTCATTTAATTCTTGTTGTGCTTGACTTTTTTGTTTTTCAGAATCCTCAATAGCAGAAGTAGTTTCAATAAATTTTGTTTGTTGCTGTTTTACTTTATCAGTAATTGCCTCTAATTTTTCTCGTTTTTTTTAGCTTTAAATTCTATATCAGATAAATGTTCAGCAGTTGAGCCTTTTTCACCTCTTATAAAATCTTTATATCCATTATCAGACATATATTTATAAAATCTATCTTGAAGTAGACTATATGATTTTATTAGAATAGGCTTACCCTTATCGTTTAGAACTTCATTACCTTCATTATCAAGTGCCTTTTGGCTTTTCCATTTCTTACTATGGCTAACTTGCATAATTGTTTCTTTAACTTTTCCAACAAGTGATTTATCTTTAGTTCTTTTAGAATATTTTATTTCCTTTTTCACAACGGGAATAGCTACAACGTGTAAATGGATATATCGGCTTACCATATTCTTTTGTTAATGCAATGTTTTGTTCATCTGCGTGCATAACAACAGATATAATATTATCTTTACCATATTCTTTTTCTGCAAAATGGAAGGCTTCTTCATAAAACCTTTTTGCAAAATCATATCCTCCGTGTTTTTCAAAATAATCTGAATTGATGTCTAATATAAGTTCATCAAATATTTTAGCATTATCTTTAAGTCCTCTTAATGAAACTTTATTCTCATCAATTAGTTCTTTTAATCTTTCGTTGTAAGTTGTGTTGCAAGTTTTGTAATAAACATTATTTTTAGTTTGCTCTAAATCGACATTCATATTGGAATATACTTTATTTTTTCTTTCATTGTGTCTTTCTGCTTTACCTATACTTTGTTTGGTATAGGTAACAACTCTTGCAACAGAATAGTTTGTTTTTTCCATAAGTGCATTTCCTTTCCTGCAGGTATGCAAGAGAGGGTATTTTTTTATAAAGCCTTTTCAAAGAACTGATTTCTGCCTTGCTTAAGGTAGTATCTACTATGGCAAATCTG
Source organism: uncultured Clostridia bacterium (assembly GCA_944383035.1). GTDB lineage: Bacteria > Bacillota > Clostridia > TANB77 > CAG-465 > CAG-465. The sequence continues at coordinate 4,420 of CALWOE010000029.1, forward strand.
CGAAGCAGTTACACAACTTTTTCAAAGTGTGTAACCCACTATGACACTTTCAGACTATCGTCTGCAAAGATGTCAGTGGGCTCCTTTAGCGGAGGGCATATCAAATACCAAATTTACATTTGATATTTGATACAAGAATAATAAATCTTCGTTTATTATTCTTGAGAGATATAACCAATAAATTGTTTATATCTCTTACGTAGTAAAAATATTTGTACCTAAATATTTTTACTACAAACAAAAAAGGCTTCGCTTTTTTGTATCAAAACGAAACCTTATATATTTATTACCCTAAGAAATCTAATAACTAATAAGTTTGGTTTTCTACAAACTGAAAAATTATATAAGCATACCTGCATAATAATTTTTCGTTATCACTTTAATCAATAAATGATTAAAGGTGTTTGATCTACTTGCAGACACAAGTAATAAGTGAATATCAGTTATTTTTAGCATTATTTAACAAACCTAAAGCATTACTACTTTTGGCACTTTTAATTTTGCCTTAAAATTTAGCAGATTTTAAGACTATTCACTTTTAAATGTGTTTTCTGAGTAAATCAAACATGATATTTTGTAGCACTTATTATTCATTAAATTCATCGCACTTACAACAAAACATACAAAACGGGCACTTTTAACTCTAATGGTTCCTCTAAATGAGTAAAATGAGGAATATCAATATTCAATTTTTCAGTGTCATATCCAATGACATCTATACTATATCACGGATTGACATAAAAATCAAGAAATTTGTAAAATTTTATTCCATTTTAATTGTTATTTTTTTGCTGTTATGATATGATTATTGCAAAAGGGATTTATTTCCAAAATGTAGTATATATTTTATTAAAAGAGTAAATATAAAAGGAGTGTAATTATGTCAGAAAAAATACAAGAAACTCAATCAAGATTAAAGGAATTAGGGTATTTTGCATCAGAAGATTTAGCAAAAATAGTACTATTATTTGAAGCAGCAGGAAAAAGAGATAAAAAGAGTATTCCAACACTATTATTACAAGGAAAATCTGGAGCTGGAAAAACATTCTTAGCTGAGACTTTTTCTCAAATGATTGGTGCTGATGAAAAATTCGTACAATGTTTTCCTAGAATGGGAACAGAGAACTTTCAATATGATGTTAATATTGAAGGTGTAATGAAACAAGATGCAGACAGCTCAATTAAAGCTGGTATATTATTACAAGCTTTACAACAATCTCAAGAAAGTCCTGTAGTCCTTGTTATAGATGAATTAGACAAAGCAAGACCTGAAGTTGATTCATTTTTATTAGATTTTTTAGAAAATGGAAGACTAACAACTGGTACAGATACATATGAAAAAGGAAAATTTCCAATTTATACTTTTATTACATCGAATGACAAAAGAGAAATAGATGAAGCATTAATAAATAGAAGTAAAAGAGTTGAAGTTCCTAGACCTAGCAAAGATTTATTTTTAGAAATATTAGGATTATCTGAAAATCACTATTTAGGTTATATTTATGATAAGTGTCCTAATTTTTCTATAAGACAAGCCAGACAATACATTGAAGATTTAGAAGTTTTAGGAACAGAAATAGATGAAGAAGCATTATCTCAATATATCAATTTAGATGAATTAGATGTAATGTCATTAGCTGATTTACAGCGAATTTCTGAAATGGAAAATGGAGATTTAGAATTTGAATTACCTGATTTAGAAAGATGTTATATTACTATTACTTCTAATAATCAAGAGGGTTTGGTTAAGCTTTTTCAAGATGGAAATAAAGGAAATTTTAGATTATATTCAGATGATAATGAACAAGATAGAATGTATGTGGATATAGATACAATAGAACAATTACAAATGGCTAGTCAATATATTGATTTTGATGATTATTACAATAGATATAAAGGCTGGTTTGAATATTCATTATCAGATGAAGAAATACAAGCAGATAGTATTATATGGGCAGGAAATAAGAGTAAAAAAGATGGTACAAGATTTGGAATAAAAATCGAGGGAGATAAAATGTTTAGAATTGCTATGAATAAAGGAAATACATTCGTTTATTTAGATTCTGCTTCTCCTAATACTTTAGAATCATTCTTAGGTCAACAAAAAGATGAAATCGAACAAGAATATGATACAGATACAGAATATGGTGATGATGGTAGAGATTATGATGATTAGGAGGAATAATAATGGCTCTTCAATATGATATAAATAAAATATTTGCAGAACTTGAACAACAAGCCAGAAAAAAAAGCAAAAAACATGAAAAAGTTGATCCAACTAAAGAGAATGATCCTATTGAATCACCAAAAGATGCTCCACAAACGCAAGAAGTTGCACCTGCTACATCAAAGACTACAGAAGATACACATGGCGGAGATGAAGCATCTAAAGAAATTAAAGATTCTCCAAACTCTGTAGATGGTGGTGAAAATCCAGATAAAGAAAACAAAAGTAAGAAAACAAAAAATACTGGTGAAAACGGCAAAGGTGATGGACAAGGTGAAGAAGAAAAAAAGAAATTAGAATCTAGTAAGAATACTGGTAGCAAAGGTAATGGTTCAGGGACTGGAGATAAACAAACTTCTAGTGAAGAAAAGAAAGAATCTGATGATAAAAAATCTTCTTCAAAAAAAGATTCTAAAAAAGATAAAAGTGGAAAAAAAAAATCCGAAGAAGAACAAGATGAAGATTATTTTATAACAACAGATGGCAAAAATCCTAGTAAAAGCAAACCCAAAACTACTCCAGAAGATTTACAACAAGCTGTTGAAAAATTATTTGAAGAAAAAAAGAAAAAACAAGATGATTTTAAGAGTCAAAACAGACAAGAATATTTGAAAAAATACATATTTGAAATTATAAAGAAAATTGCAGCACAACATGCTGGAATAGATAAACAAGATGGTTCAGAAACCTATGATAAAAAACAGATGCTTGGGCATATGTTAAAACATCAAAATTATAAATTATTAAGTGATAAATACGATTTAAGAGATGCAAGATATGTTCAGTTTTTTATTGATACATCTGGAGTTTATGGCTGCGGTTCTAACAAAATATTGCATGAACTTATGCCAGAGGTTATTAGTATGCTAGAAAGACAAGGTTATGAATGTTATATTGCAGCTTGTGGAAACGGATTTTATCAAAGAGATATGGTTGAAGATAAATATTATGGAACTAGAAAAACACTAGAAGGTTACAAAACTGGAAAAGTAAGCAAAATAGCTTGCCCTACCCCACAAACTGCAGCTAAAATGGCTAATGAAGCTGAGTTTTCTGTAATACTTGCTGATTTTGATGGTTTATCTTCTATTTGCGAAATGGCTAATTTATGTCAAAAAGATAAAATACCATATTTTCTATGTACTGAGGATAGATACCCATGGGAAGATCCAACATTACATGATTGGGTTGATCCAGAATTATGTCATTATAATCCTGAACTTGTATATGATGTATCAATGGATGGAAATCCAACTTTAGAACAATATGAAGATAGACAATACTATGATGACTATGAACAAGATGATTATGATGATTATGAGCAAGATGATGGTAGGGATTATGATGATTAACAGGAGTTAAAAGTATGATAGATAAAATTTTAATAACAAAGAAATTAGAAAACTTTTTTATTAAGACTAATCCAGAAAGTTTTTTAAAAGTATTTGTAATCAGTTTTTTATTTGATAAAACTAATTATATAGAACCTATCGTAGGTTATGAAAGTGCTTTAAATATGTTAGATAAATACATATATAATTTAGAAAATAATATTAAAGCCTTTAAAAAACTAGATAAATATCATTCTATTTATGCTAAATATGATTTTAAGGCAAAAAGTCTAAAATATTATATGACTAATGATTATAAAAAATTTAAAAATACTTCTTTAAATTCTGAACAAAAGAAAGCATTTATTATTAAAGAATTTAAAATAATGATGTATAAAGAGTTTGAAACAATTACAAATATTTATACCTTTAATGGAAAAATTGTTTCTAACAGTTTTTATATTGAGGATAGAAATGGTCGCTATCCTGATTATGATGGTGATTTTTCTAATATAATTGATATTTTCTCTGATGTAGAAGTATGCAATATTCTTAAACTTAATGATAGAATAAAAACTTATATAGATGAAAACAAAAACTATTTTGTATATTCTACACATATTAGTCAAAGAAATTCAGAAGTAATAAACTATGTTTTGTTATGGAGAAATTTTTTAAATAATAAATTATATTATTTTGCAGTAAATAATCCTAAGAAATATTCAGAGAAGTTTATAAATGAGTTTAATAAAGAATATGAATATATAATATCGAGTGGAAAATATAATTTTATATTAAAAAATAAAGATGTTTTTTCACTTATTGAAAATTATTTACTTCATATAAGAAATAGAATTGACATTGAAAATAATATACAATATCATCAAGATTTAAGTGTAATATTTAAAATGATGAATCACAAAAAACATCTAACTAAACTGTCAGAATATTTATTACATAGTTCAGATTCCAATAATAAATTAAACTATGACAAAATTTAGGAGGTTCAATATGGAAAAAAAATTTTTTGTTGAAACAGAACAATTTGATACAAATGTTGCTAATAATTTTAATACAACCAATCCTCTACAAATAACAAATGATACATTGGTTAACGATTTTTTAAATAAAACCGTTTCTTTAGAATCTTTGATTGAAAAAGAAATATATAATAACAAATTATAAAATATAATATCAACATATAGTTTAAATATTTGCAAAAATTATATAATATTTTTGGGTGAGTAGAATTTACTCACCCTTTTACTGACTAACAGTTAATCAATTCAGAATATATAATTTCTTCGACACAATGTTTATAATTATTCATAAGCCCAATCCATTTTAACGGGTCAGTATCTTTCAAATTTTCATCAATAGGATTTTTCTCTAACATCTGTTTCATAAGTATATCATATCTTGCTTTTGCTTGTTTATCTGTATCAATGATATGTTTTCTTAAAGTTCCATCCATAAACATTATTGTATAATCAGCCTTTTTATGTTTTTTCAAATATTCTAGTCTTTAATAACCGTATTTTCCAATATTATAATTTTTTTCGTATTCATCCCCAGCTAAATATAAAGCAGGAATAAAATAATCTCCTTCCCTATGATAAGTTATTTCCCTCATAACTCAAAACCTCCTAAAATTTATTTTTGCTACAAAATGAATTAAAATTTTATACCATATCGGGCTATCAAAACATCAATAAAATAAGGAAGAACCAAATAAGAACAATTTTGTCCTTATTTAAGTTCTCCCTTAAGGTTACTTTTTATTTTTATCCTTTATTAATATTTGATCATATAACTCTATTGTATTTTTATTATCTTCTAGATTTAATGCCTTTTTGTTTTCATCGCTCATAGTTTCTATAATACAAACACTATCACTTGATATTACTATGTCTATTGGAACAACTAATTCTTGATCACCATTTATTACAGTTACAAAATTATATTTTTTTTCTTCATTGTATTCGATAGCATTTTTTGGTACTGCAAGTCCATCTACTCTTCTCCAAATAACTTCTATACCAACCGTTCTATTATCTATTAAATCTTCTATTAAGTTATTTATTTCAAAAATACAATAATTACATTCTTCTGTATTTATATATTTTACAAGTTTACAACTTATACTTTCACTATTTTTATCAGTTATCTTTATGTTATAACTTCTTCCTTCTTGTATATATTCATCATTTTCACTATGCTCCTCTTTTATAACAAGATAAGCTTTAAAATTATCAATAATTTTTATTCCAAATTTATTTGTATTATTTTTTGAATATTTTTCGAATATATTATCTAAATCACTATAAGTATAATTTAATATATTATCTATATTGGCAATACTTTCTAAATCATCAATTCTATAACTTACTATACCTGATACTGTAGCTTTTATATTATCTTGTGAACTTTTACTTTCTTCTTCAAATTTTTTCCTATTATCAATTAATTCTCTAATTTTAGATCCATCTGGGCTTAACTCACCAAGTAAAACAATTTTTCTATATGTAAGTTCATCTATTTTACTTTTATATTCTTGCATTTTTATATATGAAGTCTGTCCTATTGCCTCTTTAGAAAGCTTTGATATTTGTTCCTCTATAGACTCAATATCTGCTGAATATGTTGGTGGTAAATCATTTACAAGTGTTTGTATCTGCTTATCCATCTCATCAATCTTTTCTAAATAATTGTCATAAGACTCTGTCCTATATACTGCAATTTGCTGATCCACTCCTACTCTTTTTCCTTGTTCTATTACAGGAACTACGCTATCTTTTTGAAGTGGAACTATAGTTTCTTTTTTTATAACACAAGCAGAAGTATCTACAAATTTTTCTACATAACCATTAACCACTGTATAAATTTCTTTTGTATTAAATAATTCATTACATATTGAAAAAATTACAAAACCAATAATTAACACTAAAGTTATAATAAATGTTTTAATGTTATTTTTTATAAAATTTACCAAATAGTTTCCAATACCTTTTTCCCTCATTATTTTCTCCTAGTCATAATATTTTTTAATAATATAATCTAGCATTTGTTCTTTTGTCATTTCATTTGCATTTAAGCAAATTATATCTAATTTATTTTTAAACCAAGTTTTTTGTCTTTTCGCATATTTTCTAGTATCTTTTTTTAAATCTTCTATAGCCTGCTCTAAAGTTATTTCTCCTTCAAAATAAGGAAAAAACTCTTTATATCCAATTGCTTGCATACACGTACTATTTCTATCCAATTTCATATCATATACCATTTTTGCTTCATCAACAACACCTTGATCTACCATTATATCAACACGTTTATTTATTCTATCATATAATAATTCTTTATCATGATCTATATAAAATATTAAAAAGTTATATTTTGAGTTTTCATTTTGAATTCTTTTTTGTTCATCCTTCATATGTTCAGATTTTGTTTTTTTAGTATTTTTAGCCATCTCAATTGCTCTTACTACCCTTTTTAAATTATTTGGATGAATTAATTTAGCACTTTCAGGATCAATATCTTTTAAAATGTCATGTACATATTGATTTGATTTTTCTTTTGCTAAGTTATATAAACTTTCTCTAAATTCATTATCTATATTTTCTTCTTTAAAATCCATATTATATACCACAGAACTAATATATAAACCTGTTCCACCAGCAATAATTGGTACTTTTTTTCTTTTTAATATCTCATCTATTTTATCATAGCACATATTTTTAAAATCTGCAACACTGAAATTATCTGTAACATCACATATATCTATAATATGATGTTTTATATTTTGCATTTCTTCTTTAGTAACTTTAGCTGTTGCTATATTAAGTTTTTTATATATTTGCATTGAATCTGCTGATATAATTTCTCCATTTAATTTTTTTGCGAGCTCTACACTAATAGATGTCTTACCAGAAGCAGTTGGTCCAACTATACATATAACTTTTGACTTTGGCATATTACTTTCTTAAAAACCTTCTTTCTATTTCATATTTACTTATTTCATAAGCAGTAGGTCTTCCATGTGGGCATGTAAATGGATTATCTAATTTTACCATTTCATCAATTAAAGTTATTTGTTCTTTTTGATCAAGTTTCATATTTCCTTTTACAGCCGCTTTACATGCAAGTGTAGCTATAAATCTAAATTCTTTTTCAGATCTTTCTGTTTTTATTGCACCAAGTAATTCATCAATTGTATCCTTAAACATTGATTCAAAATCAATATTATATCCTATATTTGGTACACCAGATATTTTTACCATATTATCTCCAAAGTCTTCTATTATAAAGCCACCTTTATCAAACATTTCAATATTATCCATTACTGTATCTTTTTCTTTTGTTGTTAGTTTTACAAGTATTGGCATAAGCAAAATTTGGCTTTGTCTATCTTTAGAATAATATGCTTGTTTAATTTGTTCATATAATAACCTTTCATGTGCGGCATGTTGATCTATTATATACATTTTCTCATTTATTTGAATTATTATATATGTGTCAAATACTTGTCCCACATATTTATATGGTAAAGGTTCTTTTTTTATAGTCAAATTATCAATTTTTTGTGTATCGTTTTGCACATCTATGTTTGAAAAATCTTTGCTATTATCCACATTTTCCACATTACTGTTGTTTGTATTATCATTTTCTTCTACATTATTTTGATCTAAATTATCTGTATTATTATTTAAATTGTCAATACTTTCTATATTATACAAATTTACATTTTGTGCATTTTCATCAGGTGTATATTTTTCTTTTTTATCATCTTCTAAAACAAATTCAAATTTTTTTGGTTTATTTTGTTTTATAACACCATTATTTAACAAATCCTTTGATATTTGATCTATAATTTGATCTTTATTTTCGATTTGCATATTATTATTTGTATTAACATTTGTATCTTGAAGATTAATATTTTCTTTTACTACATTATCTAATAGAACATCTTCATTTTCTTGTTTTATTCTTGCTATATTTGTAAATGGACTCATTTGATTATTATTTTTTTCAAATGCACTTCTTACAGCATAATATACCGCATCAAATACTAAAGATTCATCATCAAATTTTACCTCTAATTTAGATGGATGTACATTTACATCTATATGTGATGGATCTATTTTTATATTTAACACACAAAAAGCATATTTATTAATTGCAAGTTTTTGTTCACATGCTCTTTCAATGGCTGCGGTAACAGTTTTATTTTTTATATATCTAGAATTAATATATGTAAATTGATCTACTCTTGTAGATCTTGATATACTTGGAAGTCCTAACATTCCTGTAACTTTAATATCATTCATCTCATAATCTACAGGTATTACATTCTCATATATATTTTTGCCAAAAACATCATAAATAGTAGATCTTAAATCCATATTTCCTGAAGTTTGCAAAACTGTTTTTGAATTATTAATATATTTAAAACTTATTCCTGGATTTGCTAAAGCTTGTCTTATCACAACATCTTCTATATATCCAGCTTCTGTATAATCCTTTTTCAAAAATTTAAATCTTGCTGGTACATTAAAAAATACATCTCTTATTTCAATACGTGTTCCTATAACAGCAGCAGATGGTTCTACACTTAAAATCTTACCACCTTCTACTATTGCTTTTGTACCGATATCTTCATCTTTATTTTTTGTTACAAGATTTACTTTTGCAATAGCTGCAATTGATGCTAATGCTTCACCTCTAAACCCCATTGAAGTTATATGAAGCAAATCCTCTTCTTTTCTTATTTTACTTGTTGCATGTCTCTCAAAAGCTATTTCAACATCATCACTTCTAAAACCTTTTCCATTATCTGTTACTCTTATTAAGCTTATACCACCTTTTTTAATTTCAACTGTAATAGAAGTTGCTCCTGCATCTATAGAGTTTTCTACTAATTCTTTTACTATTGATGCTGGTCTATCTACAACTTCACCAGCTGCTATTTTATTTATAGTATGTTCATCTAATAACACTATACTTCCCATATAATCACTCCTTTTATTCATATAAACACTTTACGTATAAATTATACTATCAAATTTTAATGTTTGCAAATAAAATGTTAAATATAAAACAAAAAGAGTTAAAATTTTATAAATAGTGTATTTTATAAATAAAGTTTACTTGACATAATCATAATATAAACATATAATATCATTGAATAATTTAATAATCTAAATTTTTAATAAAATAGGAGGCGTTTATATGTCAGATAAAACTAAAAATTCAACTATAAAAGCAATAACAAAAAATGGTGAAACTATATATATTGATGCAGAAATTGCATACTATATTTACAGACTTACCATTGAAGATATTTTTACACTAAAAGATTGTAATAAAGTTTTAGAAAGTATGAATAAATACCAAATTGAATACTGTCAAGACTCAATGTCTATGATATATTTTGGTAACTCATTCTTTTTTACAAAAAATGAAATATTAGAATTGCGTGAATATTTACTTAAAAAATAATATCTATATAAATATATAAATAAATTAAAATTAAAGTAAAAAAGAACTTGAAAGGTTTTTATTTCAAATTCTTTTTTATTTATTAAGAAATAATTTATTTAATATTATTTACATATTTATCATACTCTAAAACACAATTATTAATATATTCAAAAAGTTTATCTTTTTGTAACAATTCCATATTATTATATTTTATAACAGGATGTTTAATTAATTGTTCTTTTATAACATTTGTATACTCATTATATTTATTCTCTTTTAATATTATATCTTTTATTTTATTAAAATCAAATCTATGCTCTGATATTAAAATATTATCAAATATAGCATATTCATCATATAATCTATCCATAAAGTCTTGTTCTTCTACTATCATATCATTATACAAATATTTTGCATATTTCTTGTTATTTTTATATACAGGTACAGCTCTTGTTTCTAGATATTTATCAAAAAATTTATCTTGTAATAGATGAGCAAAATATCCTAAGTTTTCATCTGTGATATTTTCTTTTAAATTATTATTTATATATAACGATAAATCATACTCTCTATCATTTTTCATATAATGTGTAATTTCTTTTTTTATACCAGTAATTTTAATAATATCAGGCATAATTTCTCCTAATAAAAAACTATTTGAATAATTATATTTTTCCATTATTTTTTTACCAATATATAAATGTATTACTAATGAACTCATATCTATCTCCTGTATCTTTTGTAAATAATATTAATCTAATTTTTCTTTTAATCTATATAGTACTTCTAATGCATCTTTTGGTGTTAATTCATCTAAATCTGTTTTTTCTAAAATTCTACTTATTTCTGCCATTTTATAATTGAACATATCAACTTGAATTTCTTCTGTTGTTATTTTCTTTTTCTTTTCATTTATTGTTCTTTTTGCAAGATCAACATTTTCTAAATCTTTTAAAATTTGTTTTGCTCTTGTTATAACTTGTTTTGAAACACCTGCAAGTTTTGCAACATAAATTCCGTAAGATTCATCTGCACCACCAGGTGTGATTTTTCTTAAGAAAATAACATCATCACCTTTTTCTTTTACTTCTACAGAATAATTTTTAACGCCATCAATTTTTCCTTCTAACTCTATTAATTCATGATAATGAGTTGCAAATAATGTTTTTGCACCAATTTTTTCTAAATCAGCAACATATTCAACCGTTGCCCAAGCAATTGCAAGTCCATCATATGTAGAAGTACCTCTTCCAATTTCATCTAGAATTATAAGGCTATTTTTAGTAGCATTTTCAAGAATATTTGATAACTCTTGCATTTCTACCATAAATGTAGATTGTCCCATAGCAAGATCATCAGAAGCTCCTATTCTTGTAAATATTCTATCTACTACAGATATTTTTGCACTATCAGCAGGTACAAAACAACCTAATTGTGCCATATATGTTATAATTGCTACTTGTCTCATAAATGTTGATTTTCCTGCCATGTTAGGTCCTGTTATTATTAAAAATCTATCTGTTGTATTATTTAAGTATGAATCATTAGGTATAAAATCTGTGTCTTTCAAAGCTTTTTCTACTACTGGATGTCTACCATTTTTTATATCTATTTCACCAGTTGTGATAATTTCAGGTTTTACATAATCATTATTTACAGCAACTGTTGCAAAAGATGATAATACATCTAATGTAGAAATTATATTTGCTGTATTTTGTATTCTTATAACTTCTTTTGCTACTTTTTCTCTTATTTGACAAAATACATTATATTCTAAATCAATTAATTTATCTTTTGCACCTAAAATTTTATCTTCTATTTCTTTTAATTCTTCAGTTATATATCTTTCAGCACCAGCAAGTGTTTGTTTTCTTATATATCTATCTTCTGGTACCAAATGTTTATATGAATTTGTTACCTCAATATAATATCCAAAAACACGATTATATCCTACTCTTAACCATTTTCCTTTTATTCCTGTTCTTTCTTTTTCTTTAGCTTCAAGTTCTATAAGCCACTTTTGCCCTTCTGTTGAAGCCATTCTATAATCATCTATTTCTTTATTATACCCACTTTTTATTATATTTCCTTCTTTTACATTAATTCCCGCATCATCTATAATAGAATCGTTAATTAAATTATATATATCTTGTAAAATATCCATATTATTAGAAAGTTCTGTAAAATAGTTATTTTTTGTATTTTCTGCAACTTTTACAATTATATTTTTTAATGCTGGTAATTTTTCAAGTGAAGTTTTTAAAGATACAAGTTCTCTAGGATTTACACTTCCAGATACTACTTTAGATACAAGTCTTTCCATATCATACACTGTTTTTAAAGTATCTTTTATTTCATCTCTATATATATTATTTGTAACTAATACTTCAACTGCATCTTGTCTTTTTCTTATTTGATCAATATTTAAAAGTGGTGCTTCTATCCAATGTCTTAAAGCTCGTCCACCCATAGCAGTTACTGTTTCATCTAAAACCCATAATAGACTACCTTTTTTTGTTTTTTCTCTATTTGATTCTAGAATTTCTAAGTTTTTTCTAGTAGATATATCTAGTTGCATATATTTTTCTACTTCATATCTTTTTATATTATTTATTTGATCAATATTTGATTTTTGAGTATTTTCTATGTAATTCATAAGTAAATTACATGCATCATATTCATTTTCTGTTAAATTAATATTTGTATTATCAATTATTTTTTCAAGTACATCATTTTTAGTTTCTTTCTCATATCTACTAATGTATATATTAAATAGCTTATCTATTTTTCTTAAAATTAAAGTATCATTCCTTGAATTTTCGTCAACTACAATTTCAGATGGCATTATTCTTGCTATTTCATTTGTTATTTTTGTATCAACATCAAATCCCTCTAAATTTGATACAAAAAACTCACCCGTAGATATATCGCAAAAAGCTATTGTACAAGTTTTCTTTTTATATATTAAAGATGCAATATAGTTATTTTTTTTATCATCTAACATTGTAAGTTCTGTTATTGTTCCTGGTGTTATTATTTTTACAACATCTCTTTTTACTATTCCTTTTGCTTGCTTTGGATCCTCTAATTGCTCACATATTGCAACTTTATATCCTTTTTCTACAAGTTTTGGAATATATGTGTTTATTGCATGATGTGGTATTCCTGCCATAGGAGCTCTTTTTTCTAATCCGCAATCTTTTCCAGTTAAAGTAATTTCTAATTCTTTACTTACTATTATTGCATCATCAAAAAACATTTCATAAAAATCGCCTAATCTATAAAATAAAATACAGTCTTTGTATTTTTCTTTTGTTTCCATATACATTTGCATCATTGGTGTTAGTGCCATATATATACCTTGTATAATATAATAAAGTTTAAAATTTAATATATTATACTTACCTCTCTCCATTAATTATTTTATTTTTATTTCTAAAAATTTTGGTTTAATGGTACCTTTATTTTATATTTAATTTTAAATA
>CALWOE010000030.1 GCA_944383035.1 uncultured Clostridia bacterium
GTTTTTCCAACTTGCCTTGCTCCTCTAATTAATAGGCATGGTTTCTTTTCTTCCTTTTTCCATTCTTCTAATACACTAGTAATTTTTCTTTCTAACATTTTTAACACCTCATAAATCTCTTTTATTTATTATATTATACAATTTTTTGTTATTTTATGCAAGTTTTTATGAGGACTTTTTAAGTATTTTTGCAAGTTTTTATAACGACTTTAGAACTTTAATCGCAATTTTTTTATTACCTTTATAAATAATTGCATTTTTATTAAATGTACGAATAACTTTATAATTATTTTTTATTTCATTTTTATATTTTCATTTTAATTATTTTTATTTATTATTATTCCTCCATTTTATAATTTATTTTAAGTAATCACAATAAATATATAAATTTTATAAAAATTTAAGATTTATGCTTTTTGTGTTTTATTACATACTCTAGTAATATAGACTCGTGTCAATTTCTGACATTCAATGACTTTACCGCAACTTATGGCATATTTGTGTCAGGTAAACATGTGGCTTGAAAAGTATGAACCTAAAATTGAATTATAAAGTGTTTTTGAGGTTGCAAATTGCGAACTCAAATTTTAATTCATTTCATTTTTTGGCAATTTATTACTACCAGCTATTTTCTTACTTTCTGACTTAACTCTTCTCTCTAATTTCTTTAAATCTTCTGCTGGTTTTAAATTTTCAGGTTTTATTCCTCTTTTTTCTAACATACTTCTTACACTTGAATTATTATCAACATGTTCATCAGTTATACTTTCTTCACCATACATATCCTTTTCGGTTACATTGTAATTTGTCATTTCTGTTGCTAGATTTTTTGCTGCAATTGTTAATGTTGGTAAAAAATCTGCAAGAGGTCTGTTTTCTTTTACTCCATATTTTGCTTTCATCTGCATTGTATTTAATCCACCAAATAATGCCGAATCTCCTTTTGAACGAATTCTTGCAAATCCTAAATCATCCACTCCTCTTTCATAAATATTTTTAGATAACTGCTTTTCAGATTCTTTTAGTTTTTCTCTTGCTTCTAATCGATTCATTAATTTTATTCTGTCTTCAATTATTTCTTGTTTTCTAGTTTGTACTGCAAAATATGTTTGTGCAAATGCAATTTCTTCTTTTTTAGAATCTCCATTTTGAGCAATTAAATAACAAGCATATCTTGTTAGCATATAGTCTTGTATTGTTCTCTTTGCGCCTTTTGCTAAATTTATCATTTTCGCGACCTCACGAAAATGATTTTCTACAGGTATACCAGCATTTTCACAAGATTGCATTGCTTTTTTTATTGTTTCAATAAAATTTTCCCATCTTTTGTAACCTAACTGAGTTTGCAAATCTCTTGCATACCAAAATTCTATATTATTTTTTTCTTCTGTGTTAATAATAGAATCAAATTTTTCTTTTAATTCTACAAGTTTTGTTTTTTTAAATTCCATAATATCTCCTCCTCACAGTATTTACTTATAATAACATATTTGTAAGATTTAATCTTAATTTTATAATACGATTATTATATTACTGTAATATATAAATTATAAAACATTTGTTCGGTTTTGTCAATTTTTTTTATTATTTTTCTTATAATTCCTAATTAATTTTCTATAATAATTTAACAAATTTTCTTTAATTTAAATTTCTTTTAAATTAAAACAAAAATTTCCCAAAAATAATGGAGGTGTTTTAACACCTCCAATCAATATAATTTATGAACAGTAAACTTCATCGGTTTGCATCAATAAAAATTTTTTCATATGGTTTTACATAACCTAAAACCTCTCTAGCTACTGATTCTATATATTCATCTGTTTTTATATTATCTTTTTGATTATTATAATAATCTATAAGTTTCTTTTTTGTATTAATATCTGCTTGATACATCTCAATTCTAGAATCATATCTATTTAATTGAATTTGTTGTTCAAATATTGTATAAACAAAATATACTACAAAAATAAATGATAATACTTTAAAAACACTTATTTTTTTCCCTTTTTTACTAACTTTTACTTTCTTATCTTTTTTTTCTTTTATTAATTATACCTCTTTTGTATATTATTATTTTTTATTTTTTTCTTTTTTTTGTTTTTTTGTTTTTTGCTTTTTTTTTATTTTTTTTATTTTTTTTATTTTTTATATTATTAAATTTTTTAAGATTTATAGATCTTATCCCTCTTTTAATTAAGATTAACATATATAAAAACTTTTTGCAACATATTTTGCAAATTTTATGTATTTTTTTGAAAATAAATATAATAATTTGTTTAAATAGATAAAATGGTGTAAAAATAAATTCTATAATTCTATCAATTACTTCAAAAAATCTATTATATATTTTTATAACATATTTACTAATAATTGATAAGTATATACCTATTCCAGAAAATACAGCTATAAATATATATAATCTAATATTTGAATCTAAGATATTAATTATTCCAAAAATAACAATTATAGTTGTAATAAAAAAGAATATAATATCTTGAATTAAGACTTCAATATCAGTTGGTCTTTTAAATTTTCTATACGCCCTAAAAAAATCAAATATTATTGCTATTACAAAACCAAGTAAAAAAAACTCAAATAAATTTTTAAGCTCTAAAAAAACTTCACTATTCATATTTATTTAAATAGTTTATTCATAAATCCAGTTTTTTTAGCTTGATTTATATCACTATATGCTACTGCTGATATTTTTCCTTCTACAATCAATTCATTATTATCAAGATTTAATTTATTCATTTTTAAATCGTCACCTTTTATAGTTAAAATTCCAAGGTCTGTTTGTGCAAGTACTATTTCATCATCAAAACTATGCACGTCCGTAACACCAGATATTGTTATTTTCTCCCTATTTTCAATAATTATATTTTGATTTATTAGCTTTTTTTCATCCAATTTTATCCTCTCCTTTGTTTACTATCTAATTTATATATATTCATAAAAAATTTATTTATGCAAAAATTTACACAAAAAAATAAGCTTGAAGTAATACCAAACTTATTTTAAAATCATTATATATTATTTTTCCAAAAATTTTAATTCTTGAATAAAATCTCTTATTGCAGCTGCTTTTTCAAATTCATATTTTCGTGCATAATTCATCATTTCTTCTGTTAATCTATCTATTGCCTCTTTAGTTGATTCTCCTTTTTTAATTTCTACTTGTTTTTGTTCTTCTTCCTCAAATGTTGCTTTAACACTATCCCTTACATCTTTTACAATACTCTTTGGTGTAATATTATGTTCTTTATTATATTCTTCTTGAATTTTTCTTCTTCTATTTGTTTCACTTATTGCTTTTTCCATTGACTCAGTTAATTCATCTGCATACATAATTACTCTACCATTTGCATTTCTTGCTGCTCTTCCTATTGTTTGTATAAGAGATCTTTCACTTCTTAAAAATCCTTCTTTGTCCGCATCTAAAATAGCAACTAAAGATACTTCTGGAATATCTAGTCCTTCTCTTAATAAATTAATTCCAACTAATACATCAAATTTATCAAGTCTTAAATCACGTATAATTTCAAGTCTATCAAGTGCTTCTATATCTGAGTGCATATATCTTACTCTTACACCTTTTTGTGATAAGAAACTTGTGAGTTCTTCTGACATTTTCTTTGTTAGTGTTGTAACTAAAACTTTTTCTTTTTTACTTGTTGTCTCATTTATATTGTATAATAAATCTTCAATTTGACCATCAATTGGTTTTACAATAATCTTTGGATCTAAAAGTCCTGTTGGTCGTATAATTTGCTCTGCTATATTTTTTGATCTTTTATTTTCATAATCACCAGGAGTTGCACTAACATAAATAGTTTTTTTAGCTTTTTTCTCCCATTCATCAAACTTAAGTGGTCTATTATCGAAAGCTGATGGAAGTCTAAATCCATTTTCAACTAAAGATTCTTTTCTTGCCCTATCCCCATTATACATTCCTCTTATTTGTGGAATTGTAACATGAGATTCGTCTATTACTACTAAAAAATCATCTCCCATATAATCAAATAAAGTATATGGTGTACTTCCTTTTTCTCTTCCAGATAGTATTGCAGAATAATTTTCTATACCTTGGCAAAATCCAGTTTCTCTTAACATTTCAATATCAAAGTTTGTTCTTTGTTCTATTCTATATGCTTCTACTATTTTACCTTGAGATTTAAAATATTCTATTCTTTCTTGTAATTCCTTCTCTATTTTAGTAATTGCTTCTTCTATTTTTTCTTTTGGCATTACATAATGTGATTTTGGATATATAAATTCATGTTTTGAAGTCTTTTTTACTTTTCCTGTAATACTATCAATTAAACATACTCTATCTATTTCATCGCCAAAAAATTCTAAACGGATAGCTTCATCTGTACTTGCAGCTGGAAAGATATCAACAATATCACCTTTTACTCTAAAATTTCCTCTTAAAAATTCTACATCACTTCTTTGATATTGCATTTCAACTAATTTTTTTAAAACTTCATCTCTTGATTTTTGCATTCCTGGTCTTACAGATAAAACTAAACTTGAATAATCTTCTGGTGAACCTAAAGAGTATATAGATGATACTGATGATATTATTATAACGTCTTTTCTTTCAAAAAGTGCTGCTGTTGCACTATGACGTAATTTATCAATCTCATCATTTATACTACTATCTTTTTCTATATATGTATCTGTTGAAGCTATATATGCTTCCGGTTGATAATAATCATAATATGATATAAAATATTCAACTGCATTTTCCGGGAAAAACTCTTTAAATTCAGAATAAAGTTGACCTGCTAAAGTTTTATTATGTGTCATAATTATAGTTGGTTTTCCTACTTTTTCTATTACATTTGCAATAGTAAATGTTTTTCCAGATCCAGTAACTCCAAGTAATGTTTGAGCGTCATATCCTTTTTTTAATCCACTAATTAATGAATCTATAGCTTCTGGTTGATCGCCAGTTGGTTTAAATTTTGAATGTAATTTAAACATAATTCCTCCTCATGTAATTAACATTATATATATATTAATCTAATATTTAACTAATCATATATTATTATACCACATTTAATTTAAAAAATAAATTAACTTAAATATTGCTATACAGCAATTATATATATATAAAATCCGATATAAATCGGATTTTTTTAATATAGACAGATAATTTGTTTTAAAATAATTTATTTTTTAAGCCAATTTGCAATATCATATATTTGAATTCCTTCATATTGATAATCTTCATGTCTTGTTCTTGCTATTATTATTTTGGGATATGCATCTTTTATTTGAAGTAGAGGCGTTACTTCTCTAATTAAAGTTTTTTCATCATCAATATTATCAGAAACTTGTATATAAATCTTTTCATTTTGCCTCATGGCAACAAAATCTACCTCTTTATTATACAAAGTTCCTACATATATTTCATATCCTCTTCTTAACAACTCTATTGCAATTATATTTTCATACACTCTACCATAATTAATATTTTTAGTTCCTAATCTAGCATATTTAAAAGTATGATCAACCAAATAGTACTTATCTATAGAAGATAAATATTTTTTTCCTTGTATATCATATCTTCTTATTTTATAAAAGGCAAAAGCATCACACAAATATTCTATATATCTTGCTATGGTCTTATCATTTGTATCTATTTTATTTTCATTTAATTTATTAGCTATACTTCTATATGATGTTAAATTAGAAATATTATCCATTAAAAATTCTGTTAAACTATTCATAAGTCCAGTATTTTGTATATTATATTTATGTTGTATATCTCTTACTATTAAAGCATTATATACATCATTTATATAATTATATTTTCTTTTATTATCTTCATATACATAAGAGCCTGCCATACCACCTTCAAAAATATACTTATCAAAAGCTTCTTGTATATTAGTATAATCAAAATATTTTAAATACTCCTTAAATGAAAATGGAAATACTTGTATTTCATAAGTTCTTCCTGTAAATAAAGTTGCTAAATCACTACTAAGTAAAAATGCATTTGAACCAGTTATATATATATCATATTTTTCCTCAGCATGTATACTATTTATTGTTCTTTCAAATTCTTTACACATCTGAACTTCATCTATAAGTACAAAATTTTTTTTACCTAGAACAAAACTTTTTTCAATATAATTATTTAAGGATATATAATCTCTCAAATTATCAAATTTTATCAAGTTAAAATTAATATTTATTATATTAGCATTTTCTATATTGTCTTCTATATATTTTTTTAACATTTCTAATAGTTTTGACTTTCCACTACGTCTAACTCCTGTTAATACTTTTATATCAGGAGTTCCAATAACTGCTATTAATTCTTCTAGATAATCTCTTTTTATAAGCTTCATCTAAAAAACACCTCAAAAATATTATATCATTCATTTCGCAAAAAGTAAAGTTTTTTTGTTTTGCGAAATGAGATATATGTTTTTATTTTAAGTATTCCGTTATATACATTTTAAAATATTCAAAAGAAGATTTTGCAAATTCTTTATTTTCATACATTTTATATAATTCATCAAATGAAACAAATCTTACATCTTCTACTTCATCTTTTTTTAAATTTATATCTTTTATTTTTATATCATCTTTTATATAAAAAACATCTACAAAATCTTTATATCTTTTAAATGATGCAATAAATGTAAGTTTTTCTATATCAATTTTAATACCTAATTCTTCCTTTACTTCTCTTTTAATTGCTGTTATACTATCTTCCCGAGATATTACTGCTCCACCAGCATTTTCCCACATTCCAGGATACATTTTAAGATTATTATTTCTTTTTTGTATTAAAATCTTATTTTCTTCATTCATTATCCATATATGTGCTGATAATCTATATTCTCCACTTTTTAGTTCATTTCTTTTGCATATATTTCCAGTTTTTTGTTTCATTTTATTTAAAACATCCACTAATTCCATTTTTACCTCTATTTTTTCTTATATTTATCTTAAAAATTTCATAATAAAATCTTTATATGGTGGATATTTAAATTTAAAATCTATAACATTTGATTTATTTAAAATACTCTTGTAATGAGTAAAAGTTTCAAATGATTTTTTTCCATGATAACTGCCCATTCCACTATTTCCAACACCACCAAATGGAAGATTTTCTTCAGTAATATGCATTATAGTATCATTAATACAAACGCCACCAGAAGATGTATTATTTACAATTTGTTTAATACTTTCTTTATCATTAGAGAAGATATATAAAGCAAGTGGTTTTGGCATAGAGTTTACAAAATTAATACTATCTTCTAATGAATTTGTTTCAACTATTGCAAGTATTGGTCCAAAAATTTCTTGTGTCATTATTTCTTCATCTAATTTTTCTACTTTAACTACTGTTGGTTCTATTAAAAGTTTTTCTTTATTGTATTTTCCACCAATTAATACATTATCTTTATTTATAACAGATACTAATCTATCAAAAGCTTCTTTATTTATTATTTTTGTGTAATCATCTGATATCTCATCTTTTTTATAATACATTGAATTAATATATTTTTTTAAAAGTTCTATAAACCTTTTTGTTTTTTCTTTATTTATAAGTACATAATCTGGTGCAACACAAGTTTGTCCTGCATTTAAATATTTTCCCCATACAATTTTTTTTGCAGCTATATCTAATGTTACATCATCATCTATTATTACTGGTGATTTACCTCCTAGTTCTAATGTTACATGAATTAAATTTTTAGCTGCTTTTTTCATTATAATTTTTCCTGTATTTGGACTTCCAGTAAAAAATATATAATCAATATTACTATCAATTATTTTGGCTGTTTCTGTTTCATTTATTTCAACTGCTTTCACAAATTCTTTATTATATATCTTTGATAACATCTTTTTTATAACTTTATTTGTATTTGGTACCTTACTACTTAACTTTAAAATACAACAATTTCCTGCACTAATTGCACCAACAAGAGGTATAAGAGATAAATTTATTGGATAGTTCCATGGTGCAATTACAAGTACTATTCCATATGGTTCTTTTTTTATATAACCTTTAGATGGAAATGTCATATAACTTGTTCTTACTTTCTTAGTTTTAGATAATTTTTTAAGATTTTTAAGCATATACTTTATTTCATTTTTAACAGTGAATATCTCAGTTAAATATGTTTCAACTTTACCCTTTCCGAAATCTTTTTTTAGTGCTAATATAATCTCATCTTGATATTCATCTATTGCGTCTTTTAAATCTTTTAATGCTTTTTTTCTAAATTCTACGTTTTTTGTTATATTTTTTTCAAAGAATATTCTTTGAGTTTTTACTAATTTTTCTACATTCATATTAAACCTCCAAAAAATTATAATATATATTTTTTACATATTTTATTTCTTTGGATAATAAATATATTCACCTGTATTAGCATCTACTAAACATCTTAAATATTTAGTTTCTTCTTTTTTTATAAATCCATCAAAAAATGAGTCATTATACATTTGAGATATTTCACCATCTAAAATTTGTATTTGCCAATATTTTTTATTTTTAATATTTACAAGTTTAATTTCTTTATCACCAAATGTTAAAAATGTTACATTTTTTCTATTTGAATTTTTTACAAAATCTGTTTTTAAATTTCTACTTTCTGATGCAATATTAAAAGCTTCTTCTTTAGATATGTTATATTTTTTTGTTTTTTTCTTCTCTTTTGTTATATCTTCTTTATTATTTTTTTCTTTTGTACTATTAATTAAACGCTCTGCTATAATTTGATTAAAAGTTTTATCATTATCACTTTCAACATTATTATTTAAAATAGATTCCATATATTCAAAAACAGTTTTATCTTTTTTATTATTATCATTATCTATATATTTATAATTATCTGGCATATTTATTATCCCCTCTATATGAAAATATTATATCAAAATATTTGTATAAAATAAAGTGTGATAATAGTATTTTATAGATAATAGAAAAAATTGGAGATAAATCCCCAATTTTAATAATTTAAACTATTTCCTATATATGTTCCTATAAAAAGCAAAATTAATGTTATAAAAAATATTGCTGTAAATGTAAATAAACTAGCTACAAGAGCACTTCCAAATGAAAGGTTATCTGGTTTTTCATAAACAGAAATCCCAACATTTTCTTCTTCTTTTAAATTCACTTTAAATATCTTTTTTACAAAAAGTCTAATATTTCCAAATATTTTTTTATAATCAATATTTATTGTAAAATATGATAATGATTGCAAAAATATTCCGACTATAACACATAGAACTGATACAAGTAAAATATATATAAGTTCATTTTCTAAATTATACGGTGTAAATATAATCTTTGTTAAAACTGATAGTACTCCTTCCTTACAAAAATAATTAATTGCAAGTTTCCAACCAATCCCAACTATTGACCATACAAGTGTAGTAATTATTGATGGTACTATCAAAAGTTTATAATCATAATCATATCTAATTGTTATAATTAATGCGACTTTTATAATTGTTGCAATAACTGTAAAAGTTATTAAAATAGTAAAAAGCCCAATTAATAAGTAAAAAAGAAACATAATTTCACTCCTATTTTTTTAGTCTAGTCAAAGAAAGTAGTTTATCAATTGTTCTTTTATAAAAACTATTATTTGCTTTTTTCTTTTCTTCCATAGATAAATCCTTTTTAAATTTATAATTTTTTATTACTTCAGTATATAAAAGTTCCAATTTATCTCCAAATTCTTCAACCGAATAACTTTTTGCTGTTTCAAAGCCATTTTTCTTTAGTTTTTCACTCAAATTATCATTAGTTAATACATTTACGATAGATTTAGAAAAATCTTCATCTCTTTTTACTAAGATTCCATTTTTATTGTTGTATATATACTCAGATAAATTTGGTGCATATTTTGCAACAATAGGAGTAGAAGCAGCCATTGCTTCTATAAATGTTAAACCTTGTGTTTCTGTTATTGATGCATTTACAAACACATCTCCAATGTTATAATATTTTGGTACATCTGCCCATGGCACTTTTCCTGTAAATATAACTTTATCAGAAATGCCAAGTTCTTTTGCTTGCTTTTCTAATCCTTCTTTTGAAGGTCCATCTCCTACAAGTAAGAATTTTGAATTAGGATAATTTTCAAAAACCTTTGGCATATTGTTCATAACTATGTCAATACTTTTTTCTTCTCCCATTCTCCCTAAGAATAAAACAATTTTTTCATCTTTTTTTATTCCAAGTGATTCTTTTAATTTTACTCTATCTTCTTCAGTAAAGTTTTCTTTTCTAAATGGTTCTATATCAATACCTGTAGGTATAACATATATTTGTTTATTTTTTATTTTACATTTGTATTTTAAATATTTTTCTGTTTTTTTAGATGGTGTTATAATACACTCTGCTTTTGTTACAAATTTTCTTGAAAAAGATCTTGCAAATCTTTTTGGATAAATATTTCTCTTACCTCTAATAAATAATATATAATGCATATAATCTTCCCACATAGTATGATATGTGTGAATAAATGGTATATCAAATTTACGTGCAATTATTTTACCAAAAAGTCCAAGTCCAAATTCAGTTTGAGTATGAACTATATCTAAATTTAATTCTTTTATTTTTTTTGCCAAATCTCTTGAATAAAATGTAGCAATTCTATTTTTATATTGTTTTGCTACAAGTAGTGGCATACTTTTTAACATATATAATTCTTGATTTTCAGCTGGTTTTATTGATTTTGTAGGCGCAAAAACATACACTTCGTGACCACGCTTTTTCATTTCTTTTTCTAACATATTTATTGATGTAACAACTCCACTTACAGTAGGGTTGTAAGTATCTGTAAAAATACCTATTTTCATGATTTTAAAACAACTCCTTATGTTTTTTAACAATTAATATTATATATTAATTATATATTTTTGTCAAGAAAAATCTATATATGTAAAAAAATATCAAACCTAATATTTGCAATATTTTTCAGATATTTACTTTACAATAACCCAAGTAATATATTTCATAATATTATTTTGTGTAATATATTATAATCTATTATAAAAAAAATACTGGCAAAAACCAGTATTTAATTTTAACAGCAAAGTGGCTCTCTACCTACACACACATTATCACATTTTCTATTTCTGAGATTTTCTAATGGGTTTGGTGCTATTTCATATCTATAATCCACTCCATTTCTGCAAATATATTCATCTATTACAAAATGACTAGGTACACAGTCTACATTTTTATTTACTATATTTTGATATTTAAAGAATCTACTATCACATGGAAGTGAACATACTGGTACATAGGTTTCCTCTAAAGCTGTAAGGGACGCTGTATTTTTAATTACCTCTCTTACATATTCTATATTTTCGCCAAGTTCAAGTAGTTTTGGAAATTCTCCATTCGGTATTACTTCTTGCCAATCTTTACATTCATACTCTTTTAATAACTCTACTGCTCTATGTAAATGAACAATTTCCATTTCAAAAAACTCTTCAAATAATTTTTTTATATAACAGTCCTTTTCAAACATAAAACAAGAATAATACAAATAACATTCAGTATATTCATGAAGTAATAACCTTTCAAGCCATGTAGCATTTGGATCCATTAAACTTTCATACTGAGATACGTGTTCTTCTTCTACCATACCAATTTCTTGATACAATCTTCTTCCATAATCAGATGTATAATAACCACCTATATTCATGTAATAATTCATAGTTTGTTGTTCAGCAGCAGTAATAATTGATACATTAAGTTTTGTTATATTATCAGCAGTTTTGTAATCAGTATATTTTCTAATTGAATCATATGGATGTCTATGATGTGAAATTGTTGGCCTAGCGGGCATAATTTCTGTATATCTTCCAACTAATTTTTCTGGCAATATATGATAATCCATTTCTAATAAATTACTATATCTATATAGATGATCAAAATCTTCAAGTAAAGCAAAATTTAATGCATTTCTTACATTTACATCTGGTTCATTTTGTGCAAGTCTTGCAGTCAAATCTACTGCTAGTTGTTCATAACTTATTGTTGTTTCTAAAATATTTTCATCAATTGGCTTTAAATCTTGTAATTTTTTTTGTTGCTGTTGTTCTATTCTTCTTGTAAAAGCAATTTTTCGTCTTAATTCATTATTATTACAATGTCTTGAAAATTGATGTGAAAACCAATTTGCTTCAAATTCCGCACCAGTTAACAAAATAATACGTGTTTTAGTATATGGATCTACTTCATACTTATTGTATGGCTTTGGATACATATTGTCAAAGTTTAATATAGTATCATAAATATTCTTTGGTTTTAGAAAAAAAGGATTCATAAAATCACACTCCTAGTAATTATGTATATGATTTTACTTTTAACATATTACAAATATTCAATTATAATATATATAAAAAATAAACCAGAGAATTCTCTGATTTATTTTAAAATAATTTCTTTTACCAAAAAAGAAGTTTTAGGCAAGCTTAAATTTCTTGCTTTTGGTACAAAGAGTTTTACCTCTTTGTACTCATTTTCCACATTTAGCGGGAAATGAACGATGTTTTCTCCTGGCTCTAGCAAAACATGTTTTACTGGAACTGGTTTTGAAGAAACATATTCAAGTGCTGCTTCAATTTCAGTTTCTACAAAAACTTTCATCTCTAAAGCAGTTGCTCCTGAAAATGAACTAACTTCAATTCCAGAGCGAAGACAAAATCCATATCCAGTTTCTTGCTCGGTTGGAAAATCGATTTTCTCTTTTTCACCAACTTCATGAATTTCGCCTACATCAGCTCTACCGCCAAAAGAAAAGAAAAAATATAAGTTACACAAGTTACACATATAATATCCTCCAATCGTATAATATATATTAAAAAATACTTACATTTATATTATATCATATTTTATTATTTTTTGCAATATTATGTTAACTTTTTTTGAAAAAAGTTATCATATTTTATGTAGTAATATTAGTCAATTGTTCTTTAAATTTTGAATATAAAACTTTCTTTAATTTTTGATTTTCTTCACTTTTTAAATATCTATCTTTAGATATAACTTCTTTTGCAGCCATTTGAGCTTGTTTTAAGACATTAATATCTGTAAGTAAATTTGCAAGTTTAAATTCTGGCATTCCAGATTGTCTAATACCAAAAAAATCTCCTGGTCCTCTAAGTTCTAAATCTTTTTCAGCTACATCAAAACCACTATTTGATTTTTCCATTATTTTTAATCTTTGAATTGATTTTTGTGATTTATTATTACTTTTTAATATACAATATGATTGAAAGTTTCCTCTACCTACTCTACCTCTTAGTTGATGAAGTTGCGCAAGTCCAAATCTATCAGCATTTTCAACAACCATAATTGTAGCATTACTCACACTTATACCAACTTCTATAACTGTTGTTGATATTAAGATATTAATTTTATTATCTTTAAATCTATTCATAATTTCATCTTTTTCTTTATTTTTCATCTTTCCGTGTAAGTATTCCACACTATATTCTTTAAATATTTCATTTTTATATTTTTCATATAGCATTTCAACTGATTTTAAATCTAATTCTTCATTTTCTTCTACAAGTGGACATACAACATATACTTGACGTCCTTCATCAATTTGTTTTTTTATAAATTGATTCACTCTATTTTCATATGATTCTCCAACTGCATAGGTCTTTACAGGCTTTCTGCCTGGTGGCATTTCATCTATAATAGATAAATCTAAATCGCCATATAACATTATAGCAAGTGTTCTTGGTATTGGTGTTGCTGTCATAACCAATGTTTCAACTGCTTTTCCTTTGTTTGCAAGTTTCATTCTTTGCATAACTCCAAATCTATGTTGTTCATCTGTTATAACAAGTCCTAAATTTGCAAATTCTATATTATCTTCTATTAATGAATGTGTTCCTATAATTATATCTATTTCTTTGTTTTTTAATTTTTGTACTATAAGTTCTTTATTTTTCTTTGTTGTACTTGATGTAATAATACTTGTAGTAATTCCTAACTTTTCAAAATATTTACTTAATTCATCAAAATGCTGATTTGCAAGAATTGTTGTTGGTGCCATAAGTGCTGCCTGATATCCATTTTTTACTGCTATATACATTGCTATTGCAGCAACTATTGTCTTACCGCTTCCAACATCTCCTTGTACTAATCTATTCATTATCTTTTTTGAATAAAAGTCTTTTTTTATTTCTTCTACTACATTTTTTTGTGCATTTGTTAATTTAAATGGAAGTAAATTTAAAAATGGGGCAATATCAACCTCCGTAAAAATATTTTCTTTTATTTGCCCTAAACTATTATTTTTTATACTCATAATTGCAAGTTGGAATAAAAATAACTCTTCAAATATAATTCTTTTTCTAGCTATATTTACCGAATTAAATGTCTTTGGAAAATGAACATTTTGCATAGCATAATTTATTTCTGCAAGTTTATATTTTTCTCTGAATTCATCTGAAAATATTTCTGGCAAAAGTGGTTTATTTTCATATAAATTACTTATTAATTTAAATAAATAATTTTGAGTAATACCTTGAGTTAAATTATATATTGGATATATTCCTTGGATTTTATCTAAATCTGACACATTATATACCTGTGGTGATTCTACTGAAAATCTTCCATACTCATAATTTGTTTTTCCATAAAACAGATAAACTGAATTTTCTTTTAGTTTATCTTTTATATACTTTTGATTAAAAAAAGTAATTTTACATTCTCCGGTATCATCTGCAACAAATGTAGTAAGTATAGTTAAATTCTTTCTAATTCTTTGAATCTTAACATCTCTTACAACTCTTGCTATAAATAGAGTATTTTTTCCATTTTCAAAATCCTTTATTTTACTTACCTTTGTTCTATCTTCATATGCTCTTGGATAATACTCTAATAAATCTTTTATATTATATATTTGTAACTTATTTAAAAGTAGTGCCTTAGCAGGTCCTACTCCTTTTAAATATTGTATATTTTTTTCTAAATCAGACATTAACATTTTATCACCTAAATAAATTATACTATAAAACATACGTTTATTCAACATTTTAAAAAAAAGAAAGAGATATTTTCTCTTTCTTTACATTTTACATACAACCACTTAATATGCAACCATTTTCTAATATTTCTTTTGTTTTAATAACGCCATGTTTTTTTGCATCTAAGGCAATTTTGGATAAATCCTCAACATCAGGCAACGATTTGATTATTTTCTTTAAATCATAACCATTTTTCTTTAAAAATAGATTGTATCCTCTAGAGGTAGAACCCCAATCTACAAAGATATTTTCTATTTTATCTCCGATTTTAGCTAAAGCAGTAAAATCTTCATTTATTTTAATAATTTCATAGCGCATATTTTCATGAATTAAAATCTCAGGACTTCTTTTATTTGTATTTCTTTTTTGTTCAATTCCAAAAATATACAAAATTCCTTTTTTAACACATAAATTAATACTAAATACACATCTTTTTCCACTATTAAAATAATTCAAGTATGATCTATATGTCTCAGACATATTTTCATCATCAATTTGATATTTTTCATTATCAAATTTTGTTTTGTTTCTCTTATAATAAAGAGAAACATCTTTTTCTTGAACTTTAGATTTGTCTTTACCACGGAAAATTATAGCTTTTACTGTATTTGAAAACCTATAATTTCTAAGTAAATAATTGTAAAGACTCTCAGTTGCTAGAGTGTTTAATAACGAGCCTGTGTATAAAGCCCAATCTTCTAAAACAGTCTGATTACTAATACTAGTTGCATTTTTCATTATAATCCCTCCTAATTAAAAACTTGCATTACACACTTGCAAATGCATCTATAAAACAAAAAATGCCCTATTATTATATCATTAATATTTAATTATGTCAAGTAAAAAGTTCTTGATAGAATCAAGAACTAAATTACTTTAATAAATCTACAATCATATCTTTATTACTACTTACTATAAAATACACATAATCACCTACTATACCTATCTTTCTTTCTTTTACTTTTGTATATTCATCTGATAGATAATTCTCCCACTCTTTTTCCATATTAAGTCCATACTCTTCAAATTTTTGTTTAACATTTTCTTTTTGATCAGGAGTAACTTTTACAACAATATACATATTAGATTTTACATTTAGTATAGGTAGTTTTCCTATTACTTCTAAAACACAATTCTCATCAATACCAAATTTATCTTTAAGTACAGTTTTATCTACATTTTCCATTCTAGTATTTTCAATATCCATCATATTTTCTATTTTTGGAGCAAGTGTTTCAAAGTCTAGATTAATTACTTTTTCTTCTTCTTTTTTGCCATTATATAAATTAAAAGCAAATATAGAAAGTATAACAATTATAATTATAGCAATAAAAAGAAAAATTACTTTTTTGTTTTTAATAAATTTCATAAAATACCTCATTTACCATTAATATATTATACTATATTCAAAAAGATATATCAATTATGAATTTAAAATTTCAATTAATAATTTATTTACAAGTTTAGGATT
>CALWOE010000031.1 GCA_944383035.1 uncultured Clostridia bacterium
CGTGAATCAGAAAAAATTATTTTCTAATTCACGATTTTTTGAGAGTCATTTTCGACTACTTTTTCAGCAGCCTCTAACAAATATACTTCATTTTTTTATATTGCTCTTTGAACTTTACCACTTTTTAAACATCTAGTACATACATTCATCTTTTTAACAGTACCATTGTCGTTTACTTTTACACTTTGAACATTTGGTTTAAAAGTTCTATGTGTTCTTCTATGTGAGTGGCTTACTTGATAAGAGTAATTTACATTTTTATCACAAATCTCGCATTTTGCCATCTTAACGTCCCCCTTTTTATACATTTTAACTTTTACCATAATATTTTAACATAAAAATTATAAATAATCAAGTAGTTATATAATATTTTTATATACTATAAATTTTTATCTATCATTGATTTATAATTATTAATATCAGTAAGTCCTACTATTTGTTCTATAGCTTTTCCATTTTTAAATAATATAACTGTAGGAATAGATGAGATATTAAAAGCGCCAGATAATGATGGTGCTGTATCAACATCTACTTTTGCAACTACTACTTTTCCATCATATTCTTCAGATAATTTTTCTATTGTTGGTGCAAGCATTTTACATGGGCCACACCAAGTTGCAAAAAAGTCCACTAAAACTAAATTGTTTTCTTTTACTAAACTTTCAAATTCACTTTCATTTATATGTTTTATCATATTAAACCTCCTTTAAATTATCGATATATTTTACACAATTAAGTGCACTAATTAATCCTTCTCCAACAGCTTTAGATATTTGAAATGGTTCACCTGTACAATCTCCACAAGCATAAACACCTTTTATATTAGTTTCTAGATTTCTATTTGTATCAATTATACCATTTTCTATTTTCAAATCCTTTAATAATGTATTTGCAGAAATTGCATTTCTTAAAATAAATAATCCATCTATATCTATTACTTTACCAGTATTTAAAACTATATTTTCTATTTTTAAATTTCCATTTATCTTCTTTATTACGCCATTTACAAATTCTATATTTTGATCTAAATCATCTGGTTTTATTGTAGATACAAAATATACTTTACAACCAATACTTTTTAAAAAATTTGCTTCATTTACAATATCTGAAGAATTTCCAGTTATTGCAACAGTTTTGTTTTTATATAACATTCCATCACATGTTGCACAATAACTTACACCTTTTCCTAAAAAAGTATCTTCATTTTCTATTAATACATTTTTTACTATACCTAAAGCTAATATTATTGATTTAGTTTTAATTATTTCATTTTGAAAATTTACCATAAAATAATCTTCAAATTTATAAATATTTAAAACTCTACCATATTTTATATTAACATTCATTTTTTCTGCATGTTCTAAAAATTTATTCATTAAATCTGTACCCGATATATTATAAAAGCCCAAATAATTATCTACTCTTTGTGCTTTTTTTAAATAATTTGTACTAAGTGATAAAAGTAATATATCTTTATTTCTGTTTACTAGATTAATAGAGGCAGAAAGCCCTGCAGGACCTCCTCCTATTACAACACAATCTAATAACTTATCCATTTTTCCACCTCTATTTTACTACTTCTACTTTTTCATAAGCAAGTTTAGAATCTTTAAGTGTAAATATAGTATTTACAAATCCAACATTATTTGCTAAATTTTCATCATTATTTGTTTTATATAATATATTTTGAATACACTTTAATTTTATTATTCCATTTTCAGTAAAAAATTCAAATTTATTAATTTTATTTGCAAGATAAGAAGTTCTATATGTATCTTTATTTACATTTTGTTCACTAAAATCCAAAGATATTTCTTCTGTATTTGCTGTTAAATAACTTCTGTTATAATTATCTAATTTTACTTTTAATACATTTTTATTTTCTTCCGAAAAAGTTGCATTTACAGTATACCCTAATAAATCATCTATATTAAAGCTACTTTTAATTACATCTACAAATTCTTCCCCATTATATTTTAATATTAAGATATTTCCTGCATCTTGATCTTTTACTACTACATATTTTTCATTTTCGTTTGTATCATTTTTTATAATTTCAAATGACATATTTGGATTAAATGATTTATGAGCATCATAACGTTTTATAATATTATCTTGTTTATTTAGATATATTACAGATACATTTTTATATTGTTCTAAATTTCCACTTAACTTACTTAATTTTTTTGTACTATACTCTTCAGTTGCGACAAGAACAACATACGAACTATCACTTGTTCCATTTATATCTTCTTTTATCACATTTATAATGCTTTCGCCATCATTTAATTTAATATCATCTTTTACATCGTTTACGTATTCTATTTTTCTTGCAAGTTCTGATTTTCTAAAAAGTTCAATTCCATATGTAATAGCTGCAATTAATAAAAGTATTAAAATTAAAAGTATTGCATATTTTATTTTTTTACTAAATTTTATTTTAAATATTGGTTTTATCTTCATATTACTTCTCAACTCTATCTAAAAAAACAATTCCATCTAAATGATCACATTCATGTTGTATTACGATAGCTTCCATTCCTTTAGCATGTTTTGTTTTTTTCTTTCCATTTAAATCTGTATATTCGACAGTTATTTTTTCATGTCTTATTACATTTTCAAACACATTAGGGAAACTTAAGCAACCTTCTTCAACTTCAACCATTGATCTTGATCTTGATACAATTTTTGGATTTATACAAACAACAGGATTTTTTTCTTTATTTTCTTCTACGTAATCTACATCATATACAATCATTGACTTTAACATACCAACTTGACATGCAGCAAGTCCAATACCATCGTTTGCATACATTGTATCTAACATATCTTGAGCAAGTTCTTTTATTTTTTCATCTATAACCTCAATTTTTTTTGTTTTTTTTGTTAAGATTTCATCTCCATCATATCTTAAATTTCTTATTGCCATTTTATCCCCCTTTTATTTTTATTCTTCTTCAACAATATTTTTTGCAGCAACACTTAAATTATCTGCTTTATCTTCTAAGCTAACAGGTACATTTAAATCTTCAATAGATGTATCGTTTGGAATTTCTTTATTTTCTTTTATTGTAGAACCCATTTTTAACTCTTCCCATTCATTTTTTGAAATAAGTACTTGTCTTGGTTTACTTCCAACATAGCCAGAAATTATACCACGAGCTTCCATTTGATCTATTATTCTTCCAGCTCTAGAATATCCTATTCTAAATTTTCTTTGCAACATAGATGCAGAAGCCTGTCCCATATCCACAACTAAATCTATAGCTTCATTTAAATATTCGTCAGCATCATCTTGCTCTTCATCATCTGATGAATCTCCATTTTTGCTATCTGTACTTGCTTTATCTATACTTTGTATAATTTCTTCATTATATTCTGTATCGCTATTTTTTGTTTTTATTTCATCTACTATACTATCTATTTCTTCTTCTGTTATAAATGCTCCTTGTATTCTATGTGGTTTTGTTTCACCTACTGGGAAATATAACATATCACCTTTTCCAAGTAGTTTTTCAGCACCCGCCATATCAAGTATTGTTCTTGAATCCACTATCGAAGATACTGTAAATGCAATACGTGATGGAATATTTGCTTTAATTATACCAGTAATTACATCTACTGATGGTCTTTGTGTAGCGATTACAAGATGCATACCAGCAGCTCTTGCCATTTGTGCTAGACGACATATTGCGTCTTCAACATCATTTGGTGCAACCATCATTAAATCAGCAAGTTCATCAATTATTATTACAATTTGAGGAAGTTTAGCACCCTCTTCTTTTTCTATAATCTTATTATATCCTTTTATATCCTTAACGCCTTTTGAAGCAAATAAACTATAACGATTTACCATTTCTTGAACTGCCCAATTTAGTGCACCAGCTGCTTTTTTAGGATCTGTTACAACCGGTATTAAAAGATGTGGTATACCATTATATCCAGAAAGTTCAACCATTTTAGGATCGATTAAAATCATTTTTACTTCACTTGGTTTTGCTTTATACAATATAGATACAATAAGTGAATTAATACAAACACTTTTACCAGAACCAGTAGCACCAGCTATAAGAACGTGTGGCATTTTTGCAATATCCCCAACCACAATTTCTCCTGCTGCATCTTTACCAAGTGCAAGAGCGATTTTAGATTTATGTTCTTTGAATTTGTTTGATTCTATAATCTCTCTTAAATAAACAGACTCAGATGTTGAATTTGGTACCTCTATTCCAACAGCTGCTTTTCCAGGTATAGGTGCTTCAATTCTTATAGTCTTTGCTGCTAGATTTAATGCAATATCATTAGATAAATTT
This sequence comes from uncultured Clostridia bacterium, assembly GCA_944383035.1. Classification (GTDB taxonomy): domain Bacteria; phylum Bacillota; class Clostridia; order TANB77; family CAG-465; genus CAG-465. Next base: position 4,314 of record CALWOE010000031.1, read on the forward strand.
ACTATTTTACTTACTTTAACACCAATATTAGGTGTTAGTTCATATCTTGTTACTGTTGGTCCTTTAGTAATATTTGTAACTTTTGCATCTACACCAAAAGAAGCAAGTGTTTTTTGTAATTTTATTGCTGTTGATCTAATTGAATTTTTATCAAAAGTTTCCGACTCTTTTGGTTTTGTTAATAAATCAATCGAAGGAAATACATAATTGTCAATTTGAGCATGCTTTGTTGTATGATCGATTGTCAAAACTTCTTTAATATTTTTATCTTCTTTTTGTTCTTTTTCCTTCTTAAAATAATGGTCTTCTCTTTTTTGTTTTGCTTCAAGTTCCATTTGACTTGGTTTACCACCAAGTTTATTAAAATCAAATTCTACTTGTTCATCTCTATTTGTAGTTAAATTTTCTTCAACATTTAAAGTCCCATTTTCTACTAAAATATTACTACTCATAGCTTTGTGTCTATCTTTATTCATTCTTGCTAGCTCTTTTTTATCTTTTCTAGACATTCTTCTTTGATTTACTGGACTTTCTTCATAGCCTTCAACATCTAATTTTTCATAATCATTTATTTTATCATTTACTTTTCTTGCTCTTTGATTTTGACTATTTTCATAATCTTCTTTTCTAAATAATATAGCAAACATATTACAAATACCAGTTGCAATTGTTACTAAGAAAAGTTTTATATAATAAAATAATTCAGCAAAAGATACATTAAATACACATAAACAAGATATAAATGTAAAGAATACCAGTAGTATTTGTGATGGTAATACTCCTATTACTTTAACAAGTAATGAAGATATCAAAAGACCAATTACACCATTTAAATTACTACCAATATTTGCAAAATTATATGTATCTACAACTGTTTTTACAAAATTTGAGAAAATATCAAAATTTTGAGTTGCAAAGCAAGCTATTGTAGCTGATAAAAGTGTCATTATTCCTATTCCTTTAAACACTTGTTTTGACATATATATTCGTTTATCATTATATATCGAATATATTCCAACTATTACAAAAGTTAATGGAAGCACAAATGCTGCTTTTCCAAAAAGTCCAAACATTATACTTTTTATAACATCTGCAAATACACCAATATTTACAAATGTAAGAAAAACAAAAAATATAATACCAACAACTACTAACATCCCCGCTAGTAAATCATTTTTAAATGTTTTTGCATTTTTTTTACTACCTCTTTTTGCAGTAGTTTTCCTTTTTCTTCCCATTTATCCTCAACCTCTTTAAGAATTTTTTATTTAAGTTCCATCCTATTTTGACGAACTACTTCCATTGTATGTTCTAAAAATTCTTCTAATTTACCTAAAACCTCATCTGCATAATCACGAGTACCAACACTTATTTCTTTTGAAATTTTATTTGCATTTTCTATTATTTCTTCTTTTTGAGCTAAAGCTTGCTTTGTTATAACATTATCATCAATCATTTTTACAATTTTAGCTTCTGCATTTTTTATCAAAGTTTGAGCTTCTGCTTCAGCATCAGCCATTATTCTTTGTCTTTCTTCTTTTACCCATTTTGCTTGTTTTAACTCATCAGGAAGTTTTAATCTTATATCTTCTATTATTTCTCTTACTTCATCAATATCTACCATTACTTTTGTAGAAAATGGTACTTTTGATCCATTCTCTAATAATTCTTCTAAATTTTCTAATTGCGTTAATATCTCCATTTTATTCCCTCCATCTATACAGCCTTAAAACTACATTTCCATAATGCCTTTTATCATAACATTCTAAATTTTCAAAATCATCAAGCACTGTTTCTGTAGCTTTTTTCTTTAGTTTCAAAATAAAATTTTTATCAGTTTCGTATATTATAATCCCATCTTTTGATAAAACCTTATTTTTATTATCAGAGATAAACTTTAAAGAGTTTATTCCAAGATTAGAATCATACGGTGGATCTAAAAATATAACATCAAATGTTTCATTATCTTTAATAATTTGATTTAAACATTTAATATAATCTTTCTTAGATATTTTAACATATAAGCTAGCACAAGTCAACTTAACATTTTGTATAATTGTTGATATACTAGCAGGTTTACTATCATTTAAAAGTGCAAATTTTGCACCTCTACTTATAGATTCTAAACCTAAATTACCAGTCCCAGAAAAAAGGTCTAAAACTCTTGCATCTTGTATTTTTTTATCAATTATTGAAAAAAGAGCTTCTTTTACTCTATCTAAAGTAGGTCTTGTATCTTTTGTTTTTGGGCCATTTATTTTTTTTGCTTTAAATTTTCCTGCTATTATTCTCATATTAAATTCCTCTCTTATTAAATTATATAACAAAATGCCTTTTTTGTAAATGGTAAATAGTATAAAATATACATAAGAATATAATATTAATATAACATAGTAAAATCAGTAAAAAAAACAAATGAAAATAAATTCACTTGTTTTTATATTATTAAATTTCAACTATTTTATATTTCGCATTAAAAAAATCAAGAATCTTTAATATATCATTTGGAGAAAAACTAAATGATGCATGATTATCATTAGGATGAAAAGACACCCTGCTATATTTAAACATATCTTTATCTAATATAAACAAAACATCAGTATCTTTCTTTAAAATAATATTTAATACAGATACAGAACCTCTTTTTATATTTAATTTAGATAAAAGTAAATCTTCATTTCCAAACTCTAATCTTTTTATGTTTAAAATATTTGCTATACTTTTTAAATCAGCTCTTTTATTAATTGGTAGTGAATAAAGTAAAAATATATCTTTTTTCTTAGTAGTTAAAAATAAATTTTTACATACCATACCTTTAAAGTCAATATCTTCATCATTATCATCAGCACCAAATAATGGTTTATGATAAACAATATCATAAGGAATATTTAGTTTTTTAAATAATTCTTCTACTTCTTTAATTTTATTTTCCATTTAATACCTCAATTTTACCACTTTTTCTTATTTTATCATTTAAGTTATAATATATATTTAAATATATTATTATTATAAATTAATTGTAGTAATTATCAATAAAGAACTCTTGTTAATTTTATTAAAGTAATTATAAATCTAAACTATTCGGATTTAACAAAAATTCTTCTAAACTTATTATTAAAATACCTTCTTCATTTCTCCAAAAATTTATATCATCTTTGACAATAATTATCTTTTTAAAACTATCATTTATATTAATCAGAGATTTTTGCTCTTGATCCATTTTTTCTTTGTTAGGCATTGCAAAAGCAGATTGAATATAATATCTCTTACTTGCTTGATTACATACAAAATCTACTTCTAATTGTTTTCTTATTGTTTTTTCTGTACTGTCTTTTTCAAAGCGTTCAACAACTCCAACATCAACATTATATCCTCTAACTAATAATTCATTATAAATTATATTTTCCATCAAATGATCTTCCTCTTGTTGTCTAAAATTTAATCTTGCATTTCTTAATCCTATATCTGTAAAATAATATTTAGAAGGAGTTGCAATATACTTTTTTCCTTTTATATCATATCTTTCTGCTTTATTTATCAAAAACGCATCTTGTAAGTAATTTATATATGAATTTATTGTATTTCTATTTACTTCTGTATATCCATTACTTATAAAAGTATCATACAACTTTTTGGGATTCGTTAAAGAGCCAACTGATGAAGATAACATATTGATAATAGCTTCTAATATATCTTCTCTTTGTATTTTATTTCTTTCAACAATATCATTCAAATAAGTATTATTAAATAAATCATTTAGATACTTACTTTTTTCTTCCGGTGTTTTTAAATATAATATATACGGCATTCCACCATAAGTCATATAATCTCTTAAAGCTTTCTTTTTATCTTCATATGCATTATAAAATTCAGAAAATGAAAGAGGATAAATTCTAATTTCATCTCCTCTACCTCTAAATTCTGTAATAACATCTGTAGAAAGAAATTTTGAATTGCTTCCTGTTACATAAACATCTAAATTACTTTTTCTTAAAAAGCTATTTAAAACACTTTCAAAATCTTTTACTTTTTGTATTTCATCAAGAAGAATATAATACATATTATCATCTTTAATTTTATTCATAATATATTTATATAAATTTAATCCATCTGTTGTTAATTCTCTATTTTCGATAGAATCTAAATCAATTTTTATAATATGATCTTCTTTTACACCATCAGCTAACAATGAATTTTTAAACATTGGATCGAGCAAATATGATTTTCCACTTCTTCTAAGTCCTGTAATAATTTTAATCATTTTGTTATTTTTTTTACTCTTTAATTTTGTTAAATATAAATCTCTGGCTATCTCCATATTTATCCCTCATTTACTTTTTTTGTGTATATACACATTTTCTGTTAATATTATAACTAAAAAAGATCGATTAGTCAATCTTTATTGACTTTTTTTGTGTATACACACACTTTTTGTTAATATTATATCATGTTTAAAAAAAATTATTCACTATAATTCTTCTACTTCTTTAATTTTATTTTCCATTTAATACCTCGATTTTACCACTTTTTCTTATTTTATCATTTAAGTTATAATATATGTTTAAATATTCATTTATAATATAATTACTATCTTTTATTTTATCTAATAAGTTAGTATATAATATTTCCATCTTACAATCATATAACAAAACATCAATATTAGTAGATAAATATTCATTTTTAATATAAAAAGATCTTCTTTTTTGTCTAATAATCTTTTCTTCTTCATTTAATTTTAAAGAAGTATCTAAACTTTCTATTTCAATTATTATCATATTTTTATTTTTTAGCTTTTCTTTTAACATATTAAGCAATAAACTACCATATCCATTTTCTCTTTTATCTTTTAAAACTGCAAGATACAAAAGAAGAATATATCCATTATGTTCTGTAATCATGCTATATGCTACAATATTTCTTCTTTCATCTTTTAATGCTAAGATTTTAATTTTTTTATTTTTATAATATTTCTTTATCATATAATATGGCATTCTTTCACTTTCTGGAAAATCTTTTAAATAAATTTTATGTAATTTTTCTTTAAATTCTTTTAGTCTTATATATTCAAGTTTCAAAATATCACTCCTAAAATTAATAAATAATATCTATTACGTGTGGTTTTTGTTTAAGTCCATTTGCTAAACCTTCTTCTATATTATCTATATATATTGCCTCTTCTATATATGAGAAAGCATCTTCAAATTTATCTTTATCATTATATAAAACAGTAAGTATTGTATCGCCTTTTTTTACTTTATCTCCAACTTTTTTTGAAAATTCAAAACCTACCGCATAGTCTATATCTTCATCTTTTCTTAATCTTCCACCACCAAGACAAACTAAAGCTTCTCCAATTTTTTTACTATTTATAGATACAACAAATCCATCATCTTGAGCATGAATTTCTTTCATATACTTTACTTTATCTTTTAAAACAGGCATTTCTAAATTTTCTCCAACCCAATCCATATATACTTCATAAGTCTTGCCATCTTGTGCTTGAATAAGTTCTATAAACTTATGATATGCTTTCTTTGATACTATACTTTCAAAAATTTTATTTTTATTTTCTTCAATATCATCTCCGCTACCTGCCATTTTCATCATTTGAGCCGCAATTTCAAATACAACATCTTTTAAATCTTTATTATAATCAGAAAGTAAAGTTTCTTCATCTGATAACAAAAATGAAATAACTTCTTTTATTTCAACTGCGTTTCCAACACTATGACCTAATGGTTCTGACATTGAAGTTATAACTGCTTTAGTTTCTACTTTTGCAAGTTTACCTATATTTACCATTGTTTTTGCAAGTTTTTTTGCATCATCTACATTTTTCATGAAAGCTCCACTACCAACAGTTACATCAAGTAATATTTTATCAACACCAGAAGCTAATTTTTTACTCATAATTGATGAAGCTATAAGATCAATTGACTCAACAGTTGCTGTAGTATCTCTTAGAGCATATATCTTTTTATCAGCTATTGCAATATCACTACTTTGTGACATAAGACACACACCAATATCTTTTACTTGATTTATTGCTCTATTTAAATCAATATTTATATCATAACCAATTATTGATTCTAATTTATCTGCTGTGCCACCAGTAAATCCAAGACCTTTACCAGACATTTTACAAACATCTACTCCCAAAGATGCAACAATTGGAAGAACTATCAAAGTAACTTTATCCCCAACTCCTCCAGTAGAATGTTTATCTACAATATATTTTCCTTCTTTTTTTAAAGATGATAAATCAAGTATATTTGCTGAATCACGCATTGCAAATGTAAGGTAAACAAGTTCCAAATTTGTTAACCCATTTAAATATATTGCCATAAGTAAAGCAGACATTTGATAATCTGGTATCTCTCCATTACTATATCCGTTTACTGCAAACTCTATTTCTTCTTTTGTAAGTTCCCTTTTATCTCTTTTCTTTTCGATTATATCGTACATTCTCATATAATTTCCTCCTAATTTATAGATATATCATACTATAAATGATAAAGAAATGCAAGTAAAAAAAGACATTAAAAAAATGCTTCAAAAAAGCATTTTTTATTCTTCTATATTAAATCTTTGTTTGTCTATTTTGTAATTATATTCAATTTCTTCATCACTTAAAGCCCTATCATATATTCTTACTGAATGTATTGTTCCGTCTAAATATTGAGCAAATCCTTGAGACCCAGAGACATATTCTCCAAGATTAGTATGAAAATTATCATCATCTTTTACCAATGGTTTTCCTGTAAAGCTATATTTATTTTCCAAATTACCATCTAAATATATTTTTACAGTTGTCTGATTATTTTCACTATTATATTGCATTCTAGTCATATATGAATGGGTTTTATTTAAAGTTATAGTAGTATTTCCACTCACATAAAATCCATTATCTCCAGTACCTGTTCCTACTCTATATCTCAACTTACCATCATATCTTAAATTTAAATTATAATTATCATTATACCCCCAACCATTGTTTCTTGTTACAAAACAACTATAGTAATTTGCACTTGGTACAAGAGAATTTGCAGTAAATACTACAGATATTGTCATATTCTCTCCCATTAAATTAGTATCATTTTCTACATCTACCCATTTTCCTTGCCCAAATTTCAAGCCATTTTCTGTCCAATTTGTTTTTGCAAAACTCCCTTGTAATAAACCATCATTGTTATTTTTTGTTCCATCTTCCCATGTCATGTAGTTATCATCAGTTAGGTTTTGATATTTTTTTATTCCGTCTAAATCTAGTTGTAATCTATCTTGTATATATACACTAGGTGTTGTAACCTCTATTATTCCTTTTGCAAACTCTATTTCTTCTTCATCTTCTCCTACATATACTAGTTTACCTTCTTCTACTTCATATTTTGTTTTATCTTCTTCTTTTATGCCTGGTAATGCTTCATTTAATTCCATTCCTGATAAATTTATTTTTGACATATCAAGTCTTCCTGAATTTTCTGCTTGTATCATTCCTATATAATCTTGCAGTTGTTCTTGATAATTTCTTACTTGTTCTTTAAACGCTACTTCTCTTGCATGGTCTGGTGTATTTATATTATCATCTAATGAAAGTATTATTGCTCCTACTAATATTAACATTAAAACTATTGTAAATACTAATATTATTAATGTTATTCCGGCGTTTCTTTTCATTATACCATCCTCCAAATTACTTTTATTTTATTATATATTAAAAAATTTTTCAATACAAATGCATTTTTATATAAAAAATACTTAGAAAAAACCTAAGTATTTTATTTCATATTATTCATTTCCATAAAATATTTTTAATATTCCTTTGTAAAATGGAAATTTTAATCTTTTTATTTCTTGTATTACTTCATTAACATTATATTCAATTTTTAATTGTTCATAGAATATCTCATTTTTATTTATTTCTAATATTCCTGCATTTGCTATATTACTTTTGAAAGGACATCCCAAAGAACCTGAATTTATATACCATTTATTGTTTTCATTATTAATACTTATTGTATGTGTATGGCCATATATAAATATATCTGCATCTATTCTGCTAAACATTTCTTTATTTTCTTTGATTGTTGGTTTTTTTATATGTTGTTTATATATTCCGTTTTCATCACTTGGATAATGAACAATGTATATTTTCTTACCTTCTATTTCTATTATATTTGATATTTTTAATTGACTTATAAAATTTATAGAATTTTCACTTAATTTACTATGTGTCCATTTGTGATTATTTATTTCTTCTAAACTCATTGCTTTTTTATTATCATGTATATTTTCTGGTAATCCATTTAATAAATATTGTTCATGATTTCCTCTTACTGCTATTAATCTATCTTTTATTTTCATTAATTCTTGCACTGTTTCTTCTGGATTTGGTCCTATTCCAATTATATCACCACAACATATTATTTTATCCACTTCTATTTTTTTAAACTTGTTTAACACCATTTTCAGTGCACTAATATTACTATGAATATCTGTTATTATTCCAATTTCCATTTTTATTCACCTAAAATCTATTTATTTTATTTTTATATAAACATCATCTCAGATATATTATTATTTACATTATTCAAAAAATACTTAGAAAAATTTCTAAGTACTTTTATTCTTCAATATTAAATCTTTGTTTGTCTATTTTGTAGTTATATTCAATTTCTTCATCACTTAAAACTCTATCATATATTCTTACTGAATGTATTGTTCCATCTAAGTATTGTAGTCCATTAGTTCTATTATCATATTGTCCAATAACAGTTTTAAACGTATCATTTACTAATGGCTTTTCAGAATCATTAATCTGATTTTCTAATTTTCCATTTAAATACATTTTTACAGTTGTTTGACTTTTATCATTATCATATTCAAAACTAGCTGTACATAAGTACGTTTTATTTAAGTCAATTGGATTATTTATATTACAATGTATTCCTCCGATATCACCACTTCCTGCCCTAAACTGTAAAATGCCTCCATAATCTAAATTCAAATTATAATTATCATTATACCCCCAACCATTGCTTCTTGTTACAAAACAACTATACATATTTGCTTGTGGCACAAAAGAATTTGCAGTAAATACTACAGATATTGTCATATTTTCTCCCATTAAATTAGTATCATTTTCTACATCTACACATTTTCCTTGCCCAAATTTCAAGCCATTTTCTGTCCAATCTGTTTTTTCAAAACTACCTCGTAATAATCCGTCATTGTTATTTTTTGTTCCATCTTCCCATGTCATATAGTTATCATCTGTTAGGTTTTGATATTTTTTTATTCCGTCTAAATCTAATTGTAACCTATCTTGTATATATACACTAGGTGTTGTAACCTCTATTATTCCTTTTGCAAACTCTATTTCTTCTTCATCTTCTCCTACATATACTAGTTTACCTTCTTCTACTTCATATTTTGTTTTATCTTCTTCTTTTATGCCTGGTAATGCTTCATTTAATTCCATTCCTGATAAATTTATTTTTGACATATCAAGTCTTCCTGAATTTTCTGCTTGTATCATTCCTATATAATCTTGCAGTTGTTCTTGATAATTTCTTACTTGTTCTTTAAATGCTACTTCTCTTGCATGATCTGGTGTATTTATATTATCATCTAATGAAAGTATTATTGCACCTACTAATATTAACATTAAAACTATTGTGAATACTAATATTATTAATGTTATTCCAGTATTTCTTTTCATTATACCATCCCCCAAATTACTTTTACTTTATTTTATTATATATTAAAAAAATTTTCAATAAAAAAAATTATTTTATTATTTTTTATCAAATTTTACACATAATAAATATGAGGTAATTTTATGAAAAAAAATATTGATGGTGATAAAATTTCTATTTTTTTAGTTGTTTTTATTATTATTATAGCTTTAGGTTTTGTTCTATATATTATTTTTTCTAATAATATTGATTTAATGAATAATAGAGATAACAAAACTAATCAAAACATAGATTACAATTCAGAAAATAATAATAACTCTAATAATAATAATAATAGCAATGAGAATACTAATAATTCAAATAATGGTTCGAATTCAAATACTTTATCTGAACAAGAAAAAGATGATTTAAACATTGATGAAAATGAAAAACCTAAAGAAGAGGAAAAAGCTCCTGTAGAAACAGATATTGCAACTTATACTACAACTATTTACGATAAAGATGAAAACAGAGTATCAAATATTACTCTTGCTAACTCAAAATTAAATGGTGTTGTAATAAATCCAGGAGAAACATTTTCTTTTAATAACACAATTGGTCCTATGAATGAAGAACAAGGTTTTAAAAAAGCTTTAGGTTTTGACGCAAATGGTAAAAAAATACAAATTTCTGGTGGTGGTTTGTGTCAAATAAGTAGTACTATATATAACGCTGTATTAATAGCAAATCTTGAAGTTGTAGAAAGACATCCACATAGCAGACGTGTATACTATGTTCCAAAAGATAAAGATGCTACTATTGTTTATGGAAGTTTAGATTTTAAATTTAAAAACAATACTGACAAAAAAATTAAAATATATGCTTCTAATGATAACGCATCTGTTGTTATTCGACTTGTAAGTATATCATAAAAAAATCTAAGAGGTATTATTACTTCTTAGATTTTTTATTGTAAATAAACTTCCGGCTGTGCCGGTAGTAAAGTAGGCTTAAGCTTTGTAGCAAAAAAACTCCCTTCATGATATAATACTTATACATTTCGGCAAGTATAAGAAAAAATGAAGGGAGTTTTTATCATGACTAATATATTTAAAAAAGAAATAAAAAATAATAGTGATGACTTAATAAGTTTATCACATACTAAATGGAATTGCAAATATCATATAGTATTTACACCTAAATGAAAGCATTAAATGATAGAGAAAAAGGGTTACTTAGATATATTTGTAAAGATTTCCTTCCTAATGAAATTGTAAATAGGAAAAAATCTCCTTATCCTAAAACTCATAATCCTACTTATTTAAATAAAGTAAAAAACATGCTTACCGATATTATGAATAAAAAAAATTCACCAATAAATATGTTATTAAATCGTGAATACATTTTAAATATTTTAAATACAGATGGAAAGGCATTTACTAGACCATGGTTTGGACAGTTAACGACAGGTCCACAAATTATGGCATATTTGTGTCAAGTTAATATGTGGCTTGAAAAGTATGAACCTAAAATTGAATTATAAAGTGTTTTTGAGGTTGCAAATTGCGACCTCAAATTTAATCTATATAAACATAATCATAAATAATGGGTAATGTTCTATATTCTTTTCATCCTTGTAAATATTACAATCATTTTCAAATTTTATATATCTTGTTACAGTTTTATAATTTTGTATAATTGATTTCAAAGATTTCGCTTGCTTATTTTTTCCTGACTTAACCTCAATTGCTGTAACTTTTCCATCTATATTTAATACGAAATCAATTTCTAATGTACTCTTTCTTTCAAAATACATTAATTTATTATGCCTAGTAGCTATTTCTTCAGCACATACATTTTCTAATAGTGCTCCTTGATTAATATACAAATCATCATCTAGAATTGCTTTTTGTGTACCTTCTTCTAGCATAGACACTAATAATCCCGTATCTCTCATATATATTTTAAAACAATTTAATCGTATATTTGATATTAGAGGCAATGCTGGTTCTGATAAATTATAGCAAAAATTAATGATTCCTGCATCTTTTAACCATTCTATTGATGATGCATACTTTCTTTCTCCAATATTTTCTTCATCTTCTTTTATTTCTGAATATAAAAATTTTTTGTTTTTCTTTGATAATTGTATTGGTATGCTATTAAATGTATTTATAATTTTTTGTTTGTTACTAGTTTCAGCAAACTTTACAACATCTAACAAATAATTTTCTAC
>CALWOE010000032.1 GCA_944383035.1 uncultured Clostridia bacterium
GTTTATCCAAAGTATTTTTCAAGTAAGCTAATTAACATAAGTACTACATTAGGAATAATGATTCCTACACAAAGAAACTTATATAAAATAGTTGATATGAATAGTCAAAACATTCAAGAAATGAAAAAAGCAATAGATGAAAATTTTAGAATGTTAAAGCAATCAATAGAAGAATGTCATAATCATATTTACTGGGTAGAAAAAATGATGCATAGGCTTAATTTGAAATTGGAAAATACAGAATTAAAGTTACAAAAACTAGACTTAAAACAGGCAAAACTTGAAAAAATGCTGTATTGTCTTTTAGATCCAATTATTTTTTCAATAGATGCCGATGTGGATATTTCAACAGTAGAGGCTAACAACAAGCTTGCACGTGTTGGATTGTGTTTTGGCCCTGAAATGCCTGTAGATTTTTTTGTTGAGAATGGTCTGCAAACTGTTTTTGATAAAAGATTTGAAAAGGTTACTAAAATATTACATCCACATATTGAATATAATTCTCAAGAAGAAGTAAAATAGACAAAAAATAAATTTTTCTTTTTGTCTACACTCTGAAAAAAAGGACTGTAAAAAAGTACTGAAGAAAAATGAATGAAGAAATTTCACTCATTTTTATATCAATGATGTTTTTGTTTGAACTAATAGAACGAATAAATATGAAAATCAATCAGAAAATAAAATCTGGTTGATTTTTTTATTATATGAAATATTTAAATTTACAAATCGATTTTATTTAGTTTGTTATTTATGCTTGCTATTTAGTATTGGACTACTTTTAAATAATAAAATTAGAGAAAAAGTAATACTAAAAATAACTTAGAATATTGAAATATTAATTTCTTAGTTATTTTATTATAGAAAAAATTTAAATAAAAAGAAAAAAACATTTGACTTTTTAGAACAAATGTTCTATAATTATATTTGATTAGTAAAATAAAAAAAGGAGTTGATTGTTATAGAAGATATAAATAAAAGTAATAAATCTTTTGAAGATATTAAACATATTGATGAAAATGGTGTTGAATTTTGGTATGCTAGAGAATTGCAAGTAGTCTTAGATTATAAAGAATGGAGAAAATTTAATGGGGTAATTCAAAGAGCAATAAAAGCATGTAATAATAGTGATATCAATACTTTAGACCATTTTGTCCATGCCGACAAAATGGTGCAAATCGGTTCAGGAGCATATAGAGAACAAATTGATTATAAATTAACTCGTTATGCTTGTTATTTAATAGCACAAAATGGAGATAGCAGAAAAAAAGTAATTGCTCTTGTTCAAACATATTTTGCAGTTCAAACTAGAAAACAAGAAATTAGTGAAAAAGAATATAGTATGTTAACAGAAGATGAAAAAAGATTTTATCAAAGAGATTTAACGCGAAAAGGAAATTACTCACTTAATCAAACCGCAAAAAAAGCAGGAGTTAAAAATTTTGATAGATTTCATAATTATGGATATAAGGGTTTATACAACGGAGAAACTGCTGATGATATTGCTAAAAGAAAAGGATTAAGATATAGAGAAGATATTTTGGACAATATGGGAAGTGATGAACTTATTGCAAATTTATTTAGAATTTCTCAGACGGAACAAAAATTAAAAAGAGATAATATACAAACCCAAAGAGATGCTAATAAGGCTCATTATGAAGTAGGTTCTAAAATAAGAAAAACAATAAAAGAACTTGGTGGCACTATGCCAGAAGATTTACCAACACCGAAAAAAAGTTTGAAACAATTAGAAAAGGAAAATGAAAAAACTTTAAAGGAAAAATAAAGTATAATGTTGAATTATCAATGTTTTTAGTATTTTTTTTATAACAATTTATACTAAATATAAAACATAATATAGTTTGAAGATAAAATATCATAAAAATAATATTTATAAAAATTGTAAATTCACATAATATATGATATAATAAGAAAGCTAAATTTTTTGAAAAAAGCACTGATTAGTGTAGAGGATTGCCTCTTACTTTTTAGTTTTACATATATTTTTTACATCGATAAAAGTTTTAAGGAGGAATTATATGATAGCTCTAAAGAAAAGTTTTTTATTTGATTTACTTTTATTTATTATTGTTAGCTTTTTTGCTAATGGATTATATTATATGTTTTTTTATGCTAGCTCATCTTGGATAGAAGATTCTATAATATCTACCATTGGTATTAGTACATCGTATATCATTTCATATTTTTTAATTGATAATAAAAAAGATGTTAAAAGAGATATATTTATAGATCTTGTTATTATATTGTCAGTTTTTTTATTTATAAGATTTAATGAATTAAATTATTTGTATGAATGTTTTGTAATAAGAATGGGATTATATATTATTCTATGCAATTTCTTTAGGAGATTAAGTAAAATATTTTAAGAAGTTCAGAGTTTTAATATTGTTATAAAATAGAAGATAATATCTTCTATTTTTTTATCAAATTAAATAAATATTCAAAAAATTTATAACTTGATTTTACATAAAATATATGGTATAATTTTTCTGTTATTATTTTTGAAATTTTGTATCTATTGAAACGAAATATTTTTTAAGTTTTAATAAACTTTTTAAGTTAGGAGGAATTTTTATGTTAGAATCTTTTTTTGAAGTATTTAAATATAGATATGCATTTAAAAGTTATTTTTTTAATTTGAATTTCTTGTGTTATTAAAATAAAATTTAATAAAATATTTCATTGATACAAAAAAATAAATAACATATATAAAATTAGAATTTTTTTATTAAAAAAACATGTATTTTATTATTAAAACAAAAAAGAGAGGACAGTTCATATGGAATTGATGATTTTAGTAGAAAGACCAAATGTTTCACTAAAAAATAATTTATCAAAATTAGAAAAATATTTTGAGGTTTCAAATTATGATTATAGTATAGAAGATGATGGAAACAATATATATTTTTTTATACTAAATATTGTAAATTATAACGAAGTTGAATTATTAAATAATAAATTACATGAACTTAACTTCGAAGTATTAGAAATTATAGTTGACAATGTAAAAAATAAAGTAAAATCACTAAATTCAGAAGATGAAAATAATATAACTAATGATGATTTAAATTCTGATATTTTTTTTAATTCAAAAATTGTAATGAAACAATTAAGTAAACTAGTTAAAACAGTTGATTTTAATATGAGAAGGTATTTAGTTTCTCCTAAAAAAATTTCTGATCATATAGTTACTTTAACATCAGAAATTTATATGGAATATAATGATAAAAATAATGTAACATATAAAGTGGGAGATATTGTTGAATGTAATTTTGGTGTTCACTTAAGTGGTGAATTATCTGGTGGACGAGTACCATGTGTTATTATTAAAATTAATAATAAAAAAAGACCATATATAGTTCCAATTACAAAAAAAACAAGTTATATAAATGGAAAAGGGTATTTAAAATTTAAAAATAAACAAGATTTAGAATACGAGCATAATGAAAGTTTATATAAGGAGGGGACTTTATTACTTGAATTGGGACAATATATTAATCCAAAAAGAGTTAATAAAGTTTTAGGATATGTATATGAAGACTTTTTTATAAAAATAAAAAAAGAATTAGCTAGAGTATATGAATTTGAAGAAAATAATAAAAAATATATAAATAACAATATTGATACAGAAGATGTTAAATTAAAAGCAGAAGAATATGTGTATAATAAATTTGAAGCAGAAATTGATAATATAAATAAAGATCAGTCAATGGAGAATATAGTTGTAGATTTTTTAAATTGTATTGGATTTAAAACAAATGAAACATTAATTGTTGATTTATTTGTATATGCAATATCTAATGATATATATAAAAAGAAAGATTTAATTGAAAATTATAGTAAGAAAATAAATATTAAAGGATATTTAATAAGTAATAATATTTCAAAAGAAGTTAATAAGTGGTTATTAAATAATTTAGATATCAAGGAAAAATATTATAAATTTTCAATTATAAGTCTAATTAAATTATTTAAAAATAATATAGTAAGCTAAATTTTGAAAGCTTTATAAAGATATAAAAGTTCATACTTTTATATCTTTTTTTATATAAATTTAAGTCTTGAAAACTATTTTTTTTTATGTTATAATTACTATGTTTTGATATATTTTTGTTTTATCTAAATTTATTAATTTTAAGTAGGATTTGGTAATGTTAACATATATTACTGATGTTATGAAAAGTATTAATGGAAGTACAATTATTTTTAAAACTTCTCAAAATGAGAGTATGTATGTAAAATCTTTTGAAGATGGTATTGTAAGTATTATTCCTGTAGATCATTATAAAGTATTAAATTTTGCAAAAGATTTACTCGGTCTTTTAAGTGAATATTCAAATTTTCAAGAAGAATTAAAAAACTGCTTTAATAAAGATATGAAAGTAAAAGGAATTAAAGTAAAATTAACTAGAAATGAATTTCTAATAAAAAAAGATGGAGAAAATGAACAAGAAGTCTTATATAATACAATAAGAAAAGCAATTATGAGTTCTTTTCATTCAAATTATTTTGATATATGGAATAAAGATGAAAATGCAATCGAAAAACTAAAATATATAATAATGGTTGATAATTTTGAATTTTTATTTAAAGATGAAATATTAAAAAAGGAGTTTGAAAAAAAATATATTATTTCAGCATTTAGAAATGAAAATTTAGATATTTATAACTTTGCGTTATATATTGGTAAAGCATGCTTTAAAGATATGGAAAGTTTTAAAAATAGTAATGAAAAGTATGATGAGGTTTTAATTAATAAAATTATGAAATTAAAAGATCATTCTATATATTTTGATATTTCTAAAGAAAGACAAAAAGAAACATTTAAGATTTTAATTAAATACTGGAAATTTGGGGATGCATTGAAAAATTTATTAAATTGAATATATCAAATTATATAAATCATTTTAAAATCACAAGTACATTTTGTACTTGTGATTTTTTTTAATCTTCTTTGAAAACAAGTATTGCTTTAGCGCTTCCGGTAATTGACATAGTAACTAAACTGTAACTATCTTTTTTCATATTGTTGCATTTTTCTTCTATTTTTTTTGCCATATCTTCTGCTTTAGGTGTATATTCTATAACTATTGTTTTGTACATAAATAACCCCCTTTTTTATTTACTTTTATTTTTAGTTATACAAATTAAAAGTAGTATTATTCCAACAACTTTCATGCCAATTGAAAGACCAAGTAAAAGACCAGAAGTAAAATTTGCAAAGTCAGTTGATGGATTTTTACCAAAAATATTTAAACAGTAATATAATAATTCTCCTAAAATAATTAAATATGCACTTGATTTTAACATAACAAACCTCACTATAATAATTATATATATATTATATCATTTAATAATAAAAAAAGAAACTAAAATTTTAAATATAAAATTTTTATTTGTAGAGAAATTTTGTATTTTATGGTATTATTAGGTTAATAATAAAAAAAGGAGGAATTTATGAATGTAGTAATTGGACTTATGATTCCATTTATAGGAACAGCTTTAGGTTCTTCAATGGTATTTTTTATGAAAGATAAGATGAACAAAAAAGTGCAAAAATTATTACTTGGTTTTGCAGCAGGAGTAATGATTGCAGCCTCTATTTGGTCACTTATAATGCCAGCAATTAATATGGCAGAAGAGCAAAATATAATTTCCTGGATACCAGCAAGTATAGGATTTATGTTAGGTGTAATTTTCTTGTTAATACTTGATAGTATTGTACCACATTTACATTTAGAAGCAGAAAAACCAGAAGGATTTAAATCTAAATTGAAAAATACAACAAAACTAATTTTAGCTGTAACACTTCATAATATACCAGAAGGTATGGCTGTAGGAATTGTATTTGCAGGTGCCTTGTCACAAAATTTTCAGATAACACTTGCCGGAGCTTTTGCACTTGCTATAGGAATTGCAATACAGAATTTCCCAGAAGGAGCTATAATTTCAATGCCACTTAAGAGTGAAGGAATGTCTAAGTCGAAAGCATTTATTTATGGTACACTATCTGGTATAGTTGAACCAATTGGTGCAGTAATGACTATTTTACTTACAAATATTATAACTCCATTTTTACCATATTTATTATCTTTTGCAGCTGGAGCAATGATTTATGTTGTAGTAGAAGAGTTAATTCCAGAATCTCAAGCAGGTGTACATTCTAATATAGCAACAGTTGGGGTTGCTATTGGATTTGTACTTATGATGATATTAGATATAGCTCTTGGTTAATAATAAAAAATTTAATTATATTCGTTTAAATCTTTTTATTTTTTTTATTTTCTGATATAATATAAAATATGAAAGAAGGTGCATTAATATAAAATGTGTTGTGACAGGTGCAACTGGTCATATTGGCAATGTTCTTGTAAGAAATTTATTAGATAAAGGCTATGAAGTAAAAGCTTTTGTTATGAAAAATGAAAATATTGATTATTTAAAAGATTTAAATGTAGAAATTTGTTATGGTGATGTAAGAGATATTGAAAGTTTA
Source organism: uncultured Clostridia bacterium (assembly GCA_944383035.1). Classification (GTDB taxonomy): domain Bacteria; phylum Bacillota; class Clostridia; order TANB77; family CAG-465; genus CAG-465. Next base: position 6,515 of record CALWOE010000032.1, read on the forward strand.
AAAAAAGCTTTTAGTGGTGTAAGTTTAGTATTTCATTTAGCTGGGATAATAGAAATTGGAAATGATAATAAAAAATTAATGTATGATGTTAATGTAAATGGAAGTAAAAATGTTGTCTTAGCTTGCAAACAAGAAAAAGTAAAAAGACTTGTATATACTAGTTCAGTTCATGCTATACCTGAAAAGAAAAATGGAGAAGTTATAACTGAGACAAAAACATTTTCTTCTGATTTAGTAAAAGGAACTTATGCTAAAACAAAAGCAGAAGCAACTAAATATATGTTATCACAAGTTAGTGACGATTTGGAAATAATAATAACACATCCATCAGGAGTTATAGGACCATATGAATACATTACTTCAAATTTAGGTCAATTAATAATTGACTGTGCAAACAAAAAGATAGGAGCATACTTAGATGGAGGATATAACTTTGTTGATGTAAGAGATGTAGCAGATGGTTTAGTTAAAGCTGCAGAAAAAGGTAGAAATGGTGAGTGTTATATTTTATCTGGTCATATAGTAAGTATAAAGCAGCTTATGCATTATGTTGAAAAAATAACAAAAGTTAAAGCACCGAAATTTAAAATAGCACGTTCTTTTGCATATATGACAGGATATTTATCTGAAATATATTATAAAATAAAGAAACAAAAACCATTATTTACTTCATATGCTGTTTATACATTAGGTACTAATTCTAATTTTTCTTGCGATAAAGCAAAAAAAGAATTAGGATATACTATAACAGATATTGAAAAAACTATAAAAGATACAATTGATTGGTTTGTAGGTCAAAATAAAATATCTTTAAATAAGAATTAAAAAAATTATTAAAAGGATTTTTAGATAGGGGGATTTTATATGAAAAAAAATAAGAACACATGGGGTATTTTAATAATATTATTAATTGTTTTAATACTAATTGTTGGAGTGATTTATTATTTTAGTCAAAAAGATAAAAATGATGATGATGTAATAACATCACAAGAAGAAGAGACACAAAGTTTTTTTGCAACAGTAGCAGTAGTTGAAGAAAATTCTATAGAAGTAATACCATATTTAAATACTGAAGTTTCAAAAGTAGCAGAAAAAATTACTATTAATTTTGATGACTCATCAGATATTGTATATAACATTGATGATAACTTAAAAATTACTGTATTTGGAAGTGTTACATCAAATGTAATAGAAAACGATGCGGTAAAAGAAATTGATATAAAATCAGCAGATAGTATAATTTTAGATTATAATATAGAAAGTAATACAAATTTAACTCCTTTATTAGAAAGAAATGATAACTCAAAATATGGAGCATATACATATTCTGGTACATTTTCTATTACTTTAGATAATTATTCTATGGATTTACAAGTAGCATTGCAAAGAAATAAAATAAAAGTAAATGAATTAGTTGATAAAGCAGAAAATGATGTAAAAGAAGGTATAGCATCAAAAGACTCATCTAATGAAAATATTGTAATTTATGATTATGAAAATTACAGAATTATAAAAAATGATGTAACAGATGATACTTATGATATATATTTAGGACCAAAAACAATGACAATAGACGTTATAAAAAACAGTATATTAAAATAAAAATTTAATATAAATATTTAGACTTTAGATAAAAAATATCTAAAGTTTTTTTATATCTCTTGACAATTGAATATATATTCAATTATAATATTAATATACAAGAGTTGAATAATTATTCAATTGATAAGTATAATATAAATAGGAGGTAAAAATGACAAAAAAAGATTTAGTATGTGATTGTAATATAATACATGAGAGTGTTGTAAAAGATACATTAAATAAGATGCCAAAGTCAACTTTATTTAATCAATTAGCAGAGTTTTTTAAATTACTTGGTGATAGAACAAGAGCTAAAATACTTTTTGCACTTGATCAAAATGAGCTTTGTGTATGTGATCTTGCAAATGTATTAAACATGACAAAATCATCTGTATCTCATCAACTAAGTGCATTAAAAAAGATGGGAATAGTAAAATCTAGAAGAGATGGTAAAGAGGTATATTATACATTAGATGATGATCATGTAAAAGGGTTATTTGAACTTGGAATAGAACATATAGAACATAGAAATAATGAAAATAAATAAAGAGGAGAGATATTATGATAAAAATTAAATATAAATTAGATGGTTTAGATTGTGCAAATTGTGCAGCAAGATTGGAAGATAAAGTAAAAAAAGTAGATGGTGTTGAAGATGCATCTGTAAGTTTTTTAAGTTGTAAAATGACTTTAGAAATTGATGAAAAAAGACAAGAAGAAATAGTAGAAAAAATAAAAAAAGTTGTAAAAAAAGAAGAACCAGATGTAAATATTAAGGAAATATAGGAGGATAATATGAAAAAAGATTTAATTAAAATTATTATTTCTTTTATTTTATTTGTTATTGCTCTTGTAGTTCCGTTTCAAAATATATGGGTAAATAAAATAATATATGTAATAAGTTATTTAATAGTTGGTTTGGAGATTATATTAAAAGCAATAAGAAATATAATAAGAGGAAAAGTATTTGATGAACATTTTCTTATGTCTATTGCAACAATTGGTGCCTTTATAATTGGAGAATTTCCAGAAGCAGTTGCAGTTATGCTTTTCTATCAAATTGGAGAGTTATTTCAAAGTTATGCTGTTGATAAATCAAGAAAATCGATAGTAGCATTAATGGATATAAGACCAGATTATGCAAATATAAAAAAAGATGGAGATATTGTAAAGGTAGATCCAGATGATGTAAAAATAGATGATATAATTGTGGTAAAACCAGGAGAAAAAGTACCGCTTGATGGAATTGTAATAAAAGGAAATTCATATGTAGATACAAAAGCGTTAACAGGTGAATCTGTTCCAAGAAAGATAGAACAAAATGACGAGATTTTAAGCGGATTTATAAATCAAAAAGGTGTTTTAGAGATAAAAGTTACAAAAGAATTTGAAAATTCTACAGTAAGTAAAATACTTGACTTAGTTGAAAATGCAAGTTCTAAGAAATCAAAATCTGAAAATTTTATAACAAAATTTGCAAAATATTATACCCCAATAGTTGTTATAATTGCCTTAATTATAGCTTTTGTTCCACCATTTATATTAAATATGGGAGAATTTAATGACTTTTTATATAGAGCATTAACATTTTTAGTTGTATCATGTCCATGTGCACTTGTAATATCTATACCACTTGGATTTTTCGGAGGTATAGGAGGTGCTTCAAAACTTGGAATATTAGTTAAAGGAAGCAATTATTTAGAAGCATTACAAAAAGCTGAAATTGTTGTATTTGACAAAACTGGAACTTTAACAAAAGGTGTATTTGAAGTTCAAGAAATAAATAGTTTTGATATTAAAAAAGAAAAATTACTAGAATATGCTACATATGCTGAATACTATTCTAATCATCCAATTTCTATATCACTTAAAAATAAATATAATAAAAAAATAGATAAAGAAAGAATAAAGGATATAAAAGAATTATCTGGTAATGGAATAGTAGCAATAATAGATTCAACGGAAGTTATAATTGGAAATAAAAAAATAATGAATAATTTTAACATAAAATATGAAGAAGTAGAAAAACAGGGAACAATACTATATATTGCAATAGATAAAAAATATGTTGGATATATTGTAATTTCAGATAAGATAAAAGATGATGCAAAAGATACTATAAAAGGATTAAAGAAAAATAATATTAAAAAGACTGTAATGTTAACTGGTGATATAAAAAAAGTAGGAGAAAGTGTTGCAAAAGAAATTGATATAGATGAAGTATATACAGAATTATTACCAGATGATAAAGTGAAAAAAGTAGAAAAATTATTAAAAGAAAAAAGTGAAAAATCAAAACTTGTATTTGTTGGAGATGGAATAAATGATGCACCAGTTTTAGCAATGTCAGATATAGGTATTGCTATGGGAGGACTTGGTAGTGATGCTGCTATAGAAGCTGCAGATATTGTAATTATGAATGATGAAATATCAAAAATATTAACAGCAATAAAAATTTCAAAAAAAACAATGAAAATAGTAGTAGAAAATATTGTATTTGCTATAGGAGTAAAAGTAATTGTTTTAATACTTGCAGCATTTGGTATATCAACTATGTGGGAAGCTGTTTTTGCAGATGTTGGTGTATCAGTTATTGCAATATTAAATTCTTTAAGAATGTTAAATGTAAAAAAATTACAATAAAATATTAATAAAAGATAAAAAAAGAAAGCTTGAATTTTGTTCAAGCTTTTTTTAAACATTAAATCTAAATAAAATAATATCGCCATCTTTTACAACATAATCTTTTCCTTCTAATCTTACAAGACCATTTTCTTTAACCTTTTGCATAGTACCATATTTTATTAAATCATCATATGATACAACTTCAGCTTTTATAAATCCTCTTTCAAAATCAGAATGTATTTTTCCTGCAGCTTGTGGTGCTTTTGTTCCATTTTTTATAGTCCAAGCACGTACTTCTTGTTTACCAGCAGTAAGATAAGAAATAAGTCCAAGTAAAGAATAACTAGCTTTAATTAATTTATCAAGACCAGATTCTTTTATATTATATCCTTCCATTAAAGCTTGTTTATCTTCATCATCAAGTTCACTTAAATCTTCTTCAAGTTTAGCACATAAAGATATGACACTTGCATTTTCTTTTTTTGCATACTCTTTAACTAGATTTACATATTTATCATTATCCATATTTTCAATTTGATTTTCAGAGACATTTGCTACATAGATAACTGGTTTTGAAGTAAGTAAATATACATCTTTTAACAAATCTTTATCTTCATCAGACATATCAAATGTTCTAGCTGATTTACCACTTTCTAAATGAGCTAAAAGATTTTTTAAAATTTCTAATTCTGTAATAGATTTTTTATCACCAGATTTTGCTTGTTTTTGAACTCTTTCGATTCTTTTTGTAACAGTTTCGATATCAGAGAAGATAAGTTCAAGATTTATAGTTTCAATATCAGATATTGGATCAATTTTTCCATTTACATGAACAATTTGTTCATCTTCAAAACATCTCACTATATGAGCAATTGCATCTGTTTCTCTTATATGAGATAAAAATTTATTACCTAAACCTTCACCTTTAGAAGCTCCTTTAACAAGACCGGCAATATCAACAAATTCTATTGTTGCATAAGTTGTTTTTAAAGTTTCATACATCTTAGACAAAACATCAATTCTTTTATCAGGTACTGTTACTATTCCAACATTTGGTTCAATTGTACAAAATGGATAGTTTGCACTTTCTGCACCAGCTTTTGTTATAGCATTAAAAAGAGTTGATTTACCTACATTTGGTAATCCTACTATTCCTATTTTCATTACGCTTAACACTCCTTTTTCCAAATAATATTATATCAAAAAGCAACATAAAGTCAAGTAATATATTTTAAATGTTTATTTTAAGTAAAAAAATTGATATTAATAAACGTATATATTGTTGAAATTTAAGATGTGATAATTGACATAATCTAATTTTTGTGATATAATATATACGATTTATATATTGTTTTATTTAAAAAGAGTTTTTTAAATTGTTGATTGGGAGGTTAGGTAATATGAAAAGAATTGATGATTTTTTAAAAACTCTAGAAAATAACAACAGACTTATATTAACAACAGATGAATATAAGACTGTTGTAACACCAAAAGAGCTTATGAAACTTTTGGGGAAAGAAAATTTTAATATTATTACCATTGATGATGGTAATAGAAAGATATGCTTTAATTGTTAAAAACAATTAAGCAAAAGAACTAGCTTTTTGCTAGTTCTTTTTATTGTGATTTTTACAAAAGGTCACTTAAATGAGTTATATCTCCAGCGCCAATTGTTAAAACAATATCTCCTTTTTTTACTATCTTTTTTATATATTTTGCAATTTCTTCAAAGTCTTTTATAAATATAGCGTCAACTTTATTTTCAATTAATTTATCAACTAAATCTTGAGAAGATACAATCCCTTCATCTTTTTCACGAGCAGCATAAATATCTGCGATAATTACAATGTCAGCATCAAAAAATGAAGTTGAAAAATCATCTAAGAGTTCTTTTGTTCTAGAATATGTATGAGGTTGAAATATAGCAATTATTCTGTTACATTCTTTTTGTCTTGCAGCAGATAAAGTAGCTTTTATTTCTGTTGGATGATGTGCATAATCATCATATACTAAAACTCCAGGTTTAATTTCCTTTTTTAATTCAAATCTACGATTTGCACCACTAAATTCTTCTAAACTTTGTTCCATAATTTCAAAAGAAATATTATGTGCAAAACCAGTAGTAATAGAAGCAAGAGCATCATATACATTATGAATTCCAGGAACTGTTAAATAAAATTCATAAGTTTTTTTAGTATTTGGATTTCTTACTTCAAAAGAATAAAATCCTTTTATATTACAAGATATATTTTTTGCATATATTGTTGCTGTTGGATCGCTTATAGAAAATGTATATATCTGTATATTTTTTTCTTTAAGTTTATCTTGTATTTCATTTAGTACGTCATTACAATTACTATCATCTTTATTTATAACTAATATACCATTTTCAGGTAACATTAAAATAAATTTTTTAAACGATTCTTTGATTTCTTCAATTCCAGAAAAATAATCTAAATGATCTTCATCTATATTTAAAATTACAGCTGTTTGATGAGGAAAGTTTAAAAAACTATCAACATATTCACAAGCTTCTAATACAAAATATTCAGAATTCCCAATTCTATAATTTAGATTACTTAGTCTTTTAAATTTTGAACCAACTTGTACATTGGGATCTAATTTTGCATCAATAAAAATTGAAGCAAGCATAGAAGTTGTTGTTGTTTTTCCATGTGTACCAGAAATACAAATAGGTGTTTTGTAACATTCAAGTAAAAGTCCTAAAAATTTTGCTCTTTCATATGTTGGTATACCTAAAGATTTAGCACGAACAAATTCTGGATCATGTTGATTTATAGCTGATGTATAAACAACAATATCAGCATCTTTAACAAGTTCTGCATGAGATCCAATAGCAACAGGAATACCATTTTTTTCTAGAATATCTATCATATCACCATGAAATTTATCAGATCCAGTAACAGTATATCCTTCTTTTTTTAAAATTAAGGCTATTCCACTCATACTAGTTCCACCAATACCAATCATATGTATTTTCTTTATATTATTTAATGTTTTAAATTGTTTTTTCATATAAGTTCACACCCTTTTACAAAAATATATTATACTAAAAAATACATAATTAGTCAATTAAATAAATGTTAATATTATTATTTGTATAGAAATATAGATGTATGTATATTTGAAAGTATTTATATTATTATATATGAATTATATATTAAAAAAGTACATAAATTGCAGTTTAAATCTAGTTTTGTCTAGTATTGTCTAATAATGTCAAATAGCATAAATCATGCTTGAATGATGTAAAAAAATATTGTATAATCTAGTAAACGGAGGAATAACAAATGATTATAGAAAAAATTGTAGTATTAATTGATGCAGTTTTAATAATAGGTTTGTTACTTAAAAAATATTTGAAAATAAATGCAAAATTAAATATTGTTATAATTTGTATATCATCCTTTTTTGTCGGTGGATATGTAGGTTTTACAATATATAATGTATATATGCCACTTGTTTTTCAAATTATAACTTTTATATTTGTATTTTTGTTACCAATTGCAACATTAATATTACAGTATAATGATACAAAGATAAAAAGATTTTCTTTAAAAATGAAAATAAAAAATTCATATAGTTTGCGAGAGTATGAAAATACATTAAAATATATACAAAGTTTAAGTGAGATAGATGGAGAAAAAGCAGAGTATTTATATTTATCAGGAAAGTGTTATAAACACTTAAATGATTTTATAAATGCAAGAGATTCATTTGCACTTGCAACTCAGCTTGATAGAAGCGATTATAAATCATATTATGAACTTGGAATTATACTTGATGAAACTAATAAAAAAGATACAGCTATAGTTATGTTTAATAAAGCATTAAAATTAAAACCAGATTTTTATGAAGCAATGGAAGCATACGCAATTTGTCTTACAAGTCAAGCTAGATTTAAAGAGGCAAGAGAAATATATGTAAAATCATTAAAAACATTTCCAACTTCTTACGAGTTATATTATAATATTGCAATGCTTAATTTGCAATTAAAGGAGGTAGATAAAGCATTAGAAGCTTTTGAAAAATCAGTAGAATTAAAAAGTGATTTATACACCGCATATTATAACATAGGAAATATATATTATTTCAAAAAAGATTATGATAAAGCAATAGAGGCATACAAAAATATGTTTCCTTCTCCTACATATTCAAAAATAGCATATTATGAAATTGCAAAAATTTATTCAATTACATCTCAAAAAGAAAAAGCAATGGCAACACTAGAATATTTATTTGAATTAGATCCTAAATATGTAAAAGATGCAAGAAATGAGTATGTATTTAGTAATATGAAAGATATGATAAATGAATATTTAATGGATATGGAAATAAAAAAAGCAAAACAAAAAGAAAAAAGAAATTATATGAGAGAAACTTTTAAATTAATTAAATTAAAAAATCTAGTAAAAAAACAAGATAAAATAAATGAAGAAGTAAAAGTAGAAGAAAATGAAGTTGAAAATAATGATGAAAATCAAAACTCAAATTTAAATAGTGATGTAAGTTAAAAAGAAGCTTTTAAATTAAGCTTCTTTTATATTTTTTCTAACTTTTTTATCATAAATAAATGAATATATAAAAATAAATAAATTAGGAACTATATATAGTATAGGTATAACAATATTATTAATACCAAACATTATATTTAAAATACCAGCTATTATAGGTAAGATGTAAAATATTTTTATCTTCATGCTATATTTGTTTTTCAAAAATAAACTTAAATTAAAGAATATTAAAAATATAGTTATATAAACTAAATAAATACTAATATTGTATGTTCCATCATTTATTGCCATCTGTTTTTCTAAGATGTTGTTAAATCTTAAAATAATTTTAAATTTAAATAATAAAACACCAAATAATATATTTAAAATACAAGATATTCTTGTTAAATATTGCATAAAATCACCATAAATATAATAGCACAAATAAAGAGATATCTCAATAAATATTTTTAGTTTTTATTTTTTTTTGAGTTTAATACTTGAAAAATTTTAGTAAAATAATATATAATTTTAATATAAACTGGAAATAAAAGTAATCATTAAGATTAATATATGTAAACTAAAAGGAGCATAAGTATGATTGTACTACACACACACACACACACACACACGTAAATTTTTGTAAAAAATGTAAAGTAAAAAATATAAAAATAGAAGAAAATGTAAAAAATGTAAACCAGTACTAGTAAAAGCT